>JAGVPB010000037.1 GCA_020052415.1 Bacteroidales bacterium | reverse complement strand
AAGGGGGTCAGCATCCGCCGGAATGTCATGTAAATGACCGGCTGAATTTTTTATTTACAAAGCCGATTTATGGGGGTCAGTATGCTCCGGAATATCCAATTTCTTTTATTAATAAAGAAAAGCTTTGATAATAATCAAACTATTACTGATTCTGGCAGTTTACTGAGATTTCAACCAATTATAAAAAACACCTTAAATTTTGATTTAAGTAAAGATCGAGAATGGGAACAGCTTTGTGATTTTGAAAAGATTAGAAATTGTATTTTACATGCTAATGGTAGAGTTAGCATATCTAGGAAAAAGGATGAGATTGAGAGAATTATAAAAAAATCAAAAGGTAGGTTAAGTATTAATATGGATCGTATTAAATTATCTGGAGAATTTCTTATAACTGTTTCAGATACTATTGAAAGTATAATTCGACGAATAGATAGCATAAAAAAGACTTGATTATAATATGCCCAGCGCCTAATCGAGTAGACGGCCGGTGAGCCATAAGGCCCACCGGAGCGCCTCTCACACCACTGTACGTACGGGCCTCGTATACAGCGGTTCATTATGATGTGGAGCAATTTTCTCGTAAACGGTATTGATAGCCTCGTACCCTCTTTTACATAACCATTCCACCCTGTTGTTATTCTTCAATTTAACGCAGTTGCGATTTGGTGACTTAAGCCACGGTATATTTGATTTTTCCCAATATCTCCCATTCATTGTTTTATCAATGCATTCCTGAAATTAAAGTTATTTCATTATCTTTGAGCCTGTGGTTTAGGGGGACGGCGGTTAAAACACAAAGAAGTTATGAATGATTTTTAAAATCGCCGAACAATATATAACAGACAGTGTTCTGAAAGAAACAGACAATGACAAAACAAATTTTACTTATTGGACTATTAACTGGATTATTAGTAAATTTAGGTTGTAACAATAGGACAAGCGACAAAATATTACAAATTCAAAGCAACACACAAGATATGATGGTTACAAAAGAAACTTTAAAGCAAATCCTTAATGCATTTAATCGGCATGATCTTAATGCGATAATGGAATTCTTCTCTGACGATTGCTCATTTGATTTTCCAAGGGGACCTGAATCCTGGGGACAACGCTTCATTGGCAAAGCACAGGTGCGGGAGGCACTTGAAAGCCGCTTCAAAGGAATTCCTGATGTTCACTATGGAGAAGACCGTCATTGGATTTCATCAGATGGAAATATGGGAGTATCAGAATGGACACTTACCGGAACTACAACTTCAGGGCTTATTGTAAAAGTGAGAGGTTGTGACCTTTGGGAGTTTCACAATGGCAAAGTTACACGTAAGGATTCCTATTGGAAAATTGTTGAGCCAACAACGAAATAAGTAGAGTATAAAAATTAGGTTTTCTTAGTGTATTCTCTTTTTTGGCCGACAAAAGACGAAAAAGGTATAAAAGCGTACAAGTTTAAAAAAGTTGATTATTTCCTTAACCCTGATATTCAGGAAAATATCAAAAATAGTGAGGAAGAACCCAGGGTGAGTTCAAACTTCTTTCTTTATCTTTGAACCTCCGGTTTTGGGGGGACGGAGAATAAAACACTGAGAAGTTTGCAGCAATTACAGTGAGCTGCATGAGGCAAGCATAACAAAGAAAAAAACAAGAAAATTATTATGCATTAAAGAGAATATATTATAAATTCCTATTATTAAAAATTAGAGTTCTATGATTAAGACCTTAAGTATTATTATACCAGCTTTTAATGAAGAGAAAACTATCCTGCTTATTCTTAATAAAATTAAAACCAAAGATGGCTTTGCAGCAATTTGGTGTATATTGAAATACAATATATGGAGTAAGAAATAATTAACCCAACCTAAAATGATTCGTCGAATATTCTCCACAATTACAACCCCGATTCAAGAGCTATTTAAATATCGTAACCGTAAAGACCTATTTCATATAAGTCTTTTAATTATACCGGCTATATACTTATTAAACACTTATATTAAGCATTATTTACAAGGCGCTTTTTACCTGGGTACCGTGGACCCGGAATATTTTCATTTGTTTAACGGTATTGCAATAGGTGGTGGAAACCTGGCTGTAGAATACACTGCACATCCTGGTACCCCGTTGGAGTTTGTAATTGCCTTTTCAGCCAGATTAATTCACTTTTTTCAGGGTAATGATTGTTACCTGGACGATTTTTTGAAAAATCCTGAAAAGTACATTCATGCTGCAAACCTACTTCAGAACCTTATTACCACATTAACCCTTTTTATTGGTGCTATTCTAATATACCGCAGTACAGGTTCGAGAATTATGAGCCTGCTATTTCAACTTATACCATTTGGCAACGCTACTTTAGTTGGAATAGCAGGTCGAATATTACCTGAAACACTTATGGTTGTGCCCTTGTTGGTTTTATTTGTTTTAGTTATTAAATACATTTATACCGGAAAAGAACATTATAAACTTAAAAATGAGTCGGTGTTATGGGGTGCAGTTGTTGGTTTTGGAATAGCATGTAAAATGGCGTTTGCACCGGTTGCAATATTGCCTTTAGTGTTATTAAAAGCCTCTTTTAGAAAAAAGTTACATTATATTATATACCTGTTCATAGCTGTATGCATTTTTGCTTATCCTATTGTTGTTAATTTCGGCGAGTTTAAGGAATGGATATTTACCATGTTTACCCATAGCGGTTTGCATGGTAAGGGGGAATCAAAATTTGTTGATTTGAATACTATTATCCCGAACTTTAATTTCCTGTTTCTCAAAGATAGAATGCTATTTCTTATCATGTTTTTATCGTTACTGTTTGCACCATTGCCCCTTTTTAAAAATATGCTAACGAATAAAGAAAAGGGGTTTAAAACTACCCGTGCTATTGTAGCTGTTAATATTACTATTCTACTAAATATAGCATTTACTTTAAAGCATTTTGCATTCCATTATTTCATGCCTTTTTACGCCTTTAAATTCTTCTTATTAATACTGATTTTTATCATGTTTGGTAACTTAAGGATTACCGAAACTATAAAAGTAGTTAAAACTGTTTTTTCTATTTTACTTCTTTTATTTTGCATGAGCATTTTATATGTAGAAAAGCAGGAGATTGGTAAAAACATGATAATAGCAGAAAAACGTGCCGCTGAATTAAAAAGCAAAGGCAATATATTATGTGATTTAACGCCCAAAGATGCTCCATTAATAATTACTGGCCCATATTATGGTTCACCTTATATCGCTTATGCTGTTAACGAAGGCTTTATGATGTCGTATAACTTAAAAGTTTATTTTAAAGCTCGTTTAGAAGAAATGTATCCGAAAAACTTCTTTTATGTAGGCTGGTCGGAGCATTTTTACCATTGGGATAATTTTGTTGATTTTGATTTTATACTTGACAAGGCATCAACAGAAGTATATGTTTATGTAGGGCCAGGTAAAAAAGATAACATCAATACTATTGAGAATAGGCTATATAAGTACCTTAGCCGGGAGCATGTGAGTAAAGAAATTAAATACCACAATGAGCAAACCGATGAAATGCTTATCAGATACTTTGTGAAGAACAATGGTAGAATTAAGACTATTTTGAACCAGGACCTGATCCGCGAACAAATTGAAAACATTAAAAATAATAGTAACTGGTACAAGTTGGTAAAACAAAAAGCAGCCGACAGAAATATCTCTATTGACTCAATGCTTTATATAGATGCGGTATGGATGATAGAAAACCCGAATTAATAAATACTCCTCTGGCCAAAGTCTTCAAGTTGTATTAGATTTGGATTATAACAGGGCAAAATTAATAGTTAAGGAGTATGAAAAATCCGGGAATATTAAGTGATTGTTTTCGATTAGATAAAATTACCTGTTGCTAACACATAGAGTGATAGCCGAAAAACCAAATAATAATACCGATTTGATTTATCTGATAGTCCATCCAAAAGTTAATTCTTCTCAAAGGATTAAAACATAAATCCAATCGGCATTACCAAACTAACATTCAAGATATTATTTAAAAATGTTAATGAATAGGATTAATTTAAAGTTTCCTGCATTTGTGATTTACGTATATGCTCACAAGCCTGGTCAATTTCATGGGTGAACTCCTCAAAGTTGATTTGTAACCCGTTAATATAAGTGCTCCAACCTGCACTGGACTTTGCAAAGTGAATGGCATCTTCTATTTCAGCATCGGTAGCTCCATAAAGTTTGGCAATCTCAGTGTGGTAATATGAACAATACCGGCATCTCATGATTGCAGCTACGCCAACACCAATAAGTTCGCGGTATTTGTTTGGGATGGCGGTTTCCTCAACCTGAACTTTTTTAAACAATTGCCATTCAAACTCAAGGGAAGAATCAGGCAATGCTTTGAACATCGCGGGAACAAGACCCATAGCTTGTTCAATTTCTCTGTAAACTTCATTCCGTGTCATAATTTGTAGTATTAAAGTTAGTAATTGTAGTGAACGTTAGACTTTTATCCAACATTTTTACTTGATTTAGGTTCAATATTTAAGAAATTATTAACTATATAATTACTTGTAAAAATGAGAAAGTGGATAATTTCGAAAGTATTAAATTTCCACAACCGGCTCCGGCTCGTTAATGTACAATAAAATCCCCTTCACGGGTTCATATCCCATGTCATTGATCAGCCTTACATAATTGCGTACCTGTTCCTTATGTTTTTCTGATTTTTTCCCGGTTTTAAAGTCTATGACCGTAACGGCTTTACCTTCAAATATGATCTTGTCAGGGCGAAAGACATCACCATTCGAAAGTAAAATCTCAGCTTCCGTTTTCACATCCAGTCCTTCTCTGAAATAGGGGCTTATGGCAGGATTGGCCAGCATTTTACTGATTTCAGCTTCAAGGGCTGTTTTTTCTTCTTTACTTATAATGCCGTCAGCAAGGAATCCGTCTAATACCTCTTCAATTTCGGCGGCAGTATGAATCGCCGAAAGTATCAGGTGCATCAATTGCCCGCGGCTTTTTTCCAGGTCGGGATTTTCCACATCCCAGTTTTTGGGAGCCTGCAAACTGAGGAGAAGCCGGTGTTTCCAGCTTTCAGAAATCACATTTTTCAAAAGGAACGGTTCTGAAAGTTTGTCATCTTTATTTTCCCTGTGCGCTTTCGAACCGAAACTGTATTCATACCTGTTGTCGTCCCATAACTGTAACGATTGTAGGTAAAATTTAAAAAATCCCGGCACTGATTCCGTTGTATCACTTTTTTGAGCCGGACGTGAAGCCATGATATAGAGCCGTTCTGTCGGGCGTGTCATCACAACATAAAGAAGATTAACCAGGTCAAGCAATGACTTTTCCATTTCTTCATGGTACAACCCGCTGAAATCCGTTTCATCAAGCGCACTCGTTGTATTTACCAGCGCCGTCTTTAGTTTCGGTATTTTTGTATTATCAAGGTCAATCCACAGCTTATCCTTGGTTCTCCTTAGTTTTTCAGATGCAAACGGATAGATCACAACCGGGAATTCAAGCCCTTTTGCCTTGTGAATTGTCATGATCTGAACCGCATTGGTACCTGCCGGAACTACGATGGATAATTTTTCCTTTTGCTCTTCCCACCAATCCGGCAGATCAGAAAATTCAAATTGATTATCCTTCGAAGCTTTTAAAATGGCATCGAGAAAGAATTGAATATAAGGATCAGCCGTTTTATTTAATGCGAAAATCCTGATCAGTTCTTCAGCGAGGTCATAAGGTGAAAGATTTATTAACCCTGCGGGTTCGACTTTAAAATTGTAATTCGAAAGGACGGTGAAAAAGCCATTGTGGTCGTTTTCCTTATCCGAGGAAGAAATTCCGAAAATATCCAGCAACTTATCAAGGTCAACACCAAAATGTCCCTTATGCCAAAGGTAAGTAACCATTGCCGCCTGTGCAACTTTGTCGGCGGGATTGATAAGCGATTTCAGGGTAGAGATCAGGAATTTCACATCCGGTGAATTGCTGAGCATCAACGATTCGGAAGAAATAACATTGATGTTTTGCTTTAATAATTCGGATGCGATCAATCCGGCATTATCGTTGTTCCGGCATAAAATAGCAATGTCGTTGTAGCGGAATCCTGTGGATTTTAACTCGTCTAAGGTCCTAAATATCTCTTTGAGGTTAAACTCCTCAAAAGTTTGCTCAGTGGTATCGGGTTCGGGAAATACAATTTGAATATAACCACCTTTACTTTTTTTATCGGGAATCTGAACCACATCTTTATAAATGCCGGCAAATCGTTCCGGTAGCCTGGCTGAGATTTTTGTAAAGAAATCATTGTTGAATTCAACGATTTCCGGTTTTGACCTGTAATTGTTTTCGAGGACTTTGGGATTGTAGTTTCTTTCCAGGATTTTTTCTCTTTGAAAGTGAATTTCATTTTCAGGACGTGCGAATATTTTAGGTAATGAGGTAAATTGTTCCACTTCACCGCTCCGGAAACGATAGATGGCTTGCTTTCCATCGCCAACAACCATATTGAAATTCCCTGTTGAAAGGGAGTTTTCGATTAACGGAATGAGGTTCTGCCATTGCATCACCGAAGTATCCTGGAATTCATCAATGAGAAAGTGATTGTATTTTTCGCCCAAACGCTCGTAAATAAAAGGTACCGGCTCATTCCTGACTATATTCGCAATGCGTTTATTGAATTCGGAAATCAGCACCAGGTCATTTTCCGATTTGTAGTCGGCCATGATTTTTTCTATTTCGTTGAGTACTGCAATGGGGTAAATATTTTTTCTGATCTCTTCTACAATAATATATTCGGGATAGCCGGAGGCAATAAGCGTTGAAATCAATTCGTAAAATTCATACAGCTCCGGTTTTATCTCATCAATGGCATTCTTTTCAGCAGGGCTTATTTTACCACCATACCATTTGTCTTCATTGATGGTGGTTGCAACAAAAGAATTAGGCTTCAACTTTTCGAACCGGCCATTTTCAATATTTTCAAAATATTTGCTAATCCCATTGTTGCCATGATAAAACGCTGAATGATCAAGTCCCTTTGACCTGATCAGGTTTCCAGCTTTTTCTGCTGCCACAGTAACGGATTTTTCAAACTCCCGGATGATCTTTTTGAGTTGATTGTTTATTTCTTCAATATCATCAAGGCTAAGCACTTTAAGCTTTTCAATGAATGGCTGTCCGTCTTCCTTAATCAAAAAAGATGCTACTGAAGCCAGGTCGCGCTCTATGTTCCAGCTTTTCTCCTCACTGGTTTTAGATTGGATAAAGTTTACAAGGAACTGAGTTAGTTTCTCATCACCGCCGACTTTACTTATAAGAATATCAACCACTTTAACAATAAGAGCTTTGGTATCCATCTCAACCTCAAAACTTACGGGAAGGTGAAGGTCGAAAGCAAAGGTTCGTATGATCCGGTGGACAAAACTATCAATGGTACTGATGCCAAAATCGGAGTAATCGTGAAGTATGTTCTTCAGGACGGTTCCTGCATTCAGAGAAATAGCTTCGGTTGAAAGACCTGTTTCCTTCACAAGTTCAGGTAACAGAAATTTAACTGTTTTCGAATCGGGAAAATCCAGGCTGTCGGCGCATTCGCGCAGACTGCGGAGGATTCGTTCTTTCATTTCAGCCGCAGCTTTATTGGTGAAAGTAATGGCAAGGATATGATGGAACTTCCCCGGATCGGGGATCACCAGCTTAAGGTATTCCCTGACCAGCGTATATGTTTTGCCCGATCCTGCAGAAGATTTATAAACCGTAAAGCTCATTCGGATTATTTGATGTAAAAATACGCAGGATTGGTGAAACGGGGATGGGAAATTAGATATTAGATATTGGAAATTTGCTCTTACTCTAAATTTTTTAACCCGGAACTCAGAACTCTGAACCCGGAACCAGTAACCAGTAACCAGTAACCAGTAACCAGTCGGCATTCGGCAATGACCAACTCTG
Source organism: Bacteroidales bacterium (assembly GCA_020052415.1). Lineage (GTDB taxonomy): Bacteria > Bacteroidota > Bacteroidia > Bacteroidales > JAADJA01 > JAADJA01. The sequence continues at coordinate 119,956 of JAGVPB010000037.1, read as the reverse complement.
AACCCTGAACTCAGAACCCGGAACTCAGAACCCGGAACGGTCAACATTTAAAGGCATTCCTAACGGAATGTTCTTAATTTTGCAGCCAAATTCAGATGATGAGACGGATCAGAAAAGTAAAGCAGTTTTTTGAAAAAGTAAGGATTATTGACGCAGGCTCGGAGGGCAACGCAGTTGGGAGGATTGATGATAAAGTGATATTTGTGCCGTTTGTAGTTCCCGGTGATCTGATTGATGTAAGCGCATTTAAAAATAAAAAGTCCTTTTATGAAGGAAAGGCAGTCCGCATCCATGAATATTCTGAAAAAAGGACAGAGCCTCTATGTGAACACTTTGGCATTTGCGGGGGTTGCAGATGGCAGAACATGAAATACAATGATCAGCTTTTTTATAAGCAGAAACAGGTGTTGGACAGCATTGAGCGGATAGGGAAGTTTGAACACCCGGAAATCCTTCCGATCTTACCGTCAGAAAAGGAATTTTATTACCGCAACAAGCTTGAATTTACTTTTTCAAATAAAAAATGGCTGACCGATCTGTCCAAAGGTGAATCACCCGAAAGCAGGATCATGAACGGACTTGGTTTTCACATTCCGGGCATGTTCGACAGGATAGTTGACCTTGAGAACTGTTACCTTCAGGATGAACCTTCCAATTCAATAAGAAAAGAAATAAAGAATTTTACACTGGAACACCATCCCGATTATTTTGATGCAAGAAAAAATACCGGGTTTTTACGTAACCTAATTATCCGTAATACCACAACAGGGGAGGTGATGGTGCTTTTGGTATTTCATTATGATGACAGGGAAAAGATCAATGGAATTATGGATCATATTTATAATTTGTTTCCAGGTATCACTTCTCTGATGTTTGTGATCAATGAAAAAAAGAACGATACAATCAGCGACCTTCCGGTTCATCTTTACAAGGGAAAGGACCATTTGATTGAAGCTATGGATGGTTTAAAGTACAGGATTGGGCCTGTCTCTTTTTTTCAGACGAATTCGCTGCAGGTTCGGAAACTTTATAAGATTACCCGTGAGTTTGCTGATCTTAAAGGAAATGAAATTGTGTTTGATCTATACACCGGAACCGGAACGATTGCGAATTATATTGCTGCACATTGCCACAAGGTTATCGGGATTGAATCAGTACCGGCTGCTATCGAAGATGCAGAGAAAAATTCGGAGATCAATCAAATTACGAATACACAGTTCTTTTCGGGGGATATCGTAAATGTAATGGATGATGATTTTATTTTACAAAATGGAAAGCCTGATGTCATCATTACCGATCCGCCGCGCGCCGGGATGCATGAAAAAGTAATTCAGCAGATCTTGAAGATGGAGCCTGAGAGGATTGTTTACATCAGTTGTAATCCGGCCACTCAGGCAAGGGATGTTGCCCTGATGATTGAAAAATACAAAGTAGAAAAAATCCAGCCTGTTGATATGTTCCCGCATACCATGCATGTGGAGAATGTAATGCTGCTTAGGAGGAGATAAATTGATAGAGCAGATATTGATTGATATTAATAAAAGTCATGGAATGATGGGATAATGGAATAGTAGAATAGTGTTCCGCTTCGGTCAAACATGGAACTACAAGCAACCAGCAACAACGATCATAAAACAGTCATACTCAAGACTATCGCCCCACACTCAACCTGACACAGCAGTAGTAGCTGAAATAATATTAAACATCAAACACTTAACATAAAACAGAAAAAGGTATTTGGAGCAAAAGCGGCAGCGGCAGTGGTAGTAGCAGTGGCAGCGGTAGTGGCAATGAGCAGTCGGTCTCGCCAAAGGCGAGAGCAATTGGCAAATAACTCAGAACTCTGAATCAGTAACCGGTCGCAAGTAACCAGTCACAAGTAACCACCAACAATCCTCATGAACCCATCATGCTCATGACCATCGCCCACACCCAACCTTAAACCTTGAACTTTAAACCTTGAACTAAATCACCCCCTGGTCCAGCATCGCATTTGCTACTTTTAGGAAGCCGGCAACGTTGGCTCCTTTAACATAATTCACATATCCGTCGCTTTCCTTACCGTGTTTTACACAGGTATTATGAATGCTCTTCATGATATGATGCAGCCTTTCGTCAACCTCTTCGCTTGGCCAGTTGAGTTTCATAGCATTCTGCGACATTTCGAGCCCGGAAGTAGCAACGCCGCCGGCATTTACAGCCTTACCCGGTCCGAACATGATCCTGTTTTCATGGAATACTTCAACGGCAGCAGGAGTGGAAGGCATGTTGGCTCCTTCGGCAACGCATATACATCCATTCTTAACAAGAGCCTTAGCATCATTATCATCCAGTTCGTTTTGAGTCGCACACGGAATTGCAACATCACACTTCACTTCCCAGGGACGCTTATTGGGTATAAACTTGGCATCAGGAAATTCGTAAATATAAGGCTTTACAATATCCTGGTTCGAAGCCCTGAGTTCGAGAAGGTATTCTATTTTATTTCCCGAAATGCCTGCCTCATCATGGATATATCCGTCGGGTCCAGAAATGGTGACAACTTTACCACCAAGCTCATTCACTTTAGTGATTGCTCCCCAGCATACATTCCCGAAACCTGAAACACATACATTTTTACCTTTGAAGGTTTCACCCTTTGTTGCCAGCATTTCATGTGCAAAGTAAACGGCTCCGAAACCGGTAGCTTCCGGACGGATCAGACTGCCTCCCCATGCAAGTCCTTTACCTGTCAGGACTCCATGATGTTCATGTGTGAGTTTTTTATACATGCCGTACAGGAATCCTATTTCTTTTCCACCGACTCCTATATCTCCGGCCGGAACGTCCATCTCAGGACCAATGATCTTCCATAACTCAAGCATGAACGACTGGCAAAAACGCATGATCTCCGCATCCGATTTCCCTTTGGGATTGAAGTCAGATCCACCCTTTCCTCCTCCAATCGGCAGCGTAGTTAAACTATTTTTAAATATCTGTTCAAACCCCAGAAATTTCAGAATACTCAGGTTAACGCTCGGGTGAAACCTCAGTCCTCCTTTGTATGGACCCAAAGCATTGTTGAACTGCACTCTGTAACCCAGGTTTACATTGACTACGCCGTTATCGTTAATCCAGGGTATTTTAAAAGTTAAAATTCGATCCGGTTCTATAAGCCGGTCAATAATCCCGGCAGTTTCGAACTGCGGATTCTGATTCACAACTTCTTCAATAGATTCTAAAACTTCTCTTACAGCCTGCAAATACTCCACCTCACCGGGGTGTTTCTTTTCAAGGTCATTCATTATTTTTTCCAAATTCATAGCTTAATAATTTATAGATAATTTTTTGTGTTATTCGAATAACAATTTTATTGAGGCGCAAAAATAATTTTATAATTCTCAATTCCTAATATTTTCAGAAATTATTTAAACCCCGAAATTACCTAAACTATTTATCATTGTAACTGGTTGCCCCGCAGAGCGGGATCTTTGCTTCGCTACGACTGGTTGCTGGTTACTTGTTAATAGTCTGATTCAAACAAAATTCAACAAATAACAAGCAACTATGACCATAATTCTGAGCCCTCTGTAAAAACTTGATTGAATTTAAAAGATACAATACCAAATTGAAATATCTTTGTTCACCATATTAAAAGTAAATTGAATTGAATAAATCAGAATTTATTTACGGTTATAATCCGACACTGGAGGCAATAAGTGCAGGCAGGGAGATCGAGAAGCTTTTTATATTAAAATCCATGCTGGCTGTGCGTGCGAATCATCTTATCAATCTTGCAAATGAGAATAAGATTCCTTTTCAATTTGTTCCCAAAGAAAAGCTGAACAGGCTGACCAGGCAAAATCACCAGGGTGTAGTTGCGGTCGTTTCTCCGGTTTCTTTCGTGAATATCGAAACTTTGCTTCCGGGACTGTTTGAATCGGGAAAAGCTCCTTTACTGCTCATCCTCGATAAAATAACCGATGTACGAAACCTCGGCTCGATTGCGCGGACATCTGAGTGTGCCGGAGTAGATGCCCTGATCATGCCATCAAGAGGCTCGGCAATGATCAATGCTGATGCGATCAAAACATCTTCCGGTGCATTAAACAATATTTCGATTTGCAGGCAAAGTAATCTGAAAGAAACTATTCTTTTTCTTAAAAACAGCGGAATAACAGTTGTAGGAGCAACCGAAAAGGCTCCGAATCTATATTACGATGCGGATTTCTCAAAACCTGTGGCCGTTATTCTGGGGTCGGAAGATTTAGGCATTTCGGAAGAATACCTGAAACTTTGTGACCTGACTGTTAAAATTCCCCTCACAGGAGAAACAGGATCACTGAATGTTGCCGTAGCTGCGGGTATTATCTTGTTTGAAGCGGTAAAGCAAAGATCATAGCGAAGATTTTAACTTTGTTTATTTACTATGATTCGTTCGGGTTTGAACATGCGACTATTAAATGACAAAAGTAATTTAAGGAATTTCCAACTGGTTTTAATTTTTCTGACTTCTATAGCTATCGGTTGTACAAAAACAGAGAAAACATATTTTGAGAACGGTAACCCAAAATCAGTCATTCAAAAAAAAGGCGATCATTATAACGGAAAAGCAACATGGTATTATCCAAATGGGTTCAAACAGCAGGAATGTTCTTATTTAAATGATACTTTGCAGGGCGCTTCAATCAGGTGGTATGAAAACGGCCAGATGCAATCGTTTGAAAATTTTGAAAATAACCGGCGTAACGGGATTGCCCAAACTTTCGACGAGAATGGTAAATTGATTGTTGAGTGTTGTTATCACAAGGATACCTTACAAGGCGCTTATAAAGAATACTTTCCATCGGGTAAACTGAAAGCAGAAGGAGACTATCTGAAAGGTATGTACGACGGACGCTGGCTTTATTATACTGAAGACGGAACTATTGTGGGATCGGGTGAATTTAATAATGGCGAAGGAAAGCAACGTGCCTGGTATGGAAACGGAACCCTCAGGCGGGTTATCCATTACAGAAATAATATGAAAAACGGCGAAGAAATCTGGTACCTGCCCGACGGAATTATCGAAAAAGTACTGATTTATAAAAATGATGAGCTTGTTGAACCAGAAACAAAAATCAAATAAATATGCTGATATACCTTGTCGGATATATGGGGAGCGGTAAAACGACTGTGGGACAAATGATTTCCTGGAAACTTGGGTATTCTTTTATTGATTTGGACAGCATGATTGAAGAAAAATATAAGATAACCATTGCAAGTTTTTTCAGCAAATTCGACGAGAAAGTTTTCCGTAAGGTCGAGAATGAAACTTTAAAGGATACAATTTTGATGAAAGACACCGTGGTTTCTACCGGCGGAGGCACGCCGTGTTACTTTGATAACATGGAGATCATCAATAAAAGCGGGATTTCCGTTTATTTAAAAACTTCCACTAATACTTTACATCAAAGGCTTCTTACATCAAAAAAGAAAAGGCCGTTGCTGGCAGGGAAAACTTCACCTGCAATTATGGACCATATAATGACCCAATTAGCCATTCGTGAACCTTATTACCTGCGATCAATGATCATCACTGACGGCAATAGTTTGGATGTTGATGAACTAATAAAAACTATCTTTAATTTTACAAAGAAATCGAATTGAGGACATGATAATTTAAATAATCAAATATGAAGTCATTTCGCAGAGAATTATGGTTTAATACTTCAACACGCAGGCAGTTTATAAATATTACTCCTGAAGTTCAGGATTGTGTAATTGAAAGCGGAGTTAAGGAAGGGATATGCCTTGTAAATGCCATGCACATAACAGCGAGTGTGTTTATAAATGACGATGAAAGCGGCCTGCATCAGGATTTCGAAACATGGCTCGAAAAACTGGCTCCCGAAAAACCTTATTCTCAATACCGGCACAACAGCTATGAAGATAATGCTGATGCCCATCTGAAACGCACGGTTATGGGCAGGGAGGTCGTTGTAGCAATTACAAAAGGCAAACTGGATTTCGGCCCGTGGGAACAGATATTTTATGGTGAATTTGACGGAAAGAGGAAAAAACGGGTATTGGTCAAGATTATAGGGGAGTAAGGATTTCCTTTTCCCTTTTCCCTTTTATCTTTTTTCTTTATAAAGAGTCATTCATTCCTGTATTCGTCCATCATTTCCCTGAATAATTCTCCTGTCGAAGGCGGTGTAAATGAGATTGCATTGGCTCCTGATTCAATTGCCGCTTTGATATTTTCTTCATCCTTTCCTCCGGTAGCAATAATGGCTATATCGGAGTTTATGGTTCGGATTCGCTTTACGATATCTGAAGTTTTATCAGCACCGGAAACATTAAAAATATCTGCTCCTGCTTCTATTTTGCCTTTTATGTCCACCTTTTGAGAGACTATTGTAAAAACCACCGGGATTGAAATATTCTCTTTTAATTTCCTGATCAGGTCATTGGTTGAATTGGTGTTCAAAACCACCCCAAGGGCTCCCTGATTTTCCGCGTCTATCGCAAGCTTAACAGACCTTTCGCCGGAACCCGGACCGCCTCCGACTCCGCAGAAAATAGGCTTATCGGAAGCCAGTATCAGCGACTGTGTGATCAAAGGCTGAGGTGTAAATGGATAAATTGCAATGATGGCATCGGCACTGGTATTCCTGATAATTGCTACATCAGTGCTGAAAAGGAACGATTTGAGCAGTTGTCCTGAAACTTTGATGCCGCTGCAGATTTTAATAATGTCAGGAATAATCATTTTTCTTTTCTGTGTTTTCGGTAAAATTAAATCTTTTTTAGGAGAAAGGAGGGTGAGTCTTTAGTATAAAGTATTTAGTATTTAGATATGAGACATGGGGCTTGAGAAATTAGAAATTTGATATTAGAAATTAGAAATAAGATATTAGATTTCCGTCACAGACACGGAACTGAGAACTCAGAACTCAGAACCCGGAACCCGGAACCCGGAACTCAGAACCTTACTCTACAATTTTATAACTTACCCGCCGTTTAAGCTATTAATGTTTAATTTTGCGCCTTTGTAAACTAAGGTTACCACTGATGAACTTTGTAAATCCGGGATTTTTATATGGCCTGTTTGCGGTTTCCATTCCGATCATAATTCACCTTTTCAATTTCAGAAGGTTTAAGAAAATCTATTTTACCAATGTCAGTTTCATCAGGGAATTAAAGCTCCAAACCCAAAAACAATCAAGGCTCCGGCATTTGCTTATTTTACTGTTCAGAATACTTGCAATAATAGCGATCGTCATGGCATTCGCACAACCTTATTTTCCGGTCGCTAAAAATCTGATAAGCCCTGAACAAAAAAATTTAGTCAGCATTTATATTGATAATTCATTCAGCATGGAGGCAACTTCTGAAAAGGGAACATTGCTGGAAGAGGCACGGGATAAAGCAAAGGAAATAGCATCCGTTTATAAAAGTTCCGACATGTTCCGGCTCATTACAAATGATTTCGAAGGTAAACACCAGCGGTTTGTCAGCAGGGATGAATTTATAAATCTGGTCAATGACGTTAAAATTTCACCGGTCACAAAAACAGTCCCTGAAATTATTGCAAGGCAAAATGCCGCGTTTAACAGGAGTCAATCAGGTGTTAAATCACTCTATTCCATTTCGGATTTCCAGAAAAACATTTTTCAGGGTGATTTTACAGAATCCGACACCATACTTAATGTATTCCTTATCCCTTTGAAAGCTTTGAACCGGGATAATCTATATATTGACAGTTGCTGGTTTGATTCACCTGTGCATCAGCCGGGACAACTCACTGTGCTGAAGGTCCGGATAATGAACAGTTCGGACAACAGCTATGAGAGATTGCCGGTCAATCTGAAAATTAATAACCAGCAAAAAGCGCTGGCAAGCTTTGACGTAAAACCAAATAAATCAGCAGAAGTTACACTGCCTTATACTGAGACAGAGCCTGGAATTGATAATGGAATAATCGAGATCAATGATAATGTGATCACTTTTGATGACCAGTTTTTTTTATCCTATAAGGTTGTTAAGCAAACACCTATTTTATGTATCAATGGAACGACTGAAAATATGTATTTGAATTCGTTGTTCGGTAAAGATTCAACCTTTCTTTTTACGAATATTAATGAAGGCAACATTGATTATTCCGGATTTAATTCCTGGCAACTGATTGTGCTGAATGAGGTCAATACCATTTCAACAGGGTTGACGCAGGAACTGGTTAAATTTACAAGGAATGGCGGAAGCCTTGCAATATTTCCTTCAAGCCGGGTATCACCTGCTGTATATGATCCCCTGTGCGATGCTTTAAGAATTGGGAGTTTCGAATCTCCTGATACCACAAATACCCGGATCAGCTTTATTAACCTTCAGCATCCTATTTATGCTAATGTTTTTGATGAAATACCCCGGAATATTGATTTACCGGTTGTTTTTAAATGTTATCCGATAATTACTCATGTCCGGAGCCAGCATGAATCCCTGCTCGATTTGCAGAGGGGCGGTTCATTTTTAAGTGTTTTCCCCCTTGAAAAGGGCAAGGTTTATCTTTTTGCCTGTCCGTTACAAACCTCTTACAGTAATTTTCCGAAGCATGCAATTTTCGTCCCAACCCTTTATAAAATAGCAATTTCAAGTGCAATAGAAGAGAAATTGTATATTACCATCGGGCATGACGAGGTTATAACGGTCAATAATATTAATATTTCCAACGATGATGTGCTGCACGTTAAAGACTTGAATTCCGGATTCGATTTTATTCCGGAGCACAGGCGAATGAACTCTTCAGTTGAATTATTTCCACAGGGCCAGGTATCCCGTGCCGGAAATTACGTTCTGACAGGCGAATCCGCGACCTTCAAGGGGATTGCTTTTAACTATGACCGTGATGAATCGGAAATGGACTTTATGACACCGGATGAAATTAATGAATTCATTGCCTCTAAGGGTATGAAAAATGTTCATGTTATTGAAAGCTCAGGGAAGCCTTTTACAGAAACACTGATGGAATTAAGCCAGGGAATCAGGTTATGGAGGTGGTTTGTCCTTCTTGCCCTTATGTTTCTGCTTGCCGAGGTAATATTATTAAGGTTACGAAAATGAAGCAAGGTTCCAATTTTAAGTTCAGGTCATTCCCGGCTTATTGCTAACTGCCCATATACCCATATACCCTTATACCCATTCGTATCATGAGGAAGGAGTCAGACATGAAATTCAAGGTTTAAGATTGTTGCTGAATATCTTCATTCCAGCTAATTATTTATGGTTAAAAATATATTTTCTCAAAACGATTCATCCGTTTACAATTTCACAATTTTTCGAATTTCCCTGAATTTCCCGGCTGATATTACCAGGTTATAAACCCCGGGAGCCAGGCTATTTATGTCGAATTCCAGGCCAATATTTCCATTTTTTAGTAGAACATTTCGCGAGATGAAAGTCTGTTTACCGGGCAAATCCATTATTGATATTTGTGACGAACATTGGTCAGTTGCCACAATCGTCAATAATAATTTTTCTCTGGCCGGATTGGGAGCGATTGACACTGTAAATTCATTTCCGGACTGAACATTTGTAGATATACCGGTGGACGAATCATAGTAGAATATATAATTACCCTCGCTGCTGTCCCAGTTCGTCACGACCATATCACCAGCATTACTGTATTCATACTGAACGGAAACAGTATCTCCGGCTTGCAGGTTATCGTTGAAAGAAATCCAGTTTTTATTCGGAACATGGCACCAGAATGACTCATTCACATCCTTACCATTCATTTGAACCGATAATATATTTTCAACAAGTTGTTTTTCAAGGTAAAGAAGGGAATGACCATTGCCGGAAATAACAAATTCTACTGTTGTCACTTCGATCCCGTCCCTGTCAAGATCAGCAATTTGAATTGCTTCGACAACTGAATTTGTCGAAGAGGTGTAAACCGGAACTGTTTCGAACACCGAATTCTGAGCCAGATGGATTTTGACGGGCAGCCACCAGCCCCCGTAAATCAAATCGGACAAACCATCGAGGTTGATGTCCGAAAGAATGATTCCTGATCCGTAGCCAAAAGGATCGGACATCCATGATGCTGCGCTTGTAGCAGGTACGCCACTTGGAAAAGTGTACAGCCTTACCTTTCCGTCACCGCCTAACTGACTGTTGCCGGTCATCATAATCCCCGGGTGTTTGAACTCGCCAATAAATCCGAAATCAACGGAATTGATATAATTCTCAGATTCTGACGAAAGCCATGAAGGCGAATCCGAGATATTACCATTGTCATCAGCCAGGAAAATATAGTTGGGCGTTTCTTCGCTGATGAAAATGAGATCGGGAAAGCCGTTCTTGTCAAGATCACCGAATTCCAAATCCAGCGAACCAAATGGAATGGAAGATTCCCATCCGGGATTTTCGCTGAAAGTTCCGTTTCGGTTATAAAATATTTTACCAACGTCGAATAATGAGCTGTACGGCTCTCCGCCGGTTGTTGCAAGATCGAGGTCGCCATCGGCATCGGCGTCGCCAAGTGCGCACGAAAAAGTATAGAAACTGTAGGATTCGAATGACGGAGTGCCTTCGAGTTCGCCGCCTTCATTATAATATACTTTGACTTTTCCCGATTCGCCAAAACCCGAAGCGCCGATATAAACCGAAGCAGCAACATCAATCCAGCCGTCTTTATTGATATCACCAACCGCAAGGTGCCCATGATAGTCGATATCATCCGACTGCCAGTCTGGAAGCAGAGGGAAGGTTCCGTCACCATTATTGTAGTAAACCACAAGATGCTGACGCTCAATGTCGTTACCATTGGCGACAATCATGTCTTTCCAACCGTCACCGTTAATATCCGCCAGACCGAGTCCGGTTGCAATATGCCCGGCAGGAGTGGATTCCCAGTCGGGAGAAAAAGGGTAGGGGATGGATTGGGACTGACTTTTGAAACAAATAACTCCGGCAAACAGTATGAGGAAAATATATTTTGCTTTCATAACAAGAGTTTTATTTATAATTGGATTACAAAGGTAGGAGAAGTTATATAAGTTTGTTTTATTAAGTACTGACAATTGTCAATCCCTAATAATTTTAAATTTGGGTTAACATATTTACACCTACCTTTACATCCTGAATTTCTTTAATGACTGAATTAACAAAAGAAAATTTGTTTTATTTTTCAGATTAATATTTTAATACTAATACAATGAAAAACTTATTCATTCCCGTAATTTTCCTGGCTTTAATTCCTGCTCAGATTTTTACCCAGACTATTCCCAACGGTAGTTTTGAGGACTGGCAATTAGAAAATACTTTCGAAGAACCGGAAGGATTTTTTACAACGAATATGCAATCCTATTTTTCAGCCGGTCAGTCAAATGTCACCAAATCTACCGAAAGCCATTCAGGAAACTTTGCTGCAAGGTTGGAAACCATTCAGGTTGACGAGGGAATTATTCCCGGAGGCATTTTTATCGGAAGTCCCGGAGAAAATGGAATCACAGGAGGTATTCCCTATTCTGAATCACCCGATTCGGTTAAGCTGTGGGCAAAATATACTGTCATTCCAAATGATACAGCGATTGTATTGTTTTTCTTTAAATCCGAAGGTTTTCCGGTAGGATTTGCTTCTATGACACTTACTGGAAATCAAAGCAATTACAGTCAGTACATCATTCCTGTAAACTGGGTTGTTGGGTTTACTCCCGATACGCTGACAATGATATTATTTTGTTCATCTCCTGAAGGCACCAATGGACCCGGTAGTGTTATGTTCATTGATGATCTTTATCTTAATGGAGTGAGTTCACAAATACCCAATAGTGGTTTTGAGTCCTGGATCAATTACAGTTTTTATGACCCGGAGAACTGGATGACTTCTAATTTTATGACCTTTCTGGGTGGCGGCCTTTCAGCAACTCAATCTACTGAGCATTTTGATGGCTCTTATTCAATCAGGCTTGAAACGCAACTGACCCAATGGAATGATACCATCTCATTTGTTACTAACGGGAATATTGGCGAAAACGGTCCTTCCGGTGGTTTACCAATCAGCGAGATACCCGAAAAGTTTACCTTTTATTATAAATATTTCCCTGTTGGACAGGATACAGCGCTTGCTGCAGGTTTATTGTATTATTACGATCCTGTTCTGGATTCAACCTTAATGCTTGAAGAAGAAATGATAAAGCTGGCTCCTGCTGATGAGTGGACTTATTTCGAAATACCCTTCACCCTTGTCGGCACGCCCATACCCGACACTCTGAATATTGCATTTTCTTCAAGCAATCTGGATGAAGAAGGGGCCAGTGTAAGTCTTGGAAGTGTTTTATATATTGATAAAGTTGAAGTCATCCTCCAGACTTCAGTATTTGAAAATCGTCCGGATTTATCACAATCGTTGGAAATAAATCCTAATCCGGCGGATCAGTACATCGAAATCAGCCTGGAAAATGACAGTCAAAGCACATCGCGGGTTGAAATTTTCAATGAACAAGGCAGAAGAGTGTTGGAAACAACATCTGAACCTTATGAATTTACGTCCTTTAAAATAGACATTACAAATCTTTCAAAAGGATTTTACCTGGTCAAAATTGAAAATGGCGGCAAAGTTTATTCTTCGAAATTTATTAAAGACTAAAGACTTGAGACTATAGACTAAATACTCCCTTACCTCCCGCTCCCTAGTACTGTGAGGCTTCCCTTTAATACCTGCTTTATTTCATTGGAACCGTAATAAACCTCCAATATCCAGAAATATGTCCCATCGGCAACATACCGGCCACTTTGCCTGCCGTCCCAACCGGTGACAAAATCACCGGATTCCCAGACTTTTTCACCCCATCGGTTGAATACAATCATATTATGCCGGTGAATGCCGTTCCATTGTGCAGGGTCCGCATGGAACATTGCATTTTTATCATCGCCGTTAAGAGTGATGACCTTCGGAACCCAAACCTTGAACAATTCTACTTTTATTGTGTCAGAGTTCTTGCAAATGCCTTCTGTGACCTCAACATAGTAATAAGGATTATCAGGATTTAGATTGTTTTCGGTGACTACAAAATATTGACTGCCGGAACCATCCTGCCAGATATAATAATCAAAGCCGGAGCCCGCATCCAATCCGATCGTCTCACCCGGAAGGATCACTTTATCCTCACCAAGATACACCTCGGGCAGCGGATTTACCATAACCTGTATGTCATCAGTTGCGCTGTCGCATGGATTAACAACAGCAAGGCTATAATTTCCGGAGACGGATACAGTGAAAGTTGCTCCACCTTCTATTCCATTCCAATAATAGATAAAATCACCTTCGGGCGCATAAAGAACAAACTGTTCTCCGGAACATATCTCCGCATCTGCCCCTAAATCCGCCGCAGGATATGGGTATAATTCAATATTGATCAGGTCTGAAGCCTCACAGCCGTACTGATCAAAAACAATAACGCTATAATTACCGGCAGTAGTAATGCTTTGTGTTTGATTGGTCGTATTGTCCTCCCAAAGGTAAGATTCAAATCCTGCGCCGGCATCAAGGACCAGGCTGTCACCTTCACAAACGAATGTGTCTTCTCCAAGATTTACTTCGGGGTTGGAAATGGAAACATATATTTCATCCGAACCGGTGCAGCCGAAATTATTTTGAACAGTAACGGAATATACTCCTGAAGTACTCACGATATAAATTGGTAAAGTAGTGTTATCCTGCCATAAATATCCGGTAAACTGTCCTCCGGGATTAAGGGTAAGGCTCTGGCCGGTGCATAATGTTGTATCCGCGCCAAGATAGGGCTGGGGGCTTGGATTTACTTCCACATATATAGCATCTGTTGCTTCCCCGCATCCGTTTGAAACTGTTACACTGTAAGTTCCGGTTTGCGTAACTGTATAAAACTGACTGGTATTATTATCCTGCCACAGATAGCTGATATATTCTCCTGGATCAAGGATAAGCACTTCACCGGAACAAATTGCAGTATCGTTCCCAAGAAAAATTTCAGGCCAGGGAAGAAAAACAGCAAACACGGAATCGGTAGCCGAACACCCGTTAATATCAGTAACAGTCACCCAATATAAACCTGTTTCGGTGACCGTAAATGCTGTATCTGTCGAGTTATTCTGCCAGAGGTAGGTGATAAAACCGCTTCCGGCATTAAAAATAACCTGCTGCCCCTCGCATAATGTTGTATCATTGCCAATATCCAGTGGGATGGATGGGAACCAACTGATATTAATACTGTCGGTAGCCGTACATCCAAAATTATCGGTGACTGTCACCCAATACAGTCCGGCCTGGTTAATTGTAAGTACGGAATCGCCTGATCCGTCCTGCCACACATATTGGGGAAATCCTGGCCCGGCATGTAATGTATAATTTCCATCGAGGCATATCAGTGTGTCGTTACCAAGGTCAATATCCGGGCCTTCCATAACCACAAGTTTTATGGAATCCTGAATGGTAATTCCGCAGTTATCCGTAATCGTTACTACATAAAACCTGCTTGTATCGGCAGTGATCACTGCAATTCCTGTGGTATCAGGCAGATCGGACCATTCAAAGCTGTAAGGAGGAATGCCGTTAATAACAGTTACAATAACAATCACTTCCTGACCCTGGCAAACCATAGTGGAATCAAATAATTCAGTTCCCATAGGAATATATTCCGGTATGGTCACAAAAATCGAATCGGTGTAGGAGCAACCCTCTTCATTAAAAACCTGAACCCAGTAAAGTCCGGTTGTATTCACATTGTACGTTGAACCCGAAGAACCATCCTGCCAAAGGTATCCGGCGAATCCCGGACCTGCATCGAGAACGAGCGAATCGTTGCTGCAAAGGGCGAGTGTTGTATCGTTACCGAGATCAACAAAAGGAGTAGTGTTGATCCTGATGTTATCCATCAGCATATAACCCCAGTATGAAGGCAACTGCGCGTAATATACTTCAAGTACCAGGTCGGTAATATCAACTTCATCCGGATGGATCATAAATTCAAAAGTTTGCCAGTCTGTATTTGATACTGCCGGTGATATGAACAGCAAGTGGTTTTTATCACAGACGGTATTATATCCGTAAACTCTTAGTATTATTGGCATCATATTATAACCCGCGACATCCTGCTGGTAAGCAAAATCAATCTTAAAATTATAACACGAATCAGTTGAAAGCGGAGTGATTAAGGAAGTGTGAACGTCCTCCCAGGTAAAATCGAGCCTTGCTGTCATACCAAGATAGGTATTCCCGTGCGACGGAGGTAAATATACGCCGAAATTTCCAGGCTGAACATCGGGGGTGCTTGTTGAGGTATTACAAATTTGCCAGCCGGGCGGTGGTATATTCGGTTGTGGAGTGCCTTCAAAAGACGGATTCACCAGGTACTGACCGGTACACGTCAGCCCGAACATAAGGAACTGGTAAAATAACAAAAAGTACTTATTTATCATTACCCTCAGAGCAATTTAATGTGCCTGGCTCAATTCTTTCTTTTGTAAGTGGTGTTGTGCAATTATAAATTAAATTATTTCTTAGACATTCTCGTACAACATGAGGTTGTATTTGAATCTGCAATAATAACAAATGAAATGCATGTTATGTTATTTCATCATAAGATATAAATCCTTTCGGCGATTTATTCTTAAGAGCTTCTCTGGGTTTATGAAATTCAGGGCTGTCGTAAATTACTTTCAATAATTTTTGTCGGGTAACCGGTTCAGCAAGATGAGCAATTCCTACAGCATGTTCTGATATATTCAATCCGCGTGGATTAAAAGCTCCGTTTTCAGTTACGATCACAACCGGGTCGGCTGAAATCGCTGTAGTGGTAATTCCTTCGGGTGACATATCCAGGATTTTTGAGATTCCGGTCGAGGTAGTTGATTTCATAGCTATTATAGCGAAACCGCCTTCCGACAGGTAAGAGCCGCGAAGAAAATCAGCCTGTCCGCCAATACCGCTGTATATCTCACGCCCTTTTAAAGAATCCGCCCAGATATTACCGTGCAAATCCACTCCAATGGCACTGTTGATAGCAGTCATTTTGTGCTGTTTGGCGATGTTCAGAATATTATTGGTTATATTGCATGGCCGGCTCTGAACCGAACTGTTAAAATTGAGCCATTCGTAACCTTCCCTGCTGTTCGAGAGGAAAATGGAAGCGGTTGAAAAATTCACCTCAAGGTAACGGTTCGTAACAACCCCTTTTTCAACAAGCTTTCGCATTGCGTCCGAAAAAAGTTCAGTATAAATGCCTATGTCTTTCACTCCTTTCTGTATGATTGCATCAGTCACGGCTTCAGGCACCTCACCAATCCCAAATTGAAGTGTACAGCCGTTTGTAATATACAAATCGGTGACAATCCGCCCTATTTTGATAGCCGTACTATCGGACTGCTGAACCGGTGTAACGGGTAACGGATAATCCGTTTCGAACATATAATCAATTTCCGATTCGTGAATGGTAGTACCCAAAACGAAAGGCATCTGCTTATTCTTTTCAACAATAACAAGTCCTCCGTTTTCCCGGATGGAATGAACGGCCGACTGAACACCTTCGACTGTGGTACCGAAACTATAATTTCCTCCGTTGTCAGGTCCGCTAACCGTAAACATGCAAATGTTCGGCTTAAGATAGCGCTGGATTTGGTTTGGAATGTCCGATAAGTGCATCAATTGGTAAGTGGCCCAGCCTTTATTGAGCGCTTCCCTCGAATATGGCCCTGAAAATATAATCCGGTGCTTGATCCTCTGACAGGTTTCCTGTGTGAACAATTCCTCCACATCACCCAGCATCAGGATGCTCAGTAAGTCAATATTGTAAATATACGGATCCCTGGCAAGTTGACGGATAAGCTCCTGCGGCACTGCGGCATTACCGCCGACATAAATAAGGCTTCCGGGTTTTATGTAAGTAGAATTAATAATGTCTGATGCCTTCGTAATTTTCCTCATTGTGCGTGCTAAATAATTTTTAAATCCTGGTACTGAAGAGTGTTTATATCAATTCCAAGAAAACCGGGTATTTCTTCAATACCATTTACAATTGTGCAATCCAGCCGTTCCAAAAGACTTGCCGATTGATGGCCGTGTGAAATCAACACACATTGAATACGGAGTTCACCAGCTACTTCGTAATCATGAATGGTATCACCAATCAGCAAAGTTCTTTCAGGGTCAATATTTAGTTTTCTAACTGTATTTCTGGCGTTTTCAATTTTACCACCGGCAAAATGATCATTTATTCCTGCAATGAAATCAAAATATTGATAAAATTCCTTTTCCTTTACCGATTTGACAAGTGAATCATGTTCCATCGCCGAGATCATGATCTGGTAAAAATTATTTTGTTTCAGCGTATTAAGAACTTTGAAAGCCCCAGGAAATACCAGTGCATATTTAAGTTTCTGAAAGTAAAGATCCATAAATTCTATGGCAATATCATCAAACGATTCAATTGTAAAATCAAATCCGGCTTTAACGTAATAGTCTTTTACCGGGAAAGTGAAAATTTCCAGGTACTCAGGCCTGCTTATCGTCGGGTGGTTTCGCCTTTCGAGCATGGTATTTATTGCTTCGATACAAATTCCAATATCATTTAGTAAAGTGCCGTTCCAGTCCCAAATTATAGTATTGATGTCCTTCATTGACTCCTCCAACTGTTTCAAATGGTAAAATTAAAAAGAAAACTGATGTTTCATAATGGAATTTGAAGTAATTTGGCAACCATTTTAAACTGATTCAAAGAGTAAATGAAACTGATTGCTGACAGCGGTGCAACCAAATCGGATTGGATACTGGCTGACAATACGGGAGAAAGAATGAGTTTCCAGTTACCGGGCATGAGCCCGTTTTACGTTAATTCCAGGCAAATCGCCGAGATGCTGAAGAATGATCTTATCCCATTCGTTGAAACAAAAAAAATCAGGAAGATTTTCTTTTATGGTACCGGCTGCAGTTCATTTGATAAAAGTATTATTATCGAAGATGGATTAAGCGGCATTTTTGGAAAAGCTGAAATAAAAGTGGATTCCGACATTCTTGGCGCTGCAAGGGCATTATTTGGTGATAAGCCAGGCATCGCATGCATATTGGGTACCGGTTCTAATTCATGTTATTACGATGGTGACAAAATAGTTGAAAATGCTCCATCCCTTGGTTATTTCTTTGGCGATGAGGGAAGTGGTGCTTATATGGGCAGGCAATTCCTTAAAGATTATCTGCTTGGAAATCTTCCCGGAGAATTGAACAATGCTTTCAAAAAAGAATATAATTATACACGCGATAATATCCTTGATGCAGTTTATAATATGCCCTTCCCAAACAGGTTTCTTGCATCATTCTGTGATTTTTATGCCGACAACCTTTCGAACCGATATATTTTTGAACTGGTCGGAAATTCATTTCGGGAATTCTTTTTTAACTATGTGGAGTATTTTAAGGATTACGAAAATTACAAACAATTACCTGTCAGCTTTGCAGGATCGGTGGCTTTCTTTTTCGAACCCCTATTGCGTCAGATTGGTAATGAGTTCGAAGTCAAAATCGAAAAAGTAATGAGGTCACCGATAAACGGCCTGGCTCAATTCCATAAAAAACATTAAGAATTTATTTACTTGCCTCAATTAATGGAATCAATCGGATAAATTTTAGATTGCTGGTTGCCCCGCAGAGCGGGATCTTCGCTTCGCTATGACTGGTTACTTGTTGCTGGTCACTGGTTCCGGGTTCCTTTTGCCGGTTGCTCTCGCCTTTGGCGAGACCGACTGGTTACTGGTCACTGATTGCTGATTGTCCGTTGTTTATTGCTAATAAGTAATATTATACTTATGTGTGCCATCGCAATAAGTAATTTGAACATTCTCATGGTTAGCTTTTTTATTTTATTGCCTGAATATATCTAAATCCCCGACAAATTCTTCCTGAAGTGCTGTTGATAATTCCCGAATGTAAACAATCCGGAAGGTGCAATAAAATTATCCCTCATTTTTATTCTTTTAAATCTCGAAAAATTAACTGATTTTTTACATATTAAGATGTCTTAATCCCTTAAAACCAGTGCTGGAAGCCAATTGTACTAAATTATCCTGCCGGTGTATCCTTTGGTAGGTTTATACGTAATATTTTATCTCAGGTATTTGAAATATGTGTGAATATATATTCCCTTCTGAATCGAAAACTTTTGCAACTCTCGCTGGTGAATTTTAATGGCAACTAAAAGTATTTATAACTCTTTAAAACGGTACAAAATGAAAAGGGAAGTTAAAATTTCAGGTGATCCGTCAGTTCTGATGGATGAATTCGATTTGCCAGGAGTGAAAATTTCAAATTATCCTAACACAGGAATGGTACTAATGTTGGTGGCCTCCTTACTTATTTTGAATACATTTTCAGCATTCGCACAATGCAAATTAAAAGAAACTACCATTTCCGGAACAGAAGTGAAAATGATGAGTTCACAAGGGATCAGGCTGACAGGCAATGGAAGGGATTATACTTACAAATTCATCAAAATAGGTTCGGGCTATTTTGTATCAATAAATTATATTAACGGCGCCGTAAACAAGGGAATATTTTCTATTGACGATTCCTGCCCTCTGGTATTTTTACTCGACAGTAAACAAAAAGTAATCCTTTACCCTGTTAATCCCCTGAATGTTGACCCTGCGATCTGCGATCATCTTTTCGGCAAACAGGGAATGGGTAAAATTTACTATTCTATTTTACCGGTTCAAATTGAACAGCTCACCTCATCTTTTTATACGGATGCACATTTATACTTTAAATCAGATATTAAACCTGAAAAGTCGGCTACCGACACCTGGGGTACTTATTTCTCTTACAACACTAAAAAAAACAGGCAGCTTAAACAACTTAAAAAACTGGAATGTATGCTTGGTAAATAGTTTCTGTTTCCTACATCAGTCCTGCTTACACACCTGCCTTTGCTGGAAGGCTGGGGCCAGTTCGGGGGTTGTTAATCTAACTCTAAACAAGAAACTTCTTTATAGCCATCGTCATGAATAAAAGTTCTGATCAAACAATAATTTCATGATGCGTGCTGCAATTTGTGCTCTCTGTCTGCGGCATAAGCCAAACAAGCTTTAATATCATCCATTGTTAATTCCGGAAAGTCCTTAATTATTTCCTTAGAATCCATTCCGGTGGCAAGCCAGCCTAAAACATCATAAACAGTTATCCTTGTATTTCTGACACATGGCTTTCCGAATCTCTTATTGGGATTCCTTTGTATAATATTTCTATAATCAATCATATCTTAACTCTTTTTTCAAAAACAATGATAATCATTAAAAAATTAAGCGTCCGCTAAACGGGGGAAGTTTTAGTTGAAGCCTCGCACCTGTCCTGCTTTCGTACTTGCTGAGGCTGGAAGACTGGCGCCGGATGGGACAGTTAGGAGGGCACGAGTTATATACTCTCGCCAGAGAGGGTTTCAATTAAATTTTCACGATTTTTTTGAGGATGGTCTTTTCTTCATTCCGAAGGTTGATGTAATAGACTCCGGAAGGTAAATTTCTTACATCAAAATTTAATGAGAGTTCTCCGGGCTGGACATTTTCATTAAAAATGGTTTTAATTTTCAGACCTGAAAGGTCATACAAGGAGATATTAAGTGAGCCAGCCTTTTTTATCGCAATTTTTATAGTACCCTTTTCGATAAGGGGATTTGGAACAACAGTAATTTCATTAATATCCAACATCTCATGAATATAAACTGGAGTTATCATGCCATTACTATCGGTTTTAATTAAATATGCATCGTAATTTGTAAGGCTTAGTCCATTGGTTCCACATATAATAAAACCCTTATCAGGAGTTTGTTGAATGGAATATGGATTATCATTGCATGGACCTTCATACTGACGTGTCCAAATGGTATCACCCAATTCATTTGTTTTAATTAAAAAAACATCCATTTCCTTTTGCGAGCCAAATTCAGGGTCATCGCGTCCAAATCCGGTAATTGCAAAGCCCCCATCAATTGTTTGAATGACCGCAGTACCTATTTCAAATTCATCTCCTTCGAAAGTTTTGGACCAAAGAATATCACCGCTGCTATTAACCCGAAGCAAATAAACTTGATTTATATCATCATCCGGTCCGTTTGTCAATCCTGTTATTATAAAATCTCCACCTGAAATTTGTCTCGCATCAAAAGCCATCTTCGAACCAGGTTCACTATAATTGTATTGAGTCCAAATAATGTCTCCATCTGCATTTGTTCTGATTATGTAAAAATAATCGTAACCTGAACTCCCGGCAATTATATAACCTTGATCGTCAGTAACATTAATGCTACTTGCGATGTCTATTTCACTTCCGCCAAAAGTTTTCGATACTATTTCATTTCCACTCTCATCAACTTTAGTAAAATGTATGTTAGACATACCTGCACCTAATGGATTAGTAGTCCCCACTAAGGCATAAGAACCATCATTTGATTGAACGACATCTACCTTTTTATTCCAGTCAAAATATTCGTATTCCTTGCACCAAATTGTATCTCCAGACTGATTTATTTTGATAAGAAATCCAGATAGGCTACTACTATTACTACATAAGCCTGAAATTGCGTAATTACCATCATTTGTCTGGATAATTTTATAAGCAACATCAATATTTTTTCGGTCAATTAATTTTGACCACTGAATGTTGCCATATTGGTCAAATTTTACAATCATGATATCTGAATTTGCAAATTCACTTAAGCCAGATGTACCCGCAGTAATGTAACCGCCATCTGGGGTTTGTTCAACAGAATAAGCACAGTCAAATACATCTTCACCATAAATTTTTTCGAAGGTGATTTGGGAATAAGCAGCATTTAAAATTAGGGTTAAAAATGCCAGGGGAGTAATGATTTTACAAAACATATTTAAAGTTAAAAAAATTAATTTATTTAATTTATTTTTAGGCTTCACCGTTGTAATGGTCTCTGGTCTCCATTTATCATAAAAATTCAAATAAATTACTCTTTCATTCCCCTTCCACCACTTCCCATCCCCCTTCGCTTGTTTCGCTGGGGTTGTAAACGATGAAGAAAGTATTGCTTTTGGCGCCAGGTTCGGAGGCATAGATTTCCTAGTTACATGCGAACTTATTTCCATTATTGTTTTTGGAATTTTAAACTGTTGGACTTTAAATATTTTTTGATCTCCTCAAATGTCATCCCTGAAAGTTCTTTTGAGATTTTCTCTTTAATTGCTCTAAAAGTCTTAACAGTGTCAAAATAAAATCTTTGTTTCATGTTTCAATTTACTTTGACAAATTTAAACAATATTTCAATGTGTTTATTTCTCGTGCCAAGCAAATTGAAAAAGAATGGCTATTTCCCTCAAACGAATTCCAATTTTATTATAGGTAAAAAATTCAATTCCTTTACATCGGAACTTCCATTAACAGCAATTCCGAGTTTGCAGCAATTGCAAGATTAATATGAGCCGTATTCCAAATCCCAAGTCCGTCTCGTTTGTCAAGAGATATTCCGTCAATTTTAAAACTCCCTTCGATGACAAAAAGGTAAACGCCATTGTTTTCTTTATTCAGGGTATATTCAATGACCTGTTCTTTTTTAAAATTTCCAAGGTAAAACCAGGCATCCTGATAAATCCATACGCCATCATCCTGTGGAGAAGGTGAAAGAATTTGCTGCAAGCGGTTTTGTCTTTCTTCCGGGTTAAGAACAATCTGGTCATATCTCGGCTCTACATTCCTTTTATTCGGATAAACCCATATCTGAAGCAATTTTACCGGTATATCCTTATTATTATTGAATTCGGAATGTGTAATTCCTCTTCCGGCCGACATCACCTGTATTTCGTTTTGTTTGATGATGCCTGTGTTCCCCATGCTGTCCTTATGCTCAAGGGCTCCTTCCAGAGGAATAGTGATGATTTCCATGTTGTCGTGAGGGTGTGTGCCGAAGCCCATGCCAGGTGCAACAAAATCATCGTTCAGAACTCTCAGCTTACCGAATTGCATACGATCCGGATTGTAATAGTTTGCAAAACTAAAGGTATAATGAGTGTCGAGCCAGCCATAATTTGCGTGGCCACGGCTTTCTGCTTTATGAAGAGTCGTATTCATTCACAATTTACTTTAAAGATGTCATAGGCTACAACCGCCAACCTGTGCAAATTGTTTATGTGAGAAGATGTTTTTTGATTAAAGAGTATTTCCAACGCCTTTCCTTTAATTGTAAAAAGCAATCTGCCTTCAGACGTCAGCTACCTGCTTCCAATATCGAGCCTTTTATTAATTTCCTCCAAACTAAAGGCGGATTTTTTAAAATTATGCGCTTCGGTACTTAAAACATAATCCGTTGGATTAACTTCTGGATCATCACTAAAAACCAGGTAAAAATACTTGAGGGTTTCAGCAAGGAAATAGGTAGCCATATAATCTGATTGTTTTTTGGTTTCCACATTTTCGATTGCAGTAAAAGCCTCATCCGTTCTGCAATACTTCTTAATATCTTCCCAGTATTTCTTTGCCATGTCGCGATAAATTTCCTTCCCTGTAAAATGGTAAAGATAGAAGGCAGATTCAATGATCTCCGGATTCAGGTCATAAACAGGGTAAGTGATTTTATTTTCGGAGTAATCATAAGCCATCGGTTCAAGTCCATAATGATTCCAAAGCCAGTTCCAAGTTTTTTGATAGCGCTCCGCCCTGTCAATATCTCCTGATAAAGCAAGAACAGCCGGAAAAAACGCATCATAAAGTGTCACAACACTGCTGGTACTCTCACCAGTTTCCATATTTACCCGGCCATACCAAAGCAGGGAATCCTTTATTTCAGGGAGGTATTTGTTGACGGCAGATATGCTTTTGTCCCAGATTGCCTTAATATCGGGATCTCCAAACATGATCCATGTTTTATACATATATTCATAGTACGAGTCAATGCAGGCACAAATGTGGCTTGTTTTGTCTATCCATTCCCCCGATTCAACATTGATGACTTCACCAACCAGTCCTAATTTTGATCTGCGTTCATAAACCGCCATCGTTGCTTTTTTCCCTGCCTGGTAATAAACCGGATTCTGAGTGTAATAACTCAGGATTCCCATTTCAAAAGTATATGTACCGGCTTCTGCCACATTGATTGTATCGCCTTTCACAGCTCCTGTTGTCAGATTAACCCAATAATAGGGAATTCCTGTTGGTGAGCTAAAAGCAGGAAGTAACCTGTCGCCGAAATCCTTTGCCTGTGCGAGGATTTTTTCATTGCCGGTATATTGGTACATGGCAAGCAATCCTCCGAGCACCCGAATGTTGACCTCAAAAACTTTAACAAAAATATCCTTGTCGAAACTGATGCTGTCGGCCACATACCTTTCGATCCGTTTCGCCTCCTCATTCAATCCCATCACTTTCAGCGTGCTGTATGCATCAATGGGAGAAATGTACAACGGTTTGTCATACCAGTTTTCCGCACTCTTGCTTAATGGCAGAAGCACATCGTAGCCCCATGCATATTTTTGATAAGCATTCCAAACCCCTTGGGTTTCTTTTTTTACTTCTTCAGCAAGGCGGGTTGGTAGGGGGTTCTTTTTGATTTGTGAATTGCATGAAATTATGCCGATAAAAACCAATGAAATGAATAATCTGTTCATATTATTTTGAATTTTATGAGAACCGTATAAAAGTAAAATTAATTTTAGAATAATAAACTCATTGCGCATTTACGGCTAAATAGTAAATATATGAATGGATAACGTTGTTAGCTTCTTCAGGTGAAAAGTACTTTTCTGCTTCTGACTTTTAAAACTTAATTTTTCTTTGCCGTAATTTGCATCCAAAATTTCTAAATATTTAACATCATGAAAAAGTTTACTTATTTATTGAGTGTTTTGTTTTCCACTTTTTTAAGCATTTATCTGAATGCTCAACAAACTGTAGATTCCTCAAAACTTACCCTCGAAAGGATTTTTAATTCCGATGAATTCCAGCAGGAATATTCTGGAGCTTATAAATGGCTTGGAACCGGAGATTTCTATACAACACTCGAAAAGTCCGATTCAGTAAAGGGTGGAAGAGACATTGTAAAATATAATACCTTAACCGGTGATAAAAACATTCTGGTAAAAGCAAATGAGTTTATCCCTGACGGCGCTGATAAACCTCTCCGGTTTTCAAGCTATACCTGGTCCGATGATTTGTCTAAACTGCTCCTCTTCACCAATACTAAAAGAGTCTGGAGAGCCAATACCAGAGGGGATTACTGGGTTTATGACCTGGATAAGGATAAACTTTTCCAGCTTGGTAAAGAATTGCCTGAATCCTCACTCATGTTTGCCAAACTCACCGCCGACGGGAAAAAGGCAGCATTCGTCAGCCAACACAATGTTTATATCCAGGATCTCGAAAATATGAAAATCACTCAATTTACTTTTGATGGGACGGATGAAATCATCAACGGTACTTTTGACTGGGTTTATGAGGAGGAATTCAACTGCCGTGATGGTTTCAGGTGGAACCACAATGGAAACTACATTGCTTTCTGGCAACTGGATGCAACCGGAACAAAAAACTTTCTCATGATCAACAATACCGATTCAATTTATAGCTATACCATCCCGGTTCAGTACCCGAAAGTCGGAGAACCTCCTTCATCTGCCAGGGTGGGATTTATTGATGTGAATTCAGGTAAAATCACCTGGATAGCCATTCCGGGTGATCCAAAACAAAACTACCTTCCAAGGATGCAGTGGATAGGCAATTCAGACAAACTATTGATCCGGCAAATAAACAGAAAGCAAAATGAAGAAAATATCTGGGTTTATGATGTAATTACCGGTGATCTGAAAAATATTTATACCGAAAAGGACGAAGCCTGGATTGATATTGACCATCCGGACATCGCACAAACCCGCCGGGGTATGGGCGAAGTGGATTTCCTGAAAAATGAAACAGATTTCATCTGGTGCAGTGAAAAGGATGGATGGAGGCATCTCTACAAAAGGTCTATAGATACTGACAAAGAGATTTTATTAACACCGGGAAATTATGATATTGCTGCCCTCTATGGAGTTGATGAAAAGAAAGGATATGTCTATGTCAGCGCCTCACCTGATAACTCAACACAACGGTATCTTTACAGAGTTGCTTTAAATGGTTCGGATAAACTTACCAGGATTACCCCCGCGCAAATTCCGGGTGTAAATTTCTATGATTTTGCTCCGGGAATGTCGTTTGCAGTTCACACCAATATCAGCCACAATAATCCAAGAACAGTTGACCTGATTGGATTACCTAAACACAATGTAATAAAGAGCATAGTAAAAAATGAAGCCTTTCTTAAGAAAATGGCCACAATTTCAACCGGAGCTATTGAATTTTTCAAGGTTAAAACAGAAGATGGAATTGAAATGGATGGTTATATGATAAAGCCTCCGGACTTTGATCCGAATAAAAAATATCCTGTTTTATTCGATTTATATGGTGAACCCTGGAGCTCGACCGCTATTGACGTTTGGGGCGATCTCTGGCATCAGATGCTTGCACAGCAGGGTTACATTATTATGACTATGGATAACCGCGGAACCCCTTGTTTGAAGGGCAGGGAATGGAGAAAATCCATTTATAGAAAGATCGGCGTTATTAATTCTCACGATCAGGCAATGGCTGCCAAAGAAATTCTTAAATGGAATTTTATTGATCCCGACCGGATAGCTGTTTGGGGTTGGAGCGGCGGTGGTTCCATGACTCTGAACCTGATGTTCCGTTATCCTGAAATTTATAAGACAGGGATGGCAGTTGCTGCAGTTTCAAACCAATTGTATTACGATAACATTTATACCGAACGTTATATGGGACTTCCACAGGAAAATATGGAAGACTTTACCCAGGCTTCGCCGATTACTTTTGCAAAGGATTTAAAAGGGAATCTTTTGCTTGTTCATGGTACCGGTGACGATAATGTTCATTACCAAAATGCAGAAGCATTGATCCTGGAACTCGTTAAAAATAACAAACAGTTCCAGATGATGTCTTACCCAAATTGCTCTCACGGGATATATGAAGCTGAAGGCGCTACCATGCACCTGTACACTTTGCTGACAAACTACCTTATGGAACATACACCCCCCGGAGGCAGGTAATCCCGGTTTATAAGAAACCTTCAGGTGATCCATTGACTGAAGTCAAAGGAGTAAAGATGCGCAAAAGGCTGTCATTGCTTAGTTCTGGCAGCCTTTTTATTATTTGAACAAATTGTTAATAAAAAAATTTCACATTTTTCTTGTATGTAATAAAAATATATCTACATTTGCGTATTGAAATACATAAATACATAATAATAAATGAATACTCTCTTTAATCTTTCTGAAGCTGCAACAATAGCGCTGCATTCGCTGGCAATTATAGGCAATAGTGAAGAGAGGCTCAATGTAAAAAAACTGGCGGAAAAGACTAAATTTTCAAGAAATCACCTTGCAAAAATCCTGAATCTCCTGGTCAGATATAATTATTTAAGTTCGGAGAGAGGTCCAAATGGTGGATTTATTATAAATCCCAGAACGCGTCAGGCAACCTTATTTGAAATTCTTGAGGTGATTGAGGGGCGCATTGAGGTTTTTCAATGCACGATTACATGCGGGAATTGTTATTTCAGCAGTTGCCTGTTTGGCGATAAGCCAAAAATATTTACAACCGAATTTGTGAATTACTTAAAAGAAAAAACAATAGCGGATTTTACTTTAAAATAACTTATGAAAAGGGATATAGTTTTAATTGATGAGGAAAAGTGCAACGGATGTGGTCAGTGCGTTCCCAATTGTCACGAAGGTGCATTACTGATTATTGACGGAAAGGCAAGGCTGGTCAGCGACTTGTTTTGCGACGGTTTGGGTGCCTGCATCGGCCATTGTCCGGAAGGAGCAATTTCAATTGTTAACAGGGAAGCTGAGCCATATAATGAACGAAAAGTAATGCAGATCATGGTGAGTAAGGGTGAAAATACAATAAAAGCACACCTTCAGCATTTAAAAGATCATGGAGAAATAGAACTTTTGAACCAGGGTATTGATTATTTAAATAATAACAAGGTGAAAATTGATCTTTCAGAATTTGTGGAAGAAATGGTTACAGCTAAGGAAATGGTTGGTGAATTATTTGATTCAAAATCACAACCTGGTATTCATCATTCCGATCATGAATGCGGTTGTCAGGGTTCAAAAGCCATGCAATTTGACATAGATATGGATCAGATAGAAAAAGCCGAAAAATCTGCAACGATCGAAGTTAAATCGGAATTGCGTCAGTGGCCGGTGCAACTTCATTTGCTGAATCCGCAGGCAAGCTATTTCCGGAATGCTGATGTAATTTTAACTGCAGATTGTGTAGCTTATTCCATGGGTGATTTTCACAGGAAATACCTGAAAGGCCATACCCATGCAATAGCATGTCCAAAGCTCGACTCCAACCTCGAAAGCTACATAGCAAAACTAACCTCCATGATCAGCGATGCCAATATCTATTCTCTCACCATCCTTAGAATGGAAGTTCCGTGTTGCGGTGGCCTGGTGCAGATGGCACAAATGGCTGCCAACAGCGCCAACAGAAAGGTCCCGATGAAAGAATTGGTGGTCGGAATCAAGGGTGATCTTCTTTCAGAAAGAATTTTGTAGATTTGATCATTTTTAGTTTATTCAGAAACAATTATAAAAATATTATGGAAACAAAAGAATTTAGTCATTCGTCAGTAATGGATTTTTCAAAAAAAGTTGAATATTCAACAGAAGGAATCGTTAGTAAAAGGGTGTTGCAGAAAGAAAAAGGCAACGTATCACTATTTGCTTTTGACAAAGAACAGAAGCTTAGTGAGCATTCTGCACCTTTTGATGCAATGGTACAGGTGATTGAAGGCAAAGCGGAGGTTATCATTGATAAAAAGCCATTCGTTGTAAATGCAGGTCAATCCATCATTATGCCTGCCAATGTACCTCATGCAGTTAATGCATTGGAAAAGTTCAAGATGCTTCTCACCATGATTAAAAGCGATTAATTATGAACCTGTATTTTTTTCAGCATGTGCCTTATGAAACTCCCGGATATATTCTGGATTGGGCTAATGAAAATGGACACAAAAGCCATTTTGTGAACTTTTATGAAAATCCGGAGTTTCCGGTGATGAAGAAAATTGATGGCCTGGTTGTGATGGGTGGTCCTATGAATATTGGAGATGCTGCTGATGAACATTCGTGGCTGGAGGATGAGTGCGATTATATAAAACGTTTTATAGAATCCGGAAAGAAGGTGTTCGGTATTTGTTTGGGGTCGCAAATGATTGCAGATGCTTTAGGTGCTGTAGTAAAAAGAAATCCGCATACTGAAATAGGTTGGCATAAAGTAAAAGTTGATCAGGCAAAAGTTCCGCAACAGTTCTCTGGCATTTTCCCGGATGAATTTATAACCTTCCACTGGCATGGAGATACTTTTGATATTCCACAAAACATGACAGGTTTTATGAGTTCTGAGGCGACAATAAACCAGGCTTTTATTCATGATAATGTTGCCGCATTCCAGTTTCATCCTGAGATGACTGTAGAAGGTATGATTAAGCTTACAGAGCATAATGAAGAGGTTTTTAAGAACGACTATCCGTTTGTTCAATCCAGGAGCGAAATGGTTGATACTCATTCTCATTTTGAAATCAACAGAAATATTCTGTACAAATTTTTAGACAGATTTTTTGCCAAAGAAAAGTGAGAACAAAAAGAATTATCCGGGAACAGAAAACCATCAAGACTATGATCAGAATGCATTGCAGGAAAGTCCATCATCCAAAATTGGAATTCTGTGAAGACTGCAAACATCTGCTCGAATATTCGGAAAAAAGAACTGAAAACTGCAGATTTGGAAATGATAAACCGGTATGTGCAAGATGTCCGGTACATTGTTACAAGCCGGAGTTGAGGAACAGGATTCGGGAAGTAATGCGGTATTCAGGACCGCGCATGACCATTGAGCACCCATATCTTGCGTTGATGCATTTGATGGATAAGTATAATAGGAAGAATGGAATATTGGAAGGATGGAAAAATGGAAAAATGGAAAAATGGAATGATGGAATAATGGAAGAATGGAATGATGGAAGAATGGAAGGATGGAATACTGGAATACTGGAAGAATGGAATGATGGAAAAATGGGATGATGGAAAATTGGAATCTGAATTAATTTGATAGTAAAATGTATTTAATAAAAGTTAATAAAAATGAGTGAACTAATTAATAATTCTGAAAAGCGAAAGGAACTGCTAAAACACATGATCCTGCAACTTCATAAGGGGGAAGCCCCGGATGAGGTGCGGAATCAGCTGATCCGACTGATGTCGAAGATTCCTTACGGAGAGGTTGTGGAAGTTGAGCAAGCCCTGATTTCAGACGGTATTCTCAGCGATGAAGAAGTACTGAAATTTTGTGACCTGCATACCCTGGCGCTGGAGGGTCACATTGATCATTCGTCTGCTCAGGAAATACCTGAAGGTCATCCCGTGGATGTATTTATTCATGAGAACGACGAATTAAAAAAAGTCATAGAACAATGTGAAATTTTATACAAGGATTTAGAAGCAACTTCATCTCAGGAAAAGGTAAATGAGGTATTATTAAAACTTCATCAGCTTTTCAATAACCTGACGGATGTGGATAAGCATTATCAGCGTAAGGAAAACCTGCTGTTTCCGTACCTCGAAAAAATTGGAATAACCGGACCACCGAAAGTAATGTGGGGAAAGCATGACGAAGTGCGCGAAATGCTGAAAAGCGCAACAGAAACTCTCTCTTTCCGTGAACCAGTTACACCAGGTGAAGCCCGTGCTCTGACAGAAATGATATTTAAACCTGCTACTACCGGAATCGCCGATATGACCATGAAAGAGGAAGAAATTTTATTCCCTATGTGTATGGACAAGCTTACTGACAGCGACTGGTATCAGATAGCGCGTCAAACCAATGAAATAGGTTATTGCCTTTACGATCCTCCAGCCGAATGGAAACCAGGAATTATTGATTTGACCAGCATGGTGAAAACCGATAACGAACAAATCCAACTTCACACGGGTAGCTTTACAAATGAAGAACTTCATGCAATTTTAAACACGCTTCCGGTTGATATAACTTTTGTTGACAGGAATGACAAGGTAAAATATTTTTCACAGGGAAAAGAAAGAATATTTCAGCGAAACAGGGCGATCCTTAACCGTGATGTTCGAATGTGTCATCCGCCTTCGAGCGTTCATATTGTTAATCAGATTGTGGACGATTTTAAAAGTGGAAGGCAGGACAGTGCTCCTTTCTGGATTCAAAAGCAGGATCAGTTCATACACATTGAATATTTCGCACTCAGGGATGAGAAGGGTGAATACCTCGGCACTTTAGAGGTCTCTCAGAATTTATCGGACAAGCGGAAACTTGAAGGCGAACAACGCATTTTATCATACAAAAACTAACAGAGATGGAAACGAAACTGATAATTACACCTCACACAAAAATTGCGGAGTTGCTGGATGCCTATCCTGAACTTGAGAATGTTCTGATTGACTTAGCACCGGCATTTAAAAAACTGCAGAATCCGATTTTAAGAAGAACAGTCGCAAGGGTTACTTCAATACGTCAGGCTGCAGCAATCGGAAAGCTTCCAGTGGATGTTGTCGTGAATAAGCTGCGGGATTTAACCGGACAGGGAACTCTTGAAAATATACAAGGTAACCCGGAGCATCAGACTGAAACTCCCGATTGGTTCTCATCGAATAAAATTAAAGTACGCTTTGATGCCGGCGAAATGATTGCTTCGGGCGGTCATCCGCTGACAAAGGTTATGCAGGATCTGAAAGACTGGAATCCGGGAGATATTTATGAATTGACGACTCCTTTTCTTCCTGCCCCACTGTTGGATAAAGTAAAAGAAAAGGGCTTTTTGATTTGGAGCCTGGAAAATTCACCGGGAATTTTTAAAAATTATTTTATGATTAAGAAATAATTTCCAGGCCGGTATTGATATTTTTTAATCAGAATAAAAGTATTGAAAACATAAATATAAAATTTTAAATTTAATAAACTTTAAAAAAATGAAAAAACATTTTAAATTAAACGGAATTGTAATTCTGTCTTTACTCTTCATGTTAGCTTCTTGTGGCGGATCAGAAAGTAATAATAAACAATCTGAAGGTGGTTCACAATCCGAATCCAATGCTACAGGTAACTCTAACGATCCTATGAAAAACAAGGGGATCGGTCCCGTTCAAAGCATAACTTTGGGTAATCTTGATCAGGCAATGGTTGATGAAGGACAAAAAATTTACACTGCAAAGTGCTCGGCATGTCATAAGGCGGAGGAAAAATTTATCGGACCTGCACCAAAGGGCATTATGGAAAGGAGATCGCCTGAATGGATCATGAACATGATCCTGAATCCTGAGGAAATGGTTAAAAGTGATCCGATAGCAAAACAGCTTTTAATTGATTATAACCTTGCACCTATGGCCAACCAGCATCTCACCCAGGATGAAGCTCGTAAAATTCTTGAATATTTTCGGACATTGAAATAAATCTCTAACACTAAAACAGAACAAAATGAAAATGAAAAATTCTACTTTAGCCGGATGGGGTATCATTGCCCTGTTCTTAATTTCGGGATGCAGTCCTAAGGGTTCGGATGAAAAATCGAGTCCTTTCAGCAGCGATGTAGCTTCGAAAGTTTACGTAGCTCCTGGACAGCATGATGAATTCTATGCTTTTCTTTCCGGAGGTTTCAGCGGACAGATGAGTGTTTATGGTTTGCCATCAGGCAGATTGCTGAAGGTAATTCCCGTTTTTTCGCTGGATGCGGAAAAAGGGTATGGTTTTAATGAAGAAACAAAGCCATTACTTCAGACATCATACGGATTTATACCCTGGGACGATGCTCATCATCCGGAATTATCCCAGACAGAAGGTATTCCAGATGGTCGCTGGATATTTATAAACGGAAACAATACCCCGCGCGTAGCCCGGATTGATCTTTCAACATTTGAAACAGTTGAGATTATCGAGTTACCGAATAGTGGTGGAAACCACAGTTCACCTTTCACAACTGAAAATACGGAGTATGTCGTTGCGGGTACACGATTCAGCGTACCTGTCCCGCAAAAAGATGTAGCGGTAGAGTCATATAAAGAAAATTTCAAAGGTGCACTTTCTTTTATCTCCTGCGATCCGGTCACTGGCAAAATGGATGTTGCTTTTCAGGTTTTGCTTCCCGCTTTTAATTACGACCTTGCTCATTCGGGGAAAGGCGCCTCACATGGCTGGACATTTTTTACCTGTTATAATGCTGAAGAAAGCAATACACTTTTAGAAGCCAATGCTTCCCAATTCGATAAAGACTTTATTGCAGCGGTTAACTGGAAAAAGGCTGAAGAGTATGTAAAAGGAGGTAAAGCACATGATTTTCCAACTTCATTTTATCATAATATTTATGATGATAATGCTCACATGGCAACTTCTGAGCAAATTAAAAGTGTAAAGGTTTTGATTCCTGCTGAATGCCCTGGCCTGGTTTATTATCTCCCGACACCAAAATCTCCGCATGGCGTGGATGTTGACCCGACCGGTGAATATATTGTCGGAGCTGGTAAATTATCTGCCGACATGTCGGTACATTCATTTACTAAAATGCTCAAAGCCATTGAAGATAAGGCCTTTGAGAAAGAAATCCAGGGTATTCCGGTGTTGAATTATGATGCTATCCTTGCAGGTGTGGTTAAAAGCGGCGGACTCGGCCCGTTACATACTGAGTTTGATGCCAATGGAAATGCATATACCACATTCTTTATTTCTTCTGAAATTGTAAAATGGAAAGTGGGAACCTGGGAAGTGATTGACCGGTCGCCGTGTTATTATTCTGTCGGCCACCTGATGATTCCTGGAGGCGACTCCCGCAAACCATTTGGGAAATATATGCTGGCCATGAACAAGATCACCAAGGACCGTTATTTACCTACGGGACCAGAAATGAACCAGTCAGCCCAATTGTATGACATTTCGGGTGATAAAATCCAGCTTCTTCTCGATTTTCCGACAGTGGGTGAGCCGCATTATGGACAGGGAATTCCGGCTGATTTAATCAAGCCAAAGTCAAAACAGTTTTTCAACCTGGCAGAAAATACTCATCCTTATGTTACCAAAAGCGAGGATCAGACTAAGGTTGTCAGGGAAGGCAATGTCGTAAGGGTTTATATGACCACCATCCGCAGTCATTTTGCACCGGATAATATTGAAGGATTCCAGGTAGGCGATAAAGTTTATTTTCATGTTACAAACCTCGAACAGGACTGGGATGTACCTCATGGTTTCGGAATCATGGGTGCGACCAATGCCGAATTGCTGATCATGCCGGGTCAGACCGAAACATTATTATGGGAACCCAAATCAGAAGGGGTATTTCCTTTTTACTGCACCGATTTCTGTTCAGCGTTGCACCAGGAAATGCAGGGTTATGCAAGGGTATCGAAAAAAGGTTCTGATTTAAAATTAAAATGGTGGACCGGTTCTGCCAAATAAGTTGCCTCCGGTTTCAGCTCCCGTCGGGAGCTGAAACCATTATTTAAAATTAAATTAAATGAAAAACATACCAAGGATATCAATGGTTTTAGCCGCAACAGTCATGGTTCT
This sequence comes from Bacteroidales bacterium, assembly GCA_020052415.1. Taxonomy (GTDB): domain Bacteria; phylum Bacteroidota; class Bacteroidia; order Bacteroidales; family JAADJA01; genus JAADJA01. The sequence continues at coordinate 85,305 of JAGVPB010000037.1, read as the reverse complement.
GGTTTTCTTTTTTCCGATTTGGAGGATAACCCTGATCGCACCTCAATATCCAACCGGTATTACCATGTATATCTGGATCAATCAGATCACTGGCGAAACAACAGGAACCCTTCAAAACATTAATATATTGAACCACTATGTCGGGATGCAGATGATCGTGCCGGATTCAATTCCTGAGTTACAATATTTCAAGTTTATAATTGGAGCAGTGATGCTTCTGGGACTTTTTGCAGCAATCATGAATAAAAAATGGATTTATCTTGCCTGGATGATTCTGGTCATTGTTTTAGGAATTCTTGCTGTTTACGATTTTTATCTATGGGAATATGATTATGGCCATAATTTATCACCCACGGCTCCAATCAAAGTACCGGGAATGGCTTACCAGCCTCCATTGTTTGGGAAAAAGTTACTTCTGAATTTTGAAGCTTATTCTTATCCATTTTGGGGTAGCCTGTTTATTGGTATTTCAATCATTTTTGCTTTTTTCGCCTTTTGGTTTAAAAGACCTAAAGATGTTCAATATGAAAAATAAAATATTTACTATAGTCAGTTTTGGATTTTTGCTCGCTTCCTGTTCATCTGTTCCCGAACCCATTGTTTACGGTCAGGATGGTTGTGCATATTGCGAAATGATCATTATGGATCAGAGGTATGGGACAGAATTGGTGACTTCCAAAGGAAAAGTTTTCAAATTCGATTCAGTCGAGTGCCTGGTTCGTTACCTGAAAGAGGGCCAGGTCGAACAATCGAATGTTAAACTTGTTTTGCTCACACCATTCAATCATCCGGAAACCCTGGAAGATGCCCATCACAGCCATATCCTTCATAGCCAGGGGATGCCGAGTCCGATGGGGATGTTTCTGACCGCTTTTAATGATGAGTCAATTGCCATGAAATTTCAGGAGGAAAATGGCGGTGATATATACACCTGGCAGAAACTTTTAGATAAATTTGAAAACCTGAACTGATCCTGTTTAATGATTGGAAAGTTGCATATTGATTCAAAGTGTGAGCTGCTTGGCAAGGTTCAGGGTTTTCTGCTTCTGTTACTTTTTTGTTTTCAATTCGCTCATGCTTCAGATACCATTCAGGTTTGTAAAAACTGTAAATATACCACCATCACTTCCGCGATCGGTGCAGCTAAAAATGGCGACTTCGTAATGGTCAGCAATGGAGAATATTCAGAGGGCAAAATCCTGATTGGCAAACAGCTGACGTTGTGGGGTGAAAACTTTCCGGTAATTGAAGGAAATGGACAGTCGGATGTGTTTTTTGTGGATGCCGATAGTGTCGTTGTTTCGGGATTCGAAATCAGGAATACAGGAATCAGTTATATTTATGACTTAGCCGGCATCAAAATAAACGGGCATAGTCATTGCCGTATTGAAAACAACCGCCTTTATAATACATTTTTCGGCATTTACCTCAAGCATGCAAATGAATGTATTGTCAAAAATAACGAAATTATCGGGCAAGCTACTAGTGAGGCTTCTTCCGGGAATGCTATTCATTTGTGGTACTCAAAGAATGCTGAGATAAGCGGTAATTCTTGCAAAGGCCACCGTGATGGAATTTATTTTGAATTTGTGGAGCATAGTCATATTACAGGCAATCTTAGTGAAGGCAACCTGAGATACGGGCTTCATTTTATGTTCTCGAACGATGACCGGTATGTGAATAATACCTTCAGAAACAATGGGGCAGGGGTGGCGGTAATGTTTTCGAGGGTCATTATCATGCAAGATAATTTGTTTGAAAAAAACTGGGGGCCTTCATCATACGGATTGTTGTTGAAAGACATTCTCGATGGTGAGATCACGGGCAACCGGTTTAATGAGAACACAATCGGGATTTTTGCCGACGGTTCGAACCGGATCAAAATTACCGGGAATGAATTCAGGCAGAATGGCTGGGCGTTGAAAATTTTGGGTAGTTGTATGGACAATACAATTTCAGGCAATAATTTTATTTCAAATACTTTTGATCTGATCACCAATACTTCGACAAATTACAACCGGTACGAAGGAAATTTCTGGAGCGAATATACGGGTTACGATCTGAACAAAGACGGAATTGGTGATATTCCCTACAAACCCGTCAAACTGTTCAGCATGATCGTAAGCAACCTGCCGGTTTCCATCATCCTGCTCCGAAGTTCATTTGTTGATTTGATCAACTTTGCTGAAAAGATTACACCTTCACTTACACCGCCCTCACTTGCCGATCCGTCGCCTTTAATGAAAATGATCCTGAAATGATAATAATTGACAATCTGCAAAAATCATTCGGGCGTAATGAGGTTCTGAAAGGGATTAACCTCAACATCCGGGATGGCGTTATTACAGCTATTCTGGGTCCCAATGGCTCCGGTAAAACCACACTGATCAAAAGTATTCTCGGGATGGTAATTCCGGGAGACGGCAGCATTGAGATGAACGGCAAGGGTATTCACAATAACTGGAAATACAGAAATCAAATTGGCTATCTGCCTCAAATTGCCAGGTTTCCTGAGAATCTAAAGGTGAAGGAACTGATACGCATGATCAAAGATATTCGCAGAACTGAAGGTAAGGAAGATCCTTTGGCCGAAATGTTTGATCTGAAACAGGCGATGGATAAACCACTGCGTCATCTTTCGGGTGGGACGCGGCAAAAAGTAAATATTTTGCTTGCGTTTATGTTCGAAAGCCCGAATTACATACTCGATGAACCGACAGCGGGTCTTGATCCCTTATCGCTCATAAGGTTCAAAGAATTACTGATTGCGGAAAAGAAAAATGGAAAAGCCATCCTGCTTACAACCCACATTGTTTCCCTGGTTGAAGAATTGGCTGATGATGTCATTTTTCTGCTTGAGGGGAATATTTTTTTCTCAGGTTCGGTTGAGGAATTAAAGTCAAAATACGGCGGTCTGAAACTGGAACACTCTATTGCGAACATTTTATCCGGCCAGCATGTTTAAAATTCTTAAATACAGTTTATTCGATCTCACCCGCAGCCGCTGGACCTACGGCTATTTCCTGTTTTATCTCATCTTCACTTTTGGATTACTCTATTTCAGCAATGATGTTTCAAAAGCGATCATCAGCATGATGAATATTATCCTGATTTTGAATCCGCTGATCGCTACCTTGTTCGGAGCCCTTTATTTTTATGGTTCGAAGGAATTCGCAGAGCTATTGCTTGCCCTGCCATTGAAACGTTCTTCCATTTTTATGGGCAAATACTTAGGTTTATCCCTATCCCTTTCGTTAAGTTACCTTTTGGGAACAGGCATTCCTTTTTTATTTTATGAAATTCAGGCAACCGGGCAAGCCTGGAACTTTTTGTTGCTGACGGTCGCCGGCCTTTTTCTGACTTTTATTTTCACCGGCCTTTCATTTTTGGTTTCAATCCGGTTTGAGAATACGATCAAGGGCTTTGGGATTTCAATATTTATCTGGCTTTTCTTTGCGATTATCTACGATGGAATTTTTCTTCTGACGTTACTGATTTTCGAACAATATCCGCTGGATAAATACGCCCTCATCATGACCCTTTTCAATCCTATAGATTTATCACGAGTTCTGATCATGCTCAAGCTGGATATTTCGGCACTGATGGGTTATACAGGAGCGGTGTTTAATAAATTTTTGGGAACCGGCCTGGGAATGATTGTAGCCTTTGGTTCACTTGTGATTTGGATTGTTGTTCCTGTTTTTGTTTTTATCAGGTTTGCTAAGAAGAAGGATTTTTGATATTAGATTTTAGAGATTAGATTTATGATTTTAGATTTAGAATCTCAATTTTTACTATAAAATGGAAGCTTTCATTGAATCATAATTTTCTCATTGAATACATATTCCTCAGAAGTGCAGAGCAAGAGATAAATTCCTTTTGGTAGTTTTGACAAACCGGGTAGTTTTTAATAAGCAAAAGACAGAATTGCAATCGCAAATGATGCGTATGCGCAACAATAAATCGTACGAAAAATTGATATTATCGTACGTAATTAGTACTTTTGCTGAAAATTTCTGGATATGTTAATTTCCACCTCAGCCTTAAGGCAAAATTTATATAAACTGCTCGACAAGGTTCTTGAAACAGGCATTCCAATTGAGATTAAAAGAAAAGGGAAGATTTTGAAAATTGTACCGCCTAAAGAAACTGATAAACTTACCAAACTGAAAAAGAGGAACATATTAAATTGTGATCCTGAAGAATTGGTTCATATTGACTGGTCATCGGAATGGAAAATGTAATATTTATTGACACACACGTCGTTGTTTGGCTTTACACCGGGAAGACCGAATTGTTTAGTGAGAAGGTCCTTGAAAAAATCCGAAAAAACGATTTATATATTTCTCCGGTTGTAAGGCTTGAACTGCAGTACTTGTTTGAAATCAGCAAGATTAAAGAAGGTCCTGATAAGATTATCAAAACATTAAATAAGGACATTGGCTTAAAGGAATCGAATGATAGTTTTATTGAGATTATTATTGAAGCAATAAAACATAAATGGACTCGCGATCCTTTTGACAGGATAATAACCGCGCAGGCTTCACTAAATAATATCGAATTAATAACAAAAGATTCCTCTATATTAAGCAATTACAAGTTTGCTTATTGGGAATGATTATTTATAAATTCAAGATGGTTTTGTCATATTGTTTTTACTTGTATAGGTTCTGTTGGATAAAAATTTAAGCTACATACAAATGTCGCAAAAAATCGGCCTCTTCTTCGGCTCCTTCAATCCCGTTCACATCGGGCATTTGGTTATTGCAAGCTGGTTTGTGGAGTTTACAGATATTGATAAAGTGTGGTTTGTGGTTTCACCCCAGAATCCTTTCAAGGAAAAGAAATCCCTTTTGGCAGACCATCACCGCCTTGCTTTGGTCAGGATAGCGGTGGAAGATGATGCCCGTTTCCAGGTAAGCGATATTGAGTTCAGGATGCCCAAACCCTCCTATACCATTGATACATTGACTTATCTTGAGGAGAAGTATCCTGATAAAAAGTTTGTCTTGCTTACCGGTTCCGACCAATTACCCACATTCGATAAATGGAAAAATCCTGATCGCCTGCTTGAGCTTTACCAGATGTATGTTTATTCGCGGCCTGGCTTTCCTGGAAGCAAATACGACAATCACTCCAGCGTGAAAATATTCGATACACCCTTAATGCAAATAACCTCAACTTTCATCCGACAGGCAATTCATGAAAAAAAAGATATTCGTTACCTGCTTCCACCTAAGGTTTGGGAGTATATAAAGGAAATGCACTTTTATGAATAGTCATGAGATTTTGGGGTGAAATGGGAGGATTGGAATAATGGAATAATTTAACAGTGGAATAATGGAATAATGGAAAAGGGGAAATAGGGGAAATAGAGTGATGTAGCAGCAGCAGTGGCAGCGACAGTAGCAGCAGAAGAATAAGAAGATATCATTTTTTTCCTGACATCATTCATAATAACCAGTAACGAGTAACCAGTAACGAGTAACCAGTAACGAGTAACCAGCAACCTTGAACCTTGAACCTTGAACCTCGAACCAATCCGTTATGAACAATCTATTTTTAATAAAAACTACAATCTCCCGATAAAGATAGTCGTTTGCTATTTAACTTTGTAAGTTAATTTATTTTATTATGAATCTTTCAAATGTTCCGCAATATCTGAAAAACAAGTGGATTGCCACCATTCTGGTTTTCCTTATATGGATGATGTTTTTCGACAGGAACAGTGTCATTAATCAGTTTGAGCTGATTTCGGCCATAAAGGATCTTAATGAAAAGGAAGTTTTTTACAACGAAGAGTTTCACAGCGATAGTACAGAATTGCGAATCCTCAGAAACGATACAGCCGCTCTCGAAAAATTTGCGCGCGAAAAATATTTGATGAAAAAAGACAACGAGGATGTTTTTGTTTTCGTTGAGGACGATTAACTGTTGAATAACAGGTTTTTCAATAGAATTTCCCCCTGACCCTGCAAATGTTTTTAGAATAATTTTAAATCTGACCAAATCGTTTGGCTTGCAGATTTGTTTATTTTTACAAAGTCTTATTATTAAGTAAATGAGTGCTACAAAAGAGAAAATATTAGATGCGTTACGGCATGTGAATGATCCCGACCTGAAGAAGGACCTGGTTACTTTGAATATGATCGCCAATGTTCAGGTTGAGGGAAATGAAATCGGATTCGATGTAGTTTTAACGACTCCGGCCTGCCCATTAAAAAATAAGATTAAACAGGATTGCCTTGATGCGATAAACCAATATGTCGGTACTGGATATGTGGTGAATGTGAGGATGGAATCTAAAGTTTCGACCAAAAGAAAAGAAACTGAAAAGCTGTTGCAGGGAGTTAAGAATATCATTGCAGTTGCTTCAGGAAAAGGCGGTGTTGGCAAATCAACGATTGCTGCCAACCTTGCAATTGCGCTTTCAAAAACCGGTGCCCGTGTCGGGTTACTGGATGCGGATATATATGGCCCATCGGTTCCAATTATGTTTGACCTGATCGGCGCTCAACCTCTCGGCAAAGATGTGGATGGTAAGACAAAAATTTTGCCTATTGAAAAATATGGCATTAAACTTTTGTCTATTGGCTTTTTTGTGAAACCGGAACAGGCATTGATCTGGAGAGGAGTTATGGCGACAAACGCGCTGAACCAGTTGATCAACGACACTGAATGGGGCGAGCTGGATTATTTTATTATTGATTTGCCTCCGGGAACCGGTGATATCCATCTCACAATGGTTCAAACCCTGCCTGTTACCGGAGCGATTATAGTAACCACACCTCAGGAGGTGGCACTTGCCGACGCACGTAAAGCCTTCAACATGTTTACTCAGAAAGAGATTAAGGTTCCCATACTCGGGCTTGTGGAAAATATGTCATGGTTCACACCGGCAGAATTACCGGAAAATAAATATTACATTTTTGGTAAGGAAGGTGGGAAGAAACTTGCCCTGGAATCGAATGTTGAGTTGTTAGGACAGATACCTATTGTGCAAGGCATTCGTGAATCAGGTGATGCCGGAAGCCCGATCGCTATGGAGGATGGAACTTTAATAAGTGAAGCATTTCATGCACTGGCTCAAAATGTTGCTCAGCAGGTGGCCATAAGAAATGCCAACCTGGATCCGACACAAATTGTTGAAATTAAATACAGCTAATAAACTTTATTATATGACTGACGAGAAAAGAACTGAACTAAAAGGCAAGGTTGAAAATGTTATTCAGCAGATACGGCCATATCTTCAGCAGGACGGCGGGGATATTCATTTTATCGAACTCACAAGCGATAATGTTGTCAATGTGGAACTGCTCGGCGCATGTGGTTCGTGCCCATATAGTATTATGACACTTAAAAACGGCGTGGAATCCGCGGTCAAAAAAGCCGTACCCGAAATCAGGTCCGTAGAAGCAGTTAATATGTAGTCATATAATCACACTCATTGTTTTAAGGTGATTTAAGAATTTTCAATTAACAGTATTTTGGTCGATGGGGAATTTTTTTTATCCGCTTTATAATTTCACAAGTATTCTTTCCATTTTCTCAGAAACTTCAGAAGCAAGTAATTCAAGCTCCGGATTACCTATAGCGCTCATCAGAGTAACGGCATCCATAATGGCAACTTCTATATTCCCCTTCCCCTGATCAATAACCGTAACATTGCAGGGAAGCAAAGTTCCGATTTTATCTTCCGACTGAAAGGCCCTTAACGCAATGTGCGGATTACAGGCACCGAGGATTATATAAGGCTTGTAATCAACATCAAGTTTTTGCTTAAGAGTTTCCTTTACATCAATTTCGGTGAGAACACCAAACCCTTCTTCTTTTAAGAGTGCGGTAACTTTTTCAATGGTGCCGGTGAATCCGGCTTTTACAGTTTTGCTTAAATAGTAATTCATTTCAGAAATATTTTAGGTTAGTGATTCTATTCTATTGTCAAACTCAGCTTTCTTTTTATTAAGGAATTCAAGCTCCTTTTCCTCATTTTTGGTTAACTTGTGACGCTTCTGCCGTTCTTCCAGGTTTATGATTTTCATCTCAGTTTCAAATCGCTGTCTTTTGATTTTGTCAATTTGTTTCATGAAACAAAATTACCAATTTTTTGATTGAAAGAGTCTATCCATATTGTATAAATTGCACACAAGAGCCGGTCTAAATTCTTTCTTTTTGAATCTGTTTATGCATCTCATTAATCTTCATCAGACTTGCAGAACCGTACCAGGGATGAAGTTCCATAACAAACCTGCCCGCCTGTAGCGTCGGATCGCTTTCGGTAAGTGCCTTGGCTTCTTCTAATGTAGTTACATTGAATACATAAACACCTTTCAGATCACCATCATCGAGGAAAGGCCCGGCCAGTACAAGTTTTCCATCATCGGCAAGCCTGTAATGATAATCAGGGCAAATAATACTTGAATAAATGATTTCATTCTACTTTCGTTTTTTACTTTTTGATTTCCGCAAAATTAAGTCTATTGTTTTTACAACAAGGTTGTCATATTGAGTTTTCCATGTTCAGAATAAATAACCTGATTATTGTCGAGAAGCAACTGAATTACTTTAATAACTTTATCTTCGTTCACATTGTTCAATTGTGTTGCAATTTCTTCAGCCGTCCGGGACTTTTCGATCAGAAGTTGTTTTATACGGTTTGTGATTGTTTCGAATTCTATTTCGCTAAGCTCAACTTTGTTTCTTTCGATACATACGTCGCATTTACCGCAGCGTTTAGCATTTAGCTCATTAAAATAGGCAAGTAACTGAAGACTTCTGCAATCACGGTTATTTTTGACGTAACCAATGACAGCCTGAAGCCGTTTTTCGGCCTCTGCTTTCCGGTGTCTGTAATTGTCGGGTGAAATATAAAGGTCCTTCGCATCAATACGACCGGTCAGGTAAGTGATCTGAGGTTGGGATTTACGCCTGATGTAGGTGAGTACCTGGTATTTTTCGATTTCGGACAAGTATTTTTCAACATCTTCACGGCTTAGTTCCGCTCTCTGACCGATCTCCTCCTCATTTATTTTCACAAACTCAGTGAATATCCCGCTGTATGACCGAAGAAGCACCTTTAGAAATTTGTCGTATTTTACTTTTTCAACCTGGAATTTGTACAAATCTTCCTTCGACGATTTAAAGAAAACTTTAGATTCGCCATCTGAAAGTTCATTGATTTGAAAATAACCTTCCTTTTCGAGGAACCTGAGGGAATTATAAACCGTTTGAGGTTTCAAATTGTAATTGTTCGAGAAGGTGGCAAGGTTAAAGTCGAAGCTGGCATCCTTTCCGCTTCCTATTGCGATCTGGAAAAAATTTCCGAGAGCTTGATACACCTGCCTTATCACTTTCATCTCAGGAAACCGCAACAGCATGAAATTGCCGGCATCCATCAGATCGGCTTTTTCAACCAGCAGAACAGCATAAGAATCCTTTCCGTCTCGGCCGGCACGGCCTCCTTCCTGAAAATAGGCTTCGAGGCTGTCGGGGATATCGAGATGTACTACAAAACGGACATTCGGTTTATCTATCCCCATTCCGAAAGCATTGGTGGCGACGATCACACGCATTTCACCCGACATCCATGCATTCTGCCTGTGGTCTCTGTTCGCCCTGTCGAGGCCGGCATGATAGGCCCCTGCATTTATGTTGTTTTTTTTAAGGAATTCGGCTATTTCAACTGTTCTCCTCCTGTTTCGCAAATAAACTATTCCGCTGCCTTTAAGATTGTTCACGATTTTTAAAAGCCGGTTCAGCTTGTTTTCTTCATGTAAAACGACATAGGTAAGGTTTTTTCGCTCGAAACTCTGTAGAAATGGATTCGGAACTTTAAACGTAAGTTTCTCCTGGATATCTGAAGTTACTTCTTTAGTGGCAGTTGCAGTAAGCGCCAATACAGGAATCCCGGGAATCAGATCCCGGAATTCAGCGATCCTCAGATAGGAGGGACGGAAATCATAACCCCATTGCGATATGCAGTGCGCCTCATCAACCGCAAGAAGGCAGATTTTCATGCGGGAGACATTCATTTTTATCAGGTCCGTTTCGAGCCTTTCTGGAGACAGATAGAGAAACTTTACATCATTATAAACGCAATTGTTGATGGCAAGCTCGATTTCATCGTGGTGCATACCCGAATAAATGGCCATAGCTTTGATGCCCTTCTTTTTCAGGTTTTCAACCTGGTCTTTCATCAGGGCGATAAGCGGTGTGATCACGATACACAGGCCGTCCATAGCCATTGCGGGTACCTGGAAGCAAATTGATTTTCCGCCTCCGGTTGGCAACAGGGCAAGCGTATCTTTTCCGCTCATCACTGAATTGATGATTTCCTCCTGCATAGGCCTGAAGGATGAATGACCCCAGTATTTCAGTAATATCTTATTAATGACTGAGTGATTTAATTTGTACGAAAATAGGAAAAACTGTGGAATGGATGTGCGGCAATAATTTGTTTAAGTACGGCAATATTTTGTCCGGAAATTTGGTGGGGCGCAGAGAAAAATTACTATTAATGAATTGTAAAATATTACTTCTCATTGATTATTCAACCTTTATTTGCTGTTTTTACACGTTGGATTAATGTATAGCAGATAAAAATATTATCTTCTTTCATAAAAGTATTTGCAAAACCAGCAAATAATTATTATAACTTTGTACAAATAACCAACTAAATGAATGAAAGTTCTTTTTAAAAATAAGGCCTTATGAAAAAATCAATTGTATTCTTGGTTGCATTGATATCCCTAGCAGGCGTTGTAAATACTCAAAACCCGCAATGGCTGAATTACACCAATGGGAATGAAATTAATGCTTTAGCGGAAGAAGGCAATTTTATATGGGCAGGCACAACCGGAGGATTAGTAAAACTTAATAAAACCACCGGGGTTCCAACCTTTTACCTTAAAACAAATTCAGGATTGCCCGATAATTACACAACTGAAATTGCCATTGACCCAAGTGGTAATACCTGGATTGGTACTTTAAATGGAGGTTTAGCAAGATTTGGTGGTAATACCTGGATAACGTTTAATGAATCAAACTCAGAATTACCAACGAACAGTATAGGGTCATTGGCAATCGATGAAAACGGAATTATATGGATAGGAACTTATCTTGGAGGCTTATCAAAGTTTGATGGCACTTACTGGATTAATTATTTCCCGTATAATTCAGGTTTACCATCCAGTTACATCAGCTCAATAGTCATTGATGATGATGGATCAAAATGGATAGGTACATTTGATGGATTAACTAAATTTGATGGTGTTAACTGGATAACATATGATATTTCAAATTCGGGTTTGCCCGAAAATCATATAAGATCAATTACAATTGATGATAATGGGATAATATGGATAGGAACTATTGGAGGTCTTGCAAAATTTGATGGAAATAATTGGATAACATACAAAACTTCAAATTCAGGTTTACCCAGTAACAATGTTTCATCTGTTATAATAGATGAGAATGACAGGAAATGGATTGGGACAGAGGGAGGATTATCACTTTTTGATGGAGTAAGCTGGACAAGTTACGATACAACAAATTCAGAGCTGCCTCACAATAATGTCCTTTCACTGTTTATTGACTTAAATGAAACACTGTGGATAGGAACTTATGGTGGTGGACTGGTAAAATTCGACGGAGCAACCTGGATACAATACAACACCTCAAATTCAGGATTGCCTTGCAACTATATCCTAAAAACAGAGGTTGACGGATCTGGAAATATCTGGATGGGGACACATGGTTGCGGATTAACAAAATTTGATGGGACGAATTTGACTACTTACAACAATTTCAATTGCGGCTTAAATAGTAATTATATCTATTCCATTACTGGTGAGGGATCTAATTTGATCTGGATAGGGGCTTGCTCTGGACTAAGAACATTTGATGGAATTAACTGGACAGTATACGATACATCGAATTCATTTTTACCGAGCTGCCAAATAACTTCAATTGAAATAGACAAAAACGGGATTAAATGGATAGGAACCTTTAGCTTTGGATTAGTCGAATTTGACGGTAATGAGTGGACTATTTACGATAATTCGAATTCAGGTCTACCCAATAATTACATTTCGTCGATTGCGATTGACGGAAACGGAATAAAGTGGATTGGGACCAGTGAAGGATTGGCAAAATTTGATGGGTTGAACTGGACAATATTTAACACCTCAAATTCAGGACTGCTTTCTGATTATATCACTTCAATTGCTGAATCCGACAGCGGTATTTTGTGGATTGGTACCGGTTATGGTCTGGCAAAATTTGACGGGGTAAATTGGACATTATATACCATGGAGTTGGGAACAAGCGAAATCTATTCAATAGCAACAGATTCGTGCGGGGTTGTGTGGATCGGGTCTGATGAGGGATTAGTAAGATATAATGGGATTTACTGGTCTAATTTTACTTCATCTAATTCAGGATTGCCAAACAATACCGTTGAATCAATAACTGTTGATGAAAACGGAACAGTATGGATTGCAACACATGGTGGAGTGGGTGTATTCAATGAAAATGGTATTTCATTTTCTGTTAATGAAAAAATCATAACTGAAAATAACGTAAAGTTTTTTCCTAACCCCACAAAGGATTGTTTGAATATCGAACTACTCCCACGTGTTAATATTTCTTTCATAGAAATCATAAATATGCAAGGAAATCAGGTTAAAAGCCAAAGAATTGAAAACAACAAAAACACAATTGATGTAAGTGATTTATCTAGTGGGGTTTATATTATAAAAATGCATACGGAAAAGGGGTTGGTGATGAAAAAGATGGTAAAACAATAATCTAATAACTTTAATTCATCACTTAACTGGTTTGAGTTTCCTTGCTCAAAGTCCCATGCCCTTTCCAATTAGTTGAACCCATTTGAAAAAATATTTTATCTTTGACATCATGAAACTTAATGAAAAGTATATTGAACTTGTCAGGAAATACCTTAAGGATAAGCCTGTACAAAAGGCCTATCTGTTCGGGTCTTTTTCTGTGGGAAATGAAAAGCCGGATAGTGACATTGATATATTGGTTGACCTTGATTATTCCAAACCTATCGGGCTTGAATTCATCCAAATGCAATTGGATCTTGAAAAAATCCTTAATAAAAAAGTTGATCTCGTTTCATCTAATGGATTGTCAAAACATATTCAACCCTTTATAGTTAAAGAGAAAGTGTTGATTTATGCAAGGTAAAAAGGGAGATAAAGCAAGGGTTCTGCATATACTGGATGCAATTGAGGAAATAGAATTTTACAATATCGCTGTTGATTTTGAAAATTCAAAAAAACTGGATAATTAAGTTTCCTTTGCTGTATCAGGTATTCAATCGAAACCTTAAGCATAAGTTTAAATTGTGCTGGTTTTTGCTTAATTAATTTTTATTCAAACTCAATCTCCCCAACCAAATAGGTCACAGCCTGCCCGCCAATCCAAACTCTGTCGCCTTTGTAGGTGCAATCCAGTTCACCGGTTCTGGCAGAGATTTGGAGCGCTTTCAGTTTCTCTTTTCCCAGCCTTTCCGACCAAAAGGGAATTAAAACAGTATGAGCCGAGCCGGTCACCGGATCTTCATTAATGCCTACTTTCGGCGCAAAAAACCTCGAAACAAAATCAACTTTGTCACCCGGAGCTGTTACAATTACTCCCATATAGTCGAGGTTCTTTAGCTTTTCAAAATCTGGGCTTATAGCTGCAACAGTTTTTTCATCCTCAAAAAGGGCCATTAGCTTTTGACCAGCCTTATATGCCGACATCGGTATTTTGCCTAGAGCTGTGGTAAGTTCCTTAGTGATTATGGCTAAATCAATTTTCGAAGTTGGAAAATCCAGGATCAGTGATTTTCCGTTTTTCATAACCTTTAAAATTCCGCTTTTAGAAAGAAAGGCGATTTCATCCTTTGGATAATTCAAATGGTGAAAGATCACATGAGCCGATGCAAGCGTCGCGTGGCCGCACAAATTGACTTCTACTTTCGGTGTAAACCACCTGATCTCGAAATGATCCTGCTTGCCGACAAAAAATGCTGTTTCGGATAAATTGTTTTCAGTTGCAATATCCTGTAATATTTTACTTTCAGGCCATGCATCAAGAGGACATACGGCTGCCGGATTGCCTTTGAAAACCTTGCTGGTAAATGCATCAACCTGGTAAATTGGTATTTTCATAAACTTTATTTTGAATTCATGGTATAGAACCTCATCGTTTAATTGTTTTAAATCCCCCGATAAGTAATATATTATTCTCCTGTATTTTTCTTAAATATTTTACCGAAACTATCATATATATAAAACTTATCCTTTGCGAATGCGAAAAGTGAATCAAGCTCAAATGATTCGTAATCAATATCTTTCCTTCTGTTGTATTCGAAATAAATATAATCTTTATCTTTTCCCCATCGGTAACTCAAAGGAATAAAGGAAGCAGGATCGGCGTACATTATTATTGAATCAAAATAATAAACAGCTTTATCATCTTTCGAATAATATTTGTCAAGGAATTTAAACGTCTCCGGTTTGGCTTCGCGAATTAATTTGTTCTTGAAATAAACATGATTATTATCACATGAGTAATCATTATTTATTACTTTAAAGGTTTCTATATCAGCATTTGGAAGCAATTGGCCATGCCAATAAATATTCTCGCCATCACTAGCCCTGGAATCTGTTAATACCTTAAATCTTTCAGGATTTATTACTTTTATTGTATCTAATTCTTCCGGAGAACCAACTCCCCACCAATAAAAAGCATATTCTTTATCTTTCGCATATCTTGATTTGTAATCAAGAATTTGAAATGATTCAGGATTATCCGAAATAGCTTTACCCACATGATAAACATGATTATGATCTTTTGTAAACCTACCTTCGATTAGTACGAATGAGTAAACATCAGCATTTAAAATAATCTTATCACCAATGAAAACATGATAATTATCTTTTGAATAGTAAGCTTTTATCCAATCCCAATATGGATCTGAGTTTAAATTGCTGGGTTCAATGATTTTGAAACTGTTATAATCAACATTATTGATTTTTATGCCATTATAATAAATATTGTTTCTATCCTTCGCATATCCATTCTTTATAACATTAAAGGTGACTAAATCACATTCTATGCTCACAATTTTGGGAAATAAAGAACTGCTCCATGGTTGACGAGCCAATTCATAGAAAACACTATCCTTTTTTATTATGTATCTTCCTTGCCCACTTTCAATAACTTTTAATGAATCGCTGCCTGTCAGATATTTCTGATTAAATGCATGTAAAACAATTAATTCAAGAAGGAAAACTAAGATAAACAGTTTATTTTTCATTATGAAAAGTTAACTCGTATTAAAACCAGGTAAACTAATTTTTAGTATTTCTTTTTAGTAAATCAATGTTGCTTTATATTTTGAAATATTGTTTTTCTTGTCACTCACAGTCAGTTCGAATTTATTTTCACCCTTATTCAGATGCCCGTCGAATTTATAGAATAATAAATCGTTTTTTGCATCATATTCCATCAATATCCAGTGGCCATTCAGAGTTCCCCGGTACGAATTAATTCCCGATAACGTGTCAGCTATGGTAATTGACAGAGTATCCTGACCGGTAATTATTTTGTTATTGTTGATGTTTAAAGGTTTTATCGTTGGTGGAACTGTATCTGCAACCACACAATATTCCCCGAATTCCCTGATTTGGGTATGAATGTATCCTTCTTTCCAATGACCCCCTACAGAAATAAAACTTTTGTCATCATCAAGTTTAACTAGTATCGCTTTCTGCTGTAAAAACTGTGAAAGAGAATCCGGACGAATGCTCAGTTCGCACCAGGAATGTAGGGGCACATCATCAAAGTGCAAGCGATGAATATCTGAATACATTTTCCGGTTACCCGGCAGGTTTTGATATGAGAAGGACAGTGTATCGTATAAAGCGTTTCTAGGAACTTTCAAGATGACGTTATCAGTGCGGAATTCATTATCTTTTTTGTATGTGAATATTTGATTGGTCTCACCCATTTGGATTTCATTATTTTCATGAGCATTATCTTCCTTTTCACTTTTCACATAAAATTTAAGTGTGGAAATGTTCCCGGCAATATCAGCCACTTCGTAGATCATTTCATGAACCTTTTCATCATCAAAACTTATAATTCCGTTGTTGACCACACCATGATAAATGCTCAGATGATTATTCGGCTGAATATAGGATTTTTGTACCTGTCGTTTTTTTCTTGCCCAGTCGCTGTAATCAATCAGGCTGTTGATGTAACGCGTTTCATCAAAGGAAAAGGATTCCATTTGGTGCTGGTACACAGTTAAAGAATCCGCCAACAATTTCACAGAATAAACACCATTTTTATTATTTCCATTATTGAACAGATCCCAGGTTCCAATCCCAAAATAAACCTTTCCCGATATTTGAATGGTATCCTGATTAGCAAGCGACCAGGAACCACCGGTATTTACCAGAAAAAATTCAGCACTTGAATTAACATACTCAACCTGCGATTGCCGTCCAACCGGATAAACCTTTAGTAAATTTAACACAGGAGGTGATTTATCTTCAACTTTAAAACCAAAGAGCAATGGATTAACAGGCTTTTGTGAGTTTTCATCCCTGATTTCAAAATGGAGGTGAGGTCCGCCGGATGATCCCGAGTTTCCTGATAATCCGATAACTTCTCCTTTGATTACCTGAATCTGACCAGCCTGGGGATACAAATCCACTTCAAACGATTCGTTTGCATACTGTTGCTTTTTCACATAATCACCTATGGAGCCTGCACATTGCTTAAGATGGCCGTAAACAGAAACATATCCGTTGGGGTGTGTGATATAGATCGCTTTTCCGTACCCTCCTGAAGAAACCTTTATTCTTGAAACATAGCCGGAGGCCACAGCAAATACTTTCATACCTTCTTTTTCTCCAGTGCGAAGGTCAAGTCCCGAGTGAAAATGATCGGAACGGAGTTCAGCAAATGTTCCGGAAAGCTGAACAGGTATTTCAAGTGGAGAAATGAAATAACTTTGCGGATAAATTTCCTGTGCGGAAAGCATGCTAAATGCAGGAAATAATAATGAAAGATATTTAAAAATATAAATAGTGAATTTGGAATTCATAATAAAACAATGATTCAGTATGCTTTTTTATATCTCATCCGAACTTGATTACGGAAATTACGTACAACGGCAAAGATATGTGATTTCGAAAACTATTTTTCATAAATTTGTTACCATTGTCGGGTACTATTAAATCATTCGATATTAAAAAATCTTTACTATAATTGGAAAGCAACGGTAAACTTGATATTACAGTTTTATTTGTTGAGGACGAAGAGTTACTGAGGGCAATTTACGAACGGATTCTTGATAAATTCGTGAAGAGGCTGTATGTTGCTGAAAACGGAAAAGAAGGGCTCGAATTTTACAAAAAATACAAACCCGATCTTATCATTACCGATATTATGATGCCCGTGATGGATGGACTTGAGATGGTCGAACACATCCGTCAGAGAGATAACAATGTCAGGCTTGTCATCCTTTCGGCTTATGGAGAAGCCGAGTACTTTATGGACGCCATAAAAATTGGCGTTAACAGCTTCCTGCTAAAACCGGTTGAAACCAAAAAACTTACTTCCCTTGTGGTTGAATTGGGTAAAGGAATTTTGCTTGAAAGAGAAGTGAAAGACCAGGAGGTGAAGCGAAAAAAAGCCGAAGAGGATCTCAGGAAACTGAACGAAGAGCTTGAAAGGAGAATTGATGAGCGAACCAGGGATTTAAAAAAGGAAATCAAAGAACGCATCCTTGCTGAGAATGAATTAAAAGAGCTGAATTTAAATCTCGAGAAAAGAGTTAAAGAAGAACTTAAAAAGAGGCAGAAGCAACAACAATTGCTTATTCAAAAATCCAAACTCGAATCAATGGGTGAATTATCTGCCGGGATCGCACATGAAATCAACCAGCCCTTGGGTGGTATTTCGATGGGCCTTGATAATATTTTGTTTAAACTTTCAAATGATGGTTTTTCCGAGGAATATCTCCGGAATAAAATCAACGCATTATTTAAAGATATTGACAGGATCAGGCAAATAATAAATCATGTAAGAATTTTTTCGAGGGACCAGGATGCCACATTAAATGAAATCGTGGACCTGAATTCCACAGTACATGATGCCTTGTCGCTTGTGAGCATGCAATATTACAATCAAAATATTCAGTTGAGTTTGAATCTTGCAGATGAAAAGTGTTACACTACAGGAAACAAGTACCGTGTTGAACAGGTAGTTTTAAATCTGCTTTCAAATGCAAAATATGCCGTGGATGAGCGACAAAAGAAGTTGTTCAATAAGAGTTTTGTAAAAACGATTACAATCAGCAGTTACAACCGGGAAAACCTGGCTATTCTTGAAATTGAGGATAACGGAATCGGGATTGCCAAGAAAAACCTTGACAATATTTTTGATCCGTTTTTTACGACTAAAGATGTTGAATACGGGACTGGTTTAGGCCTTTCAATATCCTATGGAATAATCAAGGAAATGAAGGGTGAAATCACAGTCGAAAGCCAGGTAAATAAATTTACAAAAGTAAGAGTTACGTTGCCAGCAAATTAGGTGACAGTTGATAATAAAAACAATTTTATGGAAAAAGTGAAAATTCTGGTAGTGGATGATGAGCAAAGAGTTCGTGATGAAATTGCGGAATTTTTGGTTGAGAATAAATACCAGGTTTATAAAGCAGGATTACCCTCAGAGGCATTTGACCTTCTGAAAGAAAACAAAGTAGATATTGTAATTCTGGATATTAAGTTGCCTGAAATGGATGGGTTATCTGTCCTAAAGATAATCAAGGAAAATTATCCCGATCTCGAAGTTATAATGATTTCAGGACATGGTGATATGACCAGTGTAATTGAAGCGATGCGTAATGGTGCGGCCGATTTCTTTCCAAAGCCATTCCGTTTAATGGATATCAATATTGCTATCCAGCGCACTACCAGGTATCTCAACCTTCATCTGAAATATAAAGATCTTGAAAAAAACTACTCTTTGATCACAAAGGAGATTCAGAAAAATATAGGCCATCAGCTTATTGGCAGAAGTGATGCCATGAAAAAGGTAATTTCGATGATGGCAAAAGTGGCCGATGTGGAAAGTACAACAGTCCTTATAACCGGCGAAAGCGGAACAGGAAAAGAACTGGTTGCACGCGGCATCCACTATCTGAGCAACAGGTGCAACCAGATTTTTCATTCTGTTAATTGTTCAGCCATCCCCGAATCACTTTTTGAAAGCGAATTTTTTGGACATAAAAAGGGATCTTTTACCGGGGCTATTGAGCACAAAGCCGGTTGGTTCGAAATTGCTAATAAAGGCACTTTATTTCTTGATGAAATAGGCGACATGCCGCTGAGTCAGCAGGCTAAACTGCTCAGGGTCCTGGAAGAAAGAAAAGTTTCCAGGGTGGGCTCGCACGAAATGATAAATGTGGACGTCAGAGTGATTACAGCTTCCAACCAGGAACTCATGAAAATGAGCCAGGAAAAGCTATTCCGGCTCGATCTCTATCACAGGATCAGTTCTTTTGTTATTGATCTGCCTCCCCTGCGCGAGAGAAGAGAAGATATCCCGATTTTGGTAGATTACTTTATTAATTATTATGCACAACATTTGGGAAAGCAGGTTAAAAAAGTAGATCCGGTAATTCATCGTGAACTTGAACATTATCATTTCCCCGGAAATATCCGTGAATTAAGAAACCTTGTTGAAAGAGCGATCATTATCAGCGAAAACGGACATTTAAAAATGTCGGATTTTCTTATCAATAAAGTTCCCTCACCTGGTCGTACTGAAAGAATCCAGTCTGGTGAAGAAATCTGGGATCTCGAAATTGCAGAACTCAGACTAATTAAGAAAGCGCTGGAAAAATCAAATAATAACAAATCAAAAGCAGCCGAGCTTTTGCATATTTCATGGCAATCACTCGACAGAAGAATGAAAAAATTTGAATTATCCTGATGAGGATTCACATATCAATCCCGCCTATATCGGATAAAAGCTTTGGCACTTAATATCATCCGGGAAACGACAGAGCGATTAGAACAGTTTGGGAAGAAAAATAATAAGGCCTGCAATAGCTGCTCCTATTGCACAAATCAGAACCGCTCCTGCTGCAATATCTTTTGCCCTGCCTGCCTTTTCGTGATATTCAGGCGAAAGAAGATCAATAAGAAATTCAATAGAAGTATTGAATAATTCAGCGACCAAAACCAAAGCAATGGCAAAAACTATTATGATCCACTCTGTGGTGTTTAATTTCAGGACAAATCCCAGTATTACAACCAGAATTGCTACCCCAGTATGAATTTGAGCATTCCTCTGAGTTTTCAGCGAGTAGCCTATACCTTTAAAAGCATATTTAAAACTGGCGATCAGTCCTTGTCCACCTTCTGGATATTTCATCGAAATAAATAAAAAAGTCCTGGTTTAACAGGACTTTCAGGAGTACTATTAATTCTATTAATATCTTTTTTCCTTGATCCTTGATTTCTTACCCCGAAGGCCTCTGAGGTAGAAAATGCGTGCCCTGCGAACAACTCCACGTTTGTTGACCTCAATGTCGTCAAGGAACGGAGAAGCGAATGGAAAAATCCTTTCCACTCCAATGTTACCCGATATTTTCCTTACCGTGAAAGTTTCAGTCTTTCCACTGCCCCTGCGTTGCAGTACAACTCCCTGAAAACTCTGGACACGTTCTTTGTTTCCTTCAATAATTTTATATTTAACGGTTACAGTGTCTCCTGCTTTGAATGTCGGGAACTCTTTTACCTGTATTTGATCCTCAACAAATTGTAATAATTGATTCTTACTCATCACTCTATGTTTTAAATGCTGTTTCTCTGAAAATGGGTGCAAATATATTGCTTTATTTTTTACAAAATAATGTTTTAATAAAAATTTTATCAGACCTGGTAATGAAACTATACAATAAAATATTCAAATTATCAGTCCTCGATGAATAGGTCCGGCCGTCTTGCTTTGGTTCGTTCCAAAGCTTTATTCTGGCGCCATTGATAGATTTCTTTGTCATTGCCTGACAGAAGGATTTCCGGCACTTTCATACCCTTGTAATCAGCCGGACGGGTGTAAACCGGTGCTGAGATCATATCGTCCTGAAAAGAATCCGACAGGGCTGAGGTTTCATCGTTCAGTACCCCGGGAATTAATCGGATAATGGAATCAGTAAGAACAGCTGCTGCAAGTTCACCGCCTGAAAGCACATAATTACCGATCGAAATTTCACGTGTAATATATTTTTCCCTGATACGCTCATCAATTCCTTTATAATGACCGCACAAAATCATGAGATTCCTGCATGTTGAAAGATTGTTTGCAGCTTTCTGATCAAGAAGCTTACCATCGGGACTCATGAAAATAATTTCATCATAGGAGGTTTTGGATTGAAGGTGTTCGATGCACAGGGCAATCGGCTCAATCATCATTACCATTCCTGAACCACCGCCATAGGGATAATCATCCACACGCTTGTGCTTATTGGTGGCATAATCCCTTATGTTGGCAATATGAATATCAACCAGCCCTTTTGTTTGTGCACGTTTAATTATTGAAAGTGAAAATGCACCTTCAAACATTTCCGGGAATATTGTGAGTATATCCAATCGCATTGTTTAAAACACATTTGTGCAAAGTTACTTCTATATTATAAATTGAATCTGTGAAGAAAATTAATTTTCGTAAATCCACTGGCAGTAAATATTAAACAGGTACACTTTTTAAACAAAATGAAGATTGATTCGTTTGAATGGCGTATCAGATTCAAATGAAAATATGATCAACTCACGATGGGTTATTAATTATGAATATTAAATGAAACATCCCCGGATGGTTATTATTTTTACCTTTGCAATTCTAAAATAAAATAAAAGAGATGAAGAAAGTTTATTTGTTGTTAATTTCAGTTTTTATTTCCGCGGTAATTTTTTCACAAGTCAGTCCTGACAAGTATTGGGTAAAATTTACTGATAAGAACAATTCCCCTTATTCTATTGAAAATCCGGAAGATTTTTTAACCCAGCGCGCTATTGACCGGCGGGTATTGTTTGGAATTGACATTATCGAAAATGATTTACCTGTCAATCCTCAATATATTGAAGGTGTTGCGAATACAGGTGTAACCATACTTACAGTTTCAAAATGGATGAATTCGGTCACTATATACACGACTGATCCGGCTGCACTGGATGCAATTAGCCTGCTTCCTTATGTGGAATCTGTAGAAAAAGGAAACGGAGAAAAAAGGCAGGGAACGTTTCCGAAGCCATTTTTTGAAAGAGAAACATACTCTGGAATACCTGAAGACGAATTGCTTAAATCCTTAAGCAGCTATGATTATGGTGGTGCCTACAATCAAATACACATGCTCAATGGTGATGCATTGCATGATATGGGATATAATGGTGCAGGGAAAATCATTGCAGTTCTGGATGCCGGTTTTATGAATGTTGACATTATTGATGCTTTTGATAGTTTATGGAACAATGGACAGATTTTAGGATCTCGGGATTTTGTAAATCCTTTGAACCCGGATATTTTCGGTTCGCACTACCACGGATGTATGGTATTGTCGACCATGGGGGCTTACTGGCCGGGTAATATTGTTGGATCTGCTCCAAAAGCTGATTACTGGCTGGTTAGGACCGAAGATGGTGATTCCGAATATCTGATCGAAGAACTGAACTGGGTTTCAGGTGCAGAATTTGCTGATAGTGTCGGCGCTGATATCATAAATTCGTCGCTGGGTTATACCGAATTTGATGACCCGTCACAAAACCATACTTATGAAGATATGGATGGCAATACCGCTCCCGTGACGATCGGGGCGGATTTGGCTGCCAGTAAGGGAATGATTGTGGTAAACAGTGCAGGAAATTCAGGGGGATCATCCTGGCAATATATAGGCGCTCCCGCGGATGGTGATAGTGTGTTCTCCATCGGTGCGGTTGACGATGGGGGAAATTATGCCGGATTCAGCTCTACCGGCCCTACCTACGACGGCCGGATTAAACCAAATGTAGTTGCACAGGGACAGGGTTCAGCCATTATTGATCCCTGGACGGGTGAGGTTAGTTATGGAAGCGGGACGTCTTTTTCATCACCCATTACTGCCGGAATGGTGGCTTGTTTGTGGCAGGCCAATCCTGATAAAAGAAATACTGAACTGATGAGTGCCATTCAAATGAGCGGTACGCAGGCCAATAATCCAGATGCATACCTGGGCTACGGAATACCGGATTATGTACTTGCAAACAGCATACTCACGGTAATAGATAATAAACTGGTTCCAAATCTTGCTGTGAATATCTTCCCCAATCCGTTTACGGACGAAATAAATATCAGCATAGCAAATGCCAATTCAATGACAGGAGTGAGCGCTGAAATAATGGATATTACCGGTAAGATAGTAATGAGTTTCGAATTTACCGGAACGGATAATTATATCAGATTAAATGGTTCACAAAATATACCGGATGGGTTTTACCTGTTAAAAGTAAATTATGATGGGAGAACTGAAATGCTTAAAGTTATTAAGAAATAGAACTTCACCATTAATAAAATAGAGGCTGTCTGAAAAATCAAAAAGGATGGTCACATTGAGCTTGTCGAAATGTGTATCATTCTGTAAATCAATCATGTTTCGACAGGCTCAACATGACCATTGAGTTAAAAAATGACTTTTGAGACAGCCTCTTTTTTATGCTTCTTCATGAGCGATAAACGATAGAATCACTTAAGACTTACTGAAGCTTTATTGAATCCACGTAAATAAATAGCCGTTATCAGTTTTTTTGTCGAAAGGGGAAACTGGCTCTTCATCATCCAGTCATAATATTGGGGTTCTATTCCAAAGGTTTTTGCGACCGACTTGCCCTTGTATTTCCCGAAATTAAAGACCTCTTCATCCTTATCGTCAAAAATAATATGACCGACAAGATCTGCATTTTTATTCTGGTATGAAAATTCGGATAAGGCATGCATGTCATTTTTCACCGGATAACTTACATTTCCATTCTTATCCTGAAATGCAGTTTTTTCATATTTGTCCAGTTGGGCTTTTAGAACCTCAAGTGTCGCAATGGTATCGGCTTCAGCTGAATGTGCATCAATCAATTCCTTGCTGCAATAAAACTTATATGCTGCAGAAAGTGTACGGGGTTCCATCTTGTGGAAAATATTCTGTACATCAACTATTCTTCTTCCTTTAAGCTCAAAATCAACATTTGCCCTTAAAAATTCTTCTACCAACAATGGAATATCGAATTTAATTACATTATATCCTGAGAGGTCTGCATTACCAATAAACTTCGAAAAAACTGACGCTTGTTTCGCGAAAGTTGGTTTATCCTTAACATCATCATCGCAGATACCATGAATGGCTGTAGATTGTACGGGAATTGGAATGGTGGGATTAATGCGTTCCGTGAGTACTTCTGACGCACCTCCTGGTAAATATTTTAACAGGCAGATTTCAACTATCCTGTCAAGAGCTACATTAACGCCGGTGGTTTCAAGGTCAAGGAAAACAATTGGGCGGGTCAGATTAAGTTCCATTGGTCGTTATTTTAAAAATCATTCCGGATGTTATTTTGCAAGTAGTGTAAAGGTTATTTTAATTTATCCGGAATGATTTGATCATTAATATTTTTATTTAGTAAAAATTTATAAAACTATGTTTTGACTAAAGTTTCTTTAATTACTGTCTTTTTCACGACCCAAATTTACTTGAAATCTTAATTGGAACTGAAAACAAGCAAATTAAATTGACTTATAGAATTTAAAATTGTCAAATCTTTATACTGTCCGGCTGATATCGAATTCCTGAAGATATTTGGCAACCCTCTGAAGGAACATTCCTCCCAGAGACCCATCAACAACTCTGTGGTCGAATGCAAGGGACAGGATCATCATTTGCCTGATAGCGAATACATCACCGGATTCAGTTTCAACAACAACGGGCTTTTTTTGAATTGTCCCCACTCCAAGTATCGCAACCTGAGGCTGATTGATGATTGGAGCACCGGTTAAATTTCCAAATTGACCGAAATTAGTTATTGTAAAAGTGCCTTCCTGAATTTCATCAGGACTAAGCTTGTTGCTCCGGGCACGGTTGGCCAGGTCATTCACATCCCTCGCAAGGCCTGCAAGGTTTTTCTGATCGGCATTTTTTATTACAGGAACGATAAGATTGCCGCTCGGTAAAGCAGTTGCCATACCTATGTTGATGCTCTTCCTTTTAATAATACTGTAGCCGTCAACAGAGGCATTGACCAATGGAAAGTCTCTGAGCGCTTTGGTGGCAGCTTCAATAAAAATGGGCGTAAAAGTCAGTTTCTCCTTTTCACGTTTTTCAAATTGTTCCCTGATTTTATTTCTCCAGTTAACTACCCGTGTCATATCTACCTCATGAAACATAGTAACGTGCGGAGAGGTATGCTTGGACATTACCATGTGATCGGCTATCAGGCGGCGCATGCGGTCCATTTCGATGATTTCATCCCCGGCGCTGGCAATAACTGCAGGTGATGCAATTGCCTTCGAAACAGATGAGCCGGAAGAAATTTGAGGTGACTTCCCGGATTTTCTGTCATCTATAAATTTCAGGAGATCATTTTTTGTAACCCTGCCGTCTTTTCCGCTTCCCGGTAATGAATTTAATTCACTGAGGCTGATATTTTCTTTTCCGGCTATGCTTTTTACCAATGGAGAGTAAAACCTTCCGCTTTGATCATCATCATTACCAGTTGTTGGAATAATTACTGTTTCTAACTTTGATTCAGGTTTATTTGCTTTTTCAGCTTCCTGTAATTTAATTTCCGGAGATGGTATTTCAGGTGAACCGTTTCCATCCATATCAATTAATGCGATAACAGCTCCCACAGGAACAACCTCTCCTTCGGAGTAGTGAACTTTTTTAAGTTTACCCTCTACCGGCGAAGGAATTTCCGAATCTACCTTGTCGGTCGCAATTTCAACAATGGCATCGTCCTCTGCAACCATGTCTCCTTCTTTTTTGAGCCATTTGGTTATTGTTGCTTCAATGATGCTTTCACCTAATTTGGGCATTACTACTTCGAATATCGCCATAATATTTCGTTTTCAAACTTGCTTTGTGAGATAAACAAAGGGTGTTTTTTAAAGTTTGCAAATTTAAGAAGAAATCCGAATGTATTATTAATTTCAAACGATCTCAATGAAGGGATCAAATCATAATTTAATAAAATTGATTATATTGGTTGTTTGATTGTCAGTTGCGATGCTCTATAACATGGAGTTAAACAATAAGCTTTAGTAAATCTTTGCGTCTTCGCGCCTTTGCGTGTAGAAGTTTGAAAGGTGAATTATTCAGTATAAATGGTAAAAATAAAGGGGAAGTTAATCGCCAAGCATTTTAAGGATATGCTTTGCCAGGTATTCATTTATATCAGTGTGCCTCGGAACAGGCTGGGATCGGTTCGTTTTTGGATTTAAATACCAATTATGCTTACCACCATGCCTGATTAATACACAACCCTTTTCCTGCAATTTCTTTATCAAAATTCTTCTTTTCATGCAATTTCCAGAGTGCCGGTTTTTCTCACCGATGGTATGGAACCGCTTGTCAGTTCATGGTATATATCTTTCAGATTATCTATTAATTCCTCAAGCGTTGATCCCTGTGTCAAATAATCGGGATATTCTTCAAGATAGCCAATCCACCATTTGCCTTCTTTCCAGTAGATATATTTTGTTTTCATAAACTTCTTTTTAGCAAAATTAATTATTCTTTGCGACTTAGCGTCTTAGCGTGAAAATTTGTGTGATGAATTATACCGTATCCTGAACGATTATTTTTACTCATTCACCATCATACTCACATAATCCACTACCTCCTCCGATGGGATCACTTCACCGGAGTGGCCGATCTTTAAAATATGCGAGATGGGACTGTCGGTTACTAGTTTCGAATACTCAATCAGCGTCATGATCGGGCCATAGCCGCAAACAGTGATCTGTTTTTCTTTTATTTGTTTGTAAATTCCTTCTGCATTCAAGTTTAAAATTTCATCAATCACATAACGGTCCAATCGCTTGCCTTCTTTCGGATCAACATAATGCGAAAAGTCCGAGGAGGCAATCAGGCAGATTTTCTTTTTCAATTCCTTATTGCCAGTGAAAATTGCTTCGGCGATGATCTTTGCATTTTGAGGATTTTGCTTCGACATGGTTATCGGAACGATTTTAAAGGAATAATCCAGGAAATGCTGCAGCATCGGGACCATCACTTCGCCGGAGTGCTCATACTTATGAGCCGATGAAGATTCACTGAACCCGAGGAGGGGATAATACTGCCTGTCAATCTCAACTTTTCCGAAAGGCGTTTCCCAGTAATCGTTTTCATCAAGGGCAATTTCGGCGCCATAGCCAGTATGATTGGGATTGATGATAAAAAAAGTGTCGAAATGCTGTTCCGAATGTTTCAGAATTTCAAAAAAATGAACCGCCTGGTAGGCAGAGAACATATAACCAGCGTGAGGTACTACTGCACCGATGATCTTTTTTTGCGATAGCTTTCTATCGATTAACGGCGCTTCTTTAATCATCACGCCGGTAAGGAGATTTATAATGGCCGCTTTATTTCCAGGATAAAATGATCCTGCTACAGCAGGTTGACGGGTTTTCATGGTCGAAAGTTAAAGTTTGATGAAGTTTTTCGTGAAAGTATTTTGATCGGTACAAATTCTCAGGAAATATAAGCCATGAATCAAGCCTGATCAATCAATCTGCATTTTTTCATTCCCATAATTTATGATCCTCATTGGAACCGATGCACCTAAATTGTTTAATAAAAAAACATTCTGAATTTTAAAATTTGACTCAAGATATTTGATTGTTAGTTCGTCCCCAACAGGATTTGGAAAAAGGTAAATAGTTTCTTGAATTTTTGGTTCACTAATTGAATTCAATACTTTCTGTCCCCATTCCTCATTACCTTTTTTGAAATAAAATAATGAATCACAATCCATTCCGGTCAACGTATTAAAGTATCGCTCTTTTGCTAAACCACATCCATCAACAAAGAACATGGATGTGTACGAATTGGGTTGCGACCATGTATTAACGCATATTTTCCTGCCGTTGTAACTATCCTGATTCCAATACACTGTATCGGATGAGTTTGGAACAAATATCACAGAATCAGGTACAGGAAAGACTAAGTTTTCGGGATGACTCAGTAAGATGGTATCGAGGATCACAGGTAATGCCTGACTAAAGTCACATGTAAATATATCAGTGTTCTGAACATAAACCAAAGAATCGGCAATACTGGATTTTGAGGTTATCACATTTCGCGTCAGATAATAAACAGTATCGTTGTTTCCGTAATTCATACTTATATCCCGCGAAAAAATCTGGAACTCATCACCTACCTCGAAATTATAAATTTCACCAAGGGTTGAGAAATTCTGCCCGATGCTTATCGGCGTAGAACCAAGAATCAGCGAAATGAATAAAATAACTCTTTTCATAATTTAAGGTTTTAAAATTTGACTCAAATTTAATAATAATCCGGTGACCAATAAAGATTATTAATATTTTAGCAAACAATTTGATTCGTCAACAGTTTTAATCATTCAAGTCATTTATAATTTTAGTAAATTTAGTCATTCTAAACTTCAGTCAATCTTCAAACCATGTTCGACGCAAAAATTTATACCGACCGCCGCAACCGCCTGATATCAGAAGTGAAAAGCGGTATCATCCTGATCCTTGGAAATCCGGAGGCATCATATAATTATCCGGCAAATACATACGCTTTCAGGCAGGACAGCAATTTCCTGTATTTTTTCGGACTTGATCATCCTGATCTTGCTGGAGTAATTGATATTGATAACAATAAAGATTACATTTTCGGTAATGACGTTGACATTGACGATATTATCTGGATGGGGCCTCAACCGCTGATGAGTGATCAGGCTGCAAAAGCGGGAGTAAACAACACTGCTCCTCTCAAAGCGCTACCCGAAATAATATCAGAAGCAAAGTCCAAAGGCAGAAAAATACACTTTGTACCGCCATACAGAGGTGAAACCTATATGCAGATCAGTAACCTGCTCGGTATCCCTATCGGTGAAATCCGAAATCATGTTTCAGTAGATTTGATCAAAGGAATCATCAAATTGCGTTCGGTTAAAGATGAATTTGAAATTGCAGAAATAGAAAAAGCAGTTGATATTGCCTACGAAATGCACACTACCTCGATGCGTATGGCTAAACCGGGCGTGATTGAGAGAGAAATTGCCGGTACCATTGAAGGCATTTCACTTGCGAAAGGCGGGCCCGTTTCTTTTCCGATTATTTTAAGCGTTCATGGTGAGACGCTGCATAATCACTATCACGGCAATACATTAACTCTTGGAAGAATGCTCGTAACTGATGCCGGCGCTGAAACGACCATGCACTATGCAAGCGATATCACACGGACTGTCCCCGTTGGGGGCAAATTCAACCAGAGGCAAAAGGACATTTATGAAATCGTCCTGGAGGCCAACCAAAAGACTATTACAGCCACAAAACCGGGAATAACAAACAAAGAACTTCATCTCATGGCAGCGAAAATTATTGCTTCAGGATTGAAAAATCTTGGACTGATGTCGGGAAATGTGGATGATGCGGTTGCGAAAGGTGCACATGCCATGTTTTTCCCTCATGGACTCGGACACATGCTCGGCCTCGATGTTCATGATATGGAAGGAATGGGTGAAAACTATATCGGCTATAACGATAAGGTAAAACGCAGCGAACAGTTCGGGACGGCTTTCTTAAGATTGGGTAAAGAACATCAGCCGGGTTATGTATTCACCATTGAACCGGGTATTTATTTTATTCCTGCATTGATTGACAAATGGCGAAGCGAAAAGAAATTCACGGAATTTATTAATTATGATAAAGCTGAGTCCTTTAAAGATTTCGGAGGCATCAGGATTGAAGATAATATCCTGGTAACTGAAACCGGTAATAAAGTATTGGGAAAACCTATACCTAAAAGCATAAAAGATATTGAGAATATGATGAGTTCCGGGGACTGAGTTCGGAGTTTGAAGTTCCGAGTTCCGAGTTCCGAGTTCTGAGTTCTGAGTTCCAAGTTTTGAGTTTTGAGTTTAAAGTTTGAAGCTAAACAAAAAGAATCTTTTTCCCGGTAAAAAATGATTTCTACGACTACTGCAGCTACCACTGCGACTGCCACTACTACTGCAACGATTAAACTTTAATTACTGGTTTTTAATCTGTGATATCAGTTTCCTGATTTCTTCCTCTATTTGTTTTTTTGAACTCTGCTCTTTTACGAGACTTTCTTCCTTCTCCTTGATTGACCGGTTAAGCTCTTCAATCTGACTTGTCAATGCCAGGTTTTTCGATTTCTGCTCTTCAATTTTATTGTTCAATTCATTGATTTCACGTTGCGACAGGTCGTCTTTACGCCTCTCCTCTTTCAAAGGCCAGGTTCGTTCAAGTTCAAGTTTTATGCTGCGAAACCTGATCTGCCTGTCAATAAATAAAATAACTGCCACAATTAATAACAAACCGACTACTGCTGATGTAATCAGAAGTGTTTTCATAAAGTATTTCCTTTCATCAGCTAATTGCCTGTTGACTTCGGCCTCTTTTTGCAGAAGGGTGATCTCAAGAGTCAGCTGTTCCACTTTATGTGTAAGAATCTTATTATTCTCAATTTCATAATAAAGGTATTGGTTAATGATGGCATTATCCATTTCAACCAGATTCCGGGCTTTACCGTTCAAAATCATTAAGTTGTTGCGGGTAAGAGTGTTCATGCTATCTTCAGCATTATTAAAATCAATAAATAATTGATTGCGTTGAAGAAGAACCGAATCTGCCGGTAACTGACCGAATAATGACGGAATACAGGTGAAAATTAAAATGGTAAAATAAATATTAAAATCAATGTGTTTCATATTGTTATGCTGACAAAAAAATTAAAGCTAAAATAGACAAAATATTAAATGGAAATTGAACATAGTTAAAGAGTGGATTGTATTTATAAAACGACAATTTTTAACTCCGGGTCAATCTTCCTCCTCTACGAGCGTACATGAAACCGGGTAATGGTCTGATAAAGCAATCTTGTGTCTTGTAAAACTATAACTTTCAAACTTATCATGGTGAAGAATATAGTCTATCCTGAATGAAGGGAAACTTTTACCCGCAAAAGTAACTCCGAATCCGCCCCCGCTTTCTACAAATGCATCTTTGGTCTCCTTACGTAGGGCTTTGTAAACATAAGAAGAAGGAGTATCGTTGAAATCGCCGCAGATAATAAATGCATAAGGGCATTTATTAATATGCTCTTTAAGAATTTTAACCTGCCGTCCCCTCGTAGTATAAGCCGACCTGATTTTTGATAATACCTTGAGCGAATTTTCCTTAATTTCGTTTTGATCCGTCTGATTCTGCAAATCAGAAATAAAATCATAATCCTCCTTCCTGAAATGTATGGATGCCAAGTGAAGGTTATAAAGTCTAACCGTATCGGCTCCCATCAGCAAATCGGTATATATGCCGATTGTTTTATTGTCATACTCCAGAAAGCCTTTATCAATCATTGGATAACGTGTAAAAATGGCAATGGCATCAAGTTTTTTCTTCTTCGTTTGAAAATAATTACGGTAATAGAAGTTAGTAGTATTGCATTTCTTGCCGAAATCAA
This sequence comes from Bacteroidales bacterium, assembly GCA_020052415.1. Lineage (GTDB taxonomy): Bacteria > Bacteroidota > Bacteroidia > Bacteroidales > JAADJA01 > JAADJA01. Next base: position 53,513 of record JAGVPB010000037.1, on the reverse strand, counting down.
CGGCAAAATTCCTGTGATCACCCCTGTCGTAAAGCATCTCCTGAAGACAAATAATATCGGCCTTTTGATCAATTATGAACTTCGTTATCCTGGCCTGGTTCTTAAAGTCGGTAATGTACCTGGTATCAGAAATGTTTTTATTGACAAAATTCTGTATGTTGTACGACAGAACTTTAACAGATTTTTTTCCTTCGGGAATTTCTGTTTTGGAATTAATCTGCACAAGCCTTCCAATGTGATTCCAACCAATTAAAATAAAAAGCAGGGACAACAAAGAATATTTAATCCTGATAAAAATCCAAAAAATAACAAACGCAATGTTCAACACAAGTATTACGGGGTATGCAAGTCCGGCAAAGGCAATCAGTGAAAATTTTGATGGATTTATGTAAATGGAAATGTAAACGGTAAGCAGGAGTACAACTGCAGCAATGTTCAGCAAAAGAAAAACCCATGAAATGAATGAAATGTTTTTCTTTTGAGGTATTATTTGCACGGCTTAATCAAATAGTATGTTTATAAACGCTGACAGTAAAATTATATTCTCTGAACTTTCTTTTCAATTGAAGTTGGCTGAAGTGCCCATACGACCTGTATGGTACCTGTTATTTCCCTTTCCTGCTGGTTCTGAAAAGCAATTCCTTTTCCTGTTTCGAAAGGTTCTCATAACCGGTCCTTGATATTTTATCTAAAATTTCATCTATCTTCTGCTGGGTCATTTTTTTCTCCAGGTTATATTCTTCATCGGTTTTAACTCTTGTATTGGTATATACTTTTTTGAATTTTGCCTTTTTATTTCTTTTAAATGGATTTCTGATTCTTTTAAATGAAAATAGGCTGAATATGCTACTGATATCAATCCTGTTTTTAAGCATATAGATAAAGAAAAATCCCCAGAGCGCTCCTCCTAAATGCGCAAGATGGCCACCTGAATTGGTGGACCGTATCATCAGAACATCGAGAACTACCGAAAACAAGGCGATATAGATAATTTTTACAGGTCCGATAAACAGCAGGTGCATCCTGTAATTTGGAACATATAATGAAATGGCAACAACAATAGCCATCACCGATGCGGATGCTCCCAACGCTACAGACTGACGATAACTGTCTTCAAATTTTGGGAAAAGATTATACGACAATATATAAAAAACGGCTCCGGCCAATCCGCCAATGATATAGGTAGTAAGCAACTGCCTTTCGTTCAGGTATTCGAGGAATATCCTACCAAACCAATACAACCAAAGCATATTGAACAGGATATGCCAGAAATCGAAATGCAGGAACATATAGGTAATCAGAGTCCAGGGTTGGGTTACAAGCTTATCAAGTGCGGCAGGTACTGCGAACCAACCGACAACATCTTTTGTAAAATCAACTTTATAAAGGTCAAAAACCACATCCAGAAACATGATCGCCAGCCAGACAACAACATTGATCAGGATCAGCTTTACCAGCATGTTTTTACTCCTGAAGAAACCTTTAATGTTCTCCATCGGATTTTGCCGGTAATAATTACTATCGTTGCTGCTATACATAATGCCGGTTTTTCTGATTATCTCTTTTTCCAGAACAGTAAAAGGAAATACCCAAATACCATACCACCGAGATGAGCAAAATGAGCTACATTACTACCAGTGTTAAAGACCCCCGAAAAAAGCTCGATAGCTCCATAAAGAATAACGAAATATTTGGCTTTAATTGGAATAGCAAAGTAAATATATATCAAGGCGTTCGGAAAGATCATACCAAACGCAAGAAGAATACCGAATACAGCGCCTGAAGCTCCGACGACAACCGGTGCATTCAGAAAATCTACTTTATACTCGGAGATAAAATCGAGGCTGAGTTGAAGGGCTTTGGTAGGATTGGTGGACAGAAGATCATTATACTCATTTCGAAAAAGGTTAAAGCTATCCTGTACCTCTACAGAAGTTATTTTAAAATATCCTGAATTCAGGAAGAGGTTCAGCTTTTCAGGGGAGGGACTATTTAAATAATCGTTGATGGCCGCCAGAACAGGCGAAATCTCAAAATAAAATACGACATAGTGCGTAATTGCAGCACCGATACCTGTAATAATGTAATAAGTTAAAAATTTTCTTGGCCCCCAAATATTTTCAAGGGCATTACCAAACATCCACAAGGCGAACATATTGAAAAAAACATGTGCAAATCCGCCATGCATGAACATGTATGTGATGATTTGGTAAGGTTTGAACTTGTCAGCAGCAAAATAATGCAGGCCAAGCATATCGGTAAGATCAAAACCGAATTTTGTTCCTGTAGCGATGGTAGCCAGAAAAAACAATCCGTTTATGATCAGCAGGTTTTTAACAACCGGCGGTAATATTCTGAATCCAGTGGGTCGGAATTGCTCCATGGGTTAAGTATTACAATTTACATTTAACTTTTTACTTCTGCTATTTAGCATTTTTATTCAGCTATTTCATCATCTGATCGAGTTCATTTAATGTTATAATTCTGACAATTGGCCTTCCATCCGGCGACACATCCGGAACCTTGCAGGCAAAAAGCCTGTCAATGACTGAAATCATTTCCTCTCTTTCCAGTTTTTTCTCCAGGTTCAAAGCCATATTTATTGCCAATGGCCGGGCTAAATTAATTTTTTTATCAGATATCAAATCACTTTGGTTTGTCTTAAAATTCTCAATGATATTCTCCAAAACATCATTGATTGCAGGATTGTTCAAATCAACCGGAACCCCATTGATGATAAATGTGTTTTCACCAAATTCATCCAGGTCAAACCCAAGAATCCTGAGTTCCTGCATGATACTTTTTAATATTGCAGCATCTCCCGGTGAAAACTGGATGGTAGTTGGATAAAGCAGTTGCTGTGACATCCCTTTTCCTGCTTCAAAAGACCTCATATAACCTTCAAAGAATATCCTCTCGAAGGCTCCACGCTGGTTAATGATCATTAACCCGGATTTTATTGCAGAAACAATATAATTGTTTCGTACCTGAAAAATAATTTCAACTGATGGTGATTCATCCTCGTCATTGCTGATTAGTTTTTCCTGTCCTGCAGGCACCTTTTCAATCTCCTGCTTTCCCACAGGGTTGGAACTTAATTCCGTTTCATAAAGCTTCTCCCATCCCTCCGTTTTCGGTTTGAACCTGTTGCTGCCTTGGCTATCCGAACCCTTTACCAGGGGAGTTTCGAATGGATTATAATCGGGATTAACTTTAATGAATGGGGGCTTGATTACCTGATCTTTCCCGGGAATTGAGAACTGAATAGATTGCTCAGGTTCAAAATCAATGGACTGAACCACATTGAATTTACCCAATCCCTGTTTAACCGCCGAACTCATCATGGCATAGATCACTTGTCCATTCTGAAAATTGATTTCGGTTTTAGTCGGATGAATATTGATATCAATTTCTTTCGGATCAATGGTAAGATACAGAAAATAAGTGGGAAAAGCGTCCGAAGGGATGAGTTCTCTGAAAGCGCTGTCAACCGCGTGATTGAAGTAGGCATGTTTGATGAACCTACCGTTGACAAAAAAGTATTGATCGCCACGGGTCTTCCTGGCAAACTCAGGTTTGCCGATAAAGCCTTTGATGGAAACGATATTTGAAGACTGTTCAACAGGAAGAAGCCGTGTATTAAATGCTTGTCCTAAAAGCGAAACTATCCGCTGTTTTAGATTGGATTTACCCAACTGGAACAATGGCCGGCTCCCGTTGAAAAATGAAAATTTAATGCCGGGGTTTACCAGTACTACCCTCTGAAATTCCTCAATTATATGTCGCAGTTCGGTATTATCACCCTTCAGGAACTTTCTTCTTGCCGGGATGTTATAGAACAGGTTTTTGACCAAAAGAGAAGTTCCGTTATGACATGCACAGTGTTGCTGGCTTTTCACGCTGGAGCCTTCAATCACGATCACGGTTCCAAGTTCATCTTCAATCCGTTTGGTTTTTATTTCAACCTGTGCAATAGCTGCAATGGATGCCAGTGCTTCACCGCGAAACCCCAGTGTTTTAATAGCAAAAAGATCATTTGCCGTTTTAATTTTTGAAGTTGCGTGCCGTTCGAGGCTCATCCGTGCATCCGTTTCCGACATCCCGCAGCCATTATCAATAACCTGGACCAGGCTTTTGCCGGAATCCTTTATCACAAGCGTGATTTCATCGGCTCCCGAATCAATTGCATTTTCGAGCAACTCCTTCACAGCCGAAGCAGGCCTTTGAATGACTTCTCCTGCTGCTATCTGGTTGGCAACTGAATCTGGCAAAAGGTGAATGATATCCGGCATCAGGTTTTTTGGTTATAAAATAAGGTAAGCTCGTTATTTGATAAGTTTATCTGAAGAAAATTATGTAAATCAGGATGATCACAATAAAAATATAGATCAATACACTCATGTTTGCTTTTTTCTGCCGGCCTCTTTCACTTGTCCTGAACCTTTGCCAGCCGGTATTCAACTGCGTCCTGAAATCACCTGCCGTTTCGGAACCGGTCAGTCCAAGTTCCCTTTTACGCTGTTCCCTTTTATCTTTTTCTTCATCGTAGTAACGGGCTGGATAATTAAACTGCCGTGGTTTGGGTGTATTAAAAAATACGAGTTTCATAATTGAATTATTTGCTGCAAAGTTATCGAATAATTTCTATCAGGATGTAACGGATACAAACTGCAATTCATTATAGTCTTATAAAGTTATGGTAGCGAATTTGGGATTTCCCAAAATCCTTTAAGCGTTTATTTTAAATGCAAAAACTCTACATCAATGAGATTGAGAAGGAAGCCACTGATCCTAAGACCCACCGCGTTTGTCGGGATGTTGATTATCGAATTATTCTTTTATAAAGCAAATTTATTATCTAAAATTTTTCTTGCTTCAAATGTGTGAATCTGTATCATTTTCTTAAACTAAGTTGTTTACCTTTGTAAATTAAAAGTATTTATTATGGATGCAGTTGTCATAGAAGCAAAAAATAAAAAGGATGTAAAGTTCTGGCTCGATCTTGCAAAAAAAATCGGTACACGGGCAAAATCTGTAGATGTGCACGAAGTCGAAGATGCTTACATGGCTATGCTTATTGAAATGGGAATGGAATCCGAGGATGTAAGTAGCGAAAAAGTTATGAAAGCACTTTGTAAATAATCAATTTTCCAATCAATAATTAGTATCTATATTCACCGAATTCCGATTTTATAACTATTTTTTTACAATTAAAGGATTTGCAATAGCCAATAACTTTCGCATCAATATTAAATGTTTTCGAAATCATTATAATGTCTTCAGCAATAGTTTCCGGCACATATAATTCCATTCGGTGACCCATATTAAACACCTTATACATTTCTTGCCAATCAGTTCCTGATTCACTATGAATGAGCTTAAATAAAGTCGGGATTGGAAAAAGATTATCTTTTATCACTTCCAGATTTTCAATAAAATTCAGCACCTTGGTTTGGCCACCACCGCTGCAATGGATCATGCCATGTATTTCAGGACGATGAACTTTTAATATTTCCCGAATTACAGGAGAATAGGTACGTGTTGGCGATAAAACCAGCTTACCGATATTCACATCTGCAACCTCTGAAGGATCGGTCAACAATTTGCTGCCGGAATAAACCAATTGCCGGGGAATTGAATTATCAAAGCTTTCAGGATATTTCTCAGAATATGATTTATAAAACAGATCATGCCGTGCTGAGGTTAATCCATTGCTTCCCATACCACTATTGTATTCATCTTCGTACGAGGCTTGTCCAAAGGAAGCCAGTCCGACTACGACGTCATTTGGCTGAATATGGTTTTCGATTACCTGTGAACGTTTAAGCCTTGCTGTTACAGTTGAATCTACTATGATTGTCCGGACAAGATCGCCGACATCGGCTGTTTCGCCACCTGTGGAGTAAATGCCAATCCCCAGCCTTCGCAGCTTTTCAAGAAATTCTTCAGTACTCTCAATCAGGGCTTTGATCACTTCTCCGGGGATCAGCTTTTTGTTTCTCCCGATGGTGGATGAAATAAGGATATTATTTGTGACGCCGACACAGATCAGGTCATCGAGATTCATCACAATGGCATCCTGTGCGATTCCTTTCCACACCGAGAGGTCGCCTGTTTCTTTCCAGTAAATATAAGCCAGTGAAGATTTTGTTCCGGCGCCATCCGCATGCTGGACATTGCAAAATTCAGGATCACCGCCCAGCAGGTCAGGAATTACTTTACAAAAGGCATTTGGGAAAATACCACGGTCAATTTTGCTGATAGCCTGATGAACATCTTCCTTTGAAGCAGAAACGCCGCGGAGGTTATATCTTTCAGGTTCTGACATTTATTAAAACATCCTAATGGAATGCTACCATCTGATTATTCAAAAATCATCTGTTTTGACTCTTCATCAAATTTGTACTTCCCGATCAGCGAGAATGTAGGTTCGTCAAAGTAAAAACCGGACGGTATCTTATAGTTGACCGTGACTTCAAACATCGTAATGTATTTCTTTTCGATCTTCATTTCCTCTACCAGAAATACAGCTCCATCTGCAATAGTTGAATTGGCGAGAACCTCATTCGGATCACCCGCAAAATCATCCTTGCTGATCGCACCTTCCTTCAGAAGGGCGAGAGCACTTTCAAGAGAGATCATGGGCTTGGTCAGTTTCGGGTCAATATAAACATCGGTACCATATCCATTGATTTCACACCGGACTCCGTTTTTACCATTGTTGTCTTTCAGGAGTTTTATGGTTGTTACCTTTTTCTCAGGGGAGGTAACGATATCTATTACTTTGGGAAGAACGACTTCACCGATTACTTCTTTCGGAACAAAATCATTGCTCAACACTGAAAATTCAGTACGACGATTAAGCTGATGTGCAAATTCCTTCTTTTCAGTCGTAGGCAGAGAATTGATAAAGGCCTCAGTCAATACAGTTCCTGAATCAAGAATCTGAACATTATTGAGATAATAATTATGATTTATCTCCCTGGGAACACGCTCTCCGTAACCTTTGGCAACCAACCGGTCGGGATCAATACCCCGCAGGATGAGGTAATCAACAACCGATTGGGCACGTTTCTGCGACAGTATATCATTTCTTTCATCGGTATCCCTTGCATCGGTATGAGAAGCAAGTTCAACGATCAGGGTCGGATTATCATCAAGGGTTTTTATAAGGCCCTGCAAAGAATCCTGGTATTGCGGCAAAAGATCCCATTTTGCAAGGTCATATAGAATCTCCGGCAACACGATCGGTTCTTTGGGAATCGGAGGAAGCAAAAAATTTCGTTCAAAATTTGTTGTCCTTTCTATCCCAACTGTTGTTACCGTTCCGGAAGCGCTGAAGTACTGCGGTTTCGAAACGGTAAGCTCATAAGTGGTCCGCGGCAGAATTTGTTCCTTGCTGAATTCATATCTTCCAAGAGTATTCGTTTGTTTTTCGATCACCGAACCATCCGAACCAACCATTCTTACCATAGCGCCCTCAAGGAATTGAAGGGTCCGGTCGTCCTTCACAATACCGGCGAGGGTAAATTCAATCGGAGGTACAATGAAGTACCAGATATCATCGCCTCCTTTAGCGCGTTCTTCTTCAAATTCCTTACGGTTCGAACAGAAATATCCCTCTTCTTCCGCCGAGGGATTAAAAATAATTGCGAAATCATCAGCGCTGGTGTTCAAAGGATAACCAAGGTTTACAGGAATACTCCATTTATCACCGTTTCTTGTGGTCTTGAACACATCAAGTCCTCCCATACCGATATGACCATTGGACGAGAAATAAAGAACAGTATCGGATCTTAAAAATGCGAATCCTTCATTGTCGGGTGTGTTGATCACAGGCCCGGCATTTTTTGGCCTGCCAAATTCTTCACTCACGTTTTCGCGGGTCGCATACCAGATGTCGGTGCCTCCCTGGCCATTTGGAAAGTCAGCAGTAAAATAAATGGTCATTTCATCATCGCTTAAAGTTGGATGTAAAATACGGGAAGTGCTGTCGCCGCCAAGTTCAACGATCTGCGGATCGGAAAATGTGCGTCCTGTTTTAGTGACTTTATAAATATGACAACCTGAGACCACATTCTTTACATTGCCGCATCTTGCAAAATAAAGGGTGGTGAATCCCGAGTTCATCATGGGGCTGCCTTCGTTGGTTTCGGTATTGATCACTTCCTCCGATTCGAGCAGGTCGGGTGTGCTCCACTCTCCTTTGCGGTCAATACGGGTATAGAAAAGGTCGGTAAAGTTTGAACCCGTCCACTCATCAGAAGCTTTGCCTGAAGATCCTTCCCTGTTTGAGGTAAAAATGAGGGAATTAAAATTTTCACTGTCGAAACATGGGTTAAAATCATCTTCTCGCGAATTCACCTGTTTCAGGTTCGATATCTGATGATTTGTGGGATGTTCGAACCAGTCCTTTTGCTGTATGCAGGATTGCAGACCATCAGGCCCCCGGGAATCATCCGGCTTAAGTTTTATATATTCTTCGAACTGTATGATGGCCTCATCATAATTCTGGTTAATTTTAAGCATATTGGCATAGTGCAGTAAAACTATCGTTTCCTTTTTATAAAAACCATTCCGCACAAGGCTTTTGTAAGTTGGCTCTGCCCGTTTGGTATCGTTCATCATCCGGTAACATTCGGCCATCTGGAAACGGATCCTGTTTTTTTCATCTTTATCTTTTGCCTTTGAATAGGCTTTCTTGTATTTATCAACGGCTGTAGAGTATTTAAACTCGCTGAAATCCCTGTCGGCTGCTTCGGTAAGTTTGTGTTGTGCACTAAGGCCAACGGATAATAATAAAGCCAAAACGAATAGTATCCCGGTTTTTACTGTCATAATCTCAAAATATAATTTTCGGGCGCAAATATAATGATTCCAGAATTTAACGGGAAGGTTATTTTAATATTTCATTTTTGAGGAGCATGGAGCATGGAGCATGGAGCATGGAGCAGGGAGCAGGGAGCAGGGAGCAGGGAGCGGGGAAATAGGGAAACGGATGGAAATTTGTTGATATTGATGGAAATTGGTTGATATTGATTGATATTGCCGGGATTGATGAAATTAATTGAGATAGATGAAAATTGATTATCTGAGGTAGCAAGAGTTTTAAAATTGCTGATTGGACAAATTCTGTTTCGGAGTTATGGGATTTTTTATCAGATTGAATATCTTTTTAAATAAAATCAGTCGTTATGAAAGCAGTGGAATTTAAGACCGGAATTAAAACCCAGCATATCCTTATTCCTTCTGAAATGCAAGCCCAAATAAAAACAAATAAGGACGTCAGAGTGATCGTATTAATTGATGAACCGGACGCTTACGACGATCTTACATTTCAACAAACGGCACAGGAACAATTCTTAAACGGATATTCTGACTCTGATACGGTTTACGATAATAATTAATCTATGAAAGAAATGGTAAAATACTTGTTGCAAATTTGGCTCAATAATATTTTTTTGGAGTAGTTTTTTTGAAGATGCCAGGACGATGTCCCTAAAAGGTGGGAGTGTGCCCGAAGATTGGAATTTATGATTTATGAAATTTGATGTATGATATATGATTTGAAAAGGGAACTGGGATTGGAAGGCTGGGTTGGAACGGCCACAAGTCGCACCAACGCTTAGGCTTATGAAGGAAGACTTACGGCGGTGAGAGCAGGGAAGTAATTGGAAACCGGGAAAATGAATTTATCAGGCTGGAGCCTGAATAGATATGTTCGACTTAGACAGAGCCTATGCCGAACTAGGGATTTACCAATTTTAATATTGATGTTGTTGAATCAGAAGAAGGTACTCTGCTGGCTAGCACAGCCTATATCAACAATATTTTCCAGTCATCCGATAATGGTGCAAATTGGTCTTCCATCCTTTATGGTTTATCAGTTCCATATATAATGTCCTTCGGAGTAAAAGAGAATTTTACATTTGTTGGTACAGAAATTTACAAAGTACACCGGATTGATGAAAATGCCAATAACTGGACACCAATAAACATTGGATTATGTAATATTTACCCTACAGCTATTGTTAAATCAGGAGAGAAAATTATTGCAGGTGTTTATAGTATGGGCATTTTTATTTCGGAGAATTACGGTTTGAGCTGGCAGGAATCTAATAATGGACTGACAGAATTAAATGTAGAAACAATAGTAAAAAATGAATCAACAATTTTTGCAGGCACTAATCGTGGAGGAGTTTTTAAATCTGTCAACAATGGATTAAGTTGGTCAGAGTCGAACAATGGTCTCACAGATCTGGACATAACTACCATGGCCATTTCCGGCAATACTCTGTTTGCTTATGCAAGTCCTGAAAAAATTTTTCGGTCAACGGATAATGGTGTTACCTAGCAATTTTCCGGCAGCGGTATGCAGGAACTTGTCAGCGCACTTGTGATCAAAGGCACAACTATATTTGCAGGAACCATGCATGAGTACATCTACAGGTCAACAAACAATGGCACAAGCTGGTCGCAAATTGGTGTAGGTCAAGTTTGGGATATGATTGATGCTCTTACGGCAAATGAAACAACTATTTATACCGGTACATATGTAGGAGCAGGTGTTTACCGTTCCGTTGATAACGGAAATACATGGACACCGGTTAGTAGTTACAACCAGCAAGAAAATAGACATCGCGATTTTTATCTCAGGACTGTATTATGTAATTCTGGAGTCAGACAGATTGAATTATTTTGAAAAACTTGTTATTTATTAGGCAATTCACAAGTCACCACCTCTGCTCGTCCGGATTTATGAATGGGTTGGTGTGCAGGATAATCGGGACGGAAATAGCTCCGGAATTTGAATATCCATGTGAAAAAGAACTGTAACAGTTTATAATTTTGTAATTTTGCCAGATTAAATATACGGATATGGACCAATATGTTACCGTTAAAGGTATTTACGACAAAGGCAACGTGCGTCTGCTCGAAGTACCAGACAAAAACCTGGCAGCCCTTACAGAGGTGTTGGTTTTAATACCCTTGGATAAAGGTATGGTTAAGAAGAAAAATATCGGGATCCCGGTTAAAGATTTTGTAAAAAAAATAAATCTCTTTGCCATTGGTGGAGATGCCATAAAAGAAACCGAAGATCTTTACAATGACTGACATATTGTTAGATACCAATTATTTTGTTGCCCTACTCGATACATCTGACAAGTGGAATAAAACATCTCTTGAAATTTTTACTGCTTTGCAAAAATACAATGCTAACATACTTGTTACCGATGTTGTTCTTAACGAAACCATTAACGTGATTTGCAAACGCATGGAAAACAAAGGTCGCAGTAATGAGATAACCCATTTTTTGAAAATAATTGAAAAACAATACACCACTGATGCTATCGTTTGGATAAGCGAAGACATTAAGAAATACCACCACCACATTATGAAGTTGATAAGCGACAATCATGGGCTGTTAAACTACAATGATTGTTTTTTATTAGCCTTCATGCAAAAGAACAAAATTAAAAATATAATCTCGTTCGATACCGATTTTGGCCGTATAAAGGGCATAAACCGTATTTCAAACAAAGAGTTTGAATTAAAATAGCTCAATTTCAGATATTAAAGTGTTGTCAGCTGTTTCAAACTAATAACCGACAAATTGGAGATTCACAATAAAATAAGGTTCCCGAAATATTATTTTCCCTTCTCCGTATCCTAATCCTTGACTTATTTACACGATAATGTTATGATTTAGACTTAGCCTCATTTTTTGTTACATACCAAAAAGTTTGAAGATATTAATTTTAAGATTTCTGTTCCGTGTACTTCAGCAATCCATTAAAACTATTCACTTCCGTTTTCTGATAAAAACCAAGATGATTACACTGAATCTGGAGTTTCACTAAATTTTATCACCGACTTCTTCTTCCATCTCCCCGATAAGTAATGCAGGATTCCCATGGTCATTCCGATACCCCAGCCAATGGGTGTTGACCACCAGATGCCGGTTTCGCCTATCCTCTGCGAAAGGAAATAAGCTATGGGAATCCTTGCAAACCACAGAGCAAACAAAGTTATGAACATGGGGATCAACGTATCGCCTGCGCCGCGCATTACCCCGTTTATGGCGAACATGGTAGAAAACAAAATGTAAAACGAGCCGACAATAATGAGATAGTGCGAGCCAATACCAATTACATCGGCGTCATTTGTGAACAAGCGCATCAAAGGTTTTGAAAAAAGAATCGCAAGAAGGCTGATTGAAATGGATATGATGGAAGTCATCCTGATAGTTGCAATCAGCCCGGCTCTGACCCTTTCCTTTTTACGGGCGCCGATATTCTGCCCGACGAAAGTGGAAAGCGCCGCCGAGAAATTCATAGCCGGCAATGCCGCCAACGAATCTATCCTCATGGCTATGGAATAAGCGGCAATCACATTCAGACCGAAAAGGTTCACAATCCAGGTAATAGCCAGCAAGCCGAGTGAAACAAAGGTTTGCTGCAAACCCGAAGGCAGCCCGATGCGGATGCTGTCGCGAAAGATGCCGCGGTCGAAGGTCATGTCACGAATTGAGAACTTGATGACCGGATGGGTTTTGTTCAAATAAACCATGACGGTGAAAAAGGCGCCCGCCTGTGAAATGACCGTCGCTACAGCCGAACCTGCAATTCCCCACTTGAAGACAACCACGAAAAGCACGACGAGAATAATGTTAACGATGACGGAAATGATGAGAAAATACAAGGGTGTTTTGGAATCGCCAAGTCCCCTTAAAATCGCTGAGGTTCCATTGAACCCAAACATAAAAATCAATCCTGAAAGATATATGTTAAGATAGAGTTTTGCCTGAGGAAATACTTCTTCCGGAATTTGTATAAGCCGCAATATCGGACCGCTGAGCAGAATACCGATCACCGTAAGCGCCACTGAGCCGAAAAACAAAAAAATGTAAAGTGTGTCAATTGTTCTTTTCACTTTAGCCATCTGCTTCGAACCGAAATACTGAGCGGTAATGATTGTGGCTCCCATGGTAAAACCGATGACAAGTGAAATAAGGGTGAATATGATAGGAAACGAAGCACCAACGGCTGCCAGAGCTTCCTTGCCGATGAATTTTCCAACCACGATGCTGTCAATGATGCTGTACATCTGCTGGAAAACATTGCCAAGCAGCATCGGCATTGCAAATTGGAGGATCAGCTTACTTTCGTTACCTGTTGTTAGGTCTTTCATTTTTTAGCCCTATAAAACATTATCCCGGGCATGAAATTTAAGCCGGTAAAAGTACCAAAGAAAAAGTATTTAGTCGTTAGTCGTTAGTCTCTCAGTTTTATTAAACAGCACCATGAAGAATAACATGGGAATAGCATTCATTAAGGGGATGAAAGGTTAGGGTTAGGAGGCCGGTTTGGGAAAAGGAAATGGTAAGGATTGGCCTTATCCTTATCCCTAACCCTAAATCCACCCCGGTTTCTTAACCTTTACCCAACCCATTTTACGTTTAGTTATATAAGAGCACATAGTATTCGGACAGGGACCTTGTGACTTGAGAAATTATGACGGATTTCAAAGACAGTAGTTTGGTGCCTGTTACTGGTTTCAGGTAGAAACCCCTTAAAAGCTGAATTTTGGTGGAAAATAAATTTCCAAAAAATCAAGTCCCGAAAGATTAATAATTTCATAACTTTACAACCAAATAAATCGAGAAATCACAAATAATAATTCAATCGCTTAAATCGAACAATTATGAAAAATCTAATTCTCTATTTGACTATTTTTCTGAGTATTCAGGTTCAGGCGCAATTTATCAATTTTTGTGTGAATTTTGAAGACCCGGAATACATTGATGCAGTTACAATTGATACAGTAACTTACCCAGAAAACCTGTGGCAAATCGGGCATCCGCAAAAGCCCGGTTTCGGGAATGCGCATTCTCTCCCTAATGTTATTGTTACCGATACAATCGGCAATTATCCGATCACCAATATATCTGCTTTTACAATTATGAATGAAGTAAACTGGGGTATGTATTATGACCTTGTGATTTTAGAAGGGCATTATTTTGTTCAGTCGGATACACTGAATGACTTCGGCACTATTGAGTTTTCACCTGACAATGGTTCCACATGGATTGATCTGTTAAGCGACACGCTATATCCGGCAAATTTCCAGTGGTACGTTAAACCAGTTCTGACAGGGAACTCAAATGAATGGAAATATTTTGAAATGTTTCTGGCGGACATCGGTTCCATATTTCCTCTTCAAATCGGTGATACGGTTTTATACCGTTTTATATTCACCAGTGATGGTAATCCGGAAAACCTTGGCGGGCTTATGTTTGATGACATCTGCTTTTACGAATTTATCGAAGGCATTTCCGAAACCCGGTTCAGGCCAGTCAGAACATCTATCCACCCGAATCCATCAAAAGACTTTTTCACGATTGATTTTGAAAATCCCCGGTCCGATTTTTTTGAACTGGCAGTTTATGATGAAAAAAGCCAAAGGGTGATCACAAAAGAAAATGTCACTGGCAATTCTTTTTTCCTTGACGCTGCTTCGCTGAAACCCGGAATTTATTTTTATAAACTCACGAATAACAATCTGAAAGAAAGAGGCTGGGGGAAAATAGTTGTGGAGTAAAGGATGAAATGTAAAAGACTTGAGAAATGAGAAATTAGATATTAGATATTAGATATTAGATAATAGATGTCTGTTACAAAACCGGAACTCAGACCGCGGAACTGAGAACTGAGTAATGAGAACTGAGAACTGAGAACTGAGAACCAAATACTAAAGACTAAGTTCTTCCGAAATTAACCATACAATGTGGAAAACATTTTCAATCTGATTTTTGTTTTTATTCATACTTAAGAGGTTTTTACTATTTTTGCTTGTCCAAAAAAAACAGAGATGAAGAATATTAAAATGAATACAAAGTTGGCGGTTATAACAGGAGTGATTTTATTTGGCGCTGTAATGCGTTTGATCCCTCACTGGCCGAATTTTACACCCATTGCAGCTATTGCATTGTTTGGTGGCGCTCATCTGCAGAAAAAACATCTTGCTTTTATCATTCCACTGGCAGCGATGTTACTGAGCGATCTGATCCTGGGCCTTCATCAATGGATGATAGCTGTTTACATCAGTTTTGCACTCGTTGTCGGGCTTGGGATGCTTTTGCGAATGAAGATCAAGGCTGGAACTGTAGTATTGGCTTCGGTGAGCGCCAGTCTTTTGTTTTTTATTATAACCAATTTTGCTATGTGGGCAGGAAGCCCTTATTATACCCAAAACATCGCCGGGCTAACCGAATGTTATACCCTTGCATTGCCCTTCCTTTTTAACGGACTCATGGGCGACCTGTTCTTCAGTATCGTTTTCTTTGGAGGATTTTATGTGGCTCAGCTTCGATTTCCTGTTTTAGCTAAGGCAGATTAAAGATATCAAGATTTAACAAAAAAGCTCCTGAGAACGAGGGGCTTTTTGTTTATCCTGGAAATTGCAACCCCTCAGATGCTATATTTTGCCACAGATAACGCAGATTACACAGAATGATTATTATGTTAAAGTAACCCTTTAAAAAGTTAATCTGCGAAAATTTGTGTAATTTGTGGCAAGATTGATTAACCCGAGCCTAATTTATTTCTAAAATCTGTTCACTCAAATAAGGAATCATCGCGCTCTAACAAGAGGATTGAATATTGAGGAACGATAAAATATTTTTCATTATCATAGATCACTTCAACCGCACCTTTCTGAAGAAATATTGCCAGATCGCCTTCCTTTGCCTGCAATGGTATATACCGTATTCTTTCATCAGCATTTTTCCAGGGTTCATCGGCATCGTCGGCAGGCATAGGGATAGGATAGCCCGGTCCAACCTTGATCACATAGCCTGACTGGACATCCTCCTTTTCCTTATACCCCGGAGGGAGCAATAATCCGCCCTTGCTTTTGGAATCATATTTCGCAGGTTTGATCAATATTTTATCGCCAACCACAATCAGGTTTCTGAGTTTATTATCTCCTGTAATCCGCATACTTAACTCCTTTGCTAATTTACCATTAATAAAATCAAAAATATAAAATAAAAACCATTACCCGGTCAATACACTTAACCCATTCCCGTCAATCAGAAACTTCGAACTCCAAACTCCAAACTCCGAACTCCCTTAGTTTCCCAGCGTCGCCACCATCACAGCTTTTATAGTATGCAGCCTGTTCTCCGCCTGGTCAAAAACTATTGAAGCTTCTGATTCGAACACTTCTTCAGTCACTTCCATTCCATCTATTCCATATTTCTGATAAATCTCCTCACCTGACTTTGTGTCCCTATTGTGAAAAGCAGGAAGGCAGTGCAGGAATTTTACTTTTGGATTGCCCGTTTTCCTAAGCAATTCCATGTTTACCTGGTAGGGAAGCATTTCTTTGATCCTGCTTTCCCAAAGTGCCTGATTTTCGCCCATCGAAAGCCATACATCGGTATAAAGGAAATCAACTCCTTTAACACCCTCAGCGACGTTCTCAGTGATGGTAATTTTTGCACCTGTTGATTGTGCGATTTCGAGACATTGATCCACTAACTTATTGACCGGATGGCCGGATTTTGGAGCTACGGCACGGTAATCCATTCCCATTTTTGCCGCTCCGACCATTAATGAATTTCCCATATTATTCCTGGCATCGCCAAGATAAGCGAACGAAATTTTATTCAGAGGCTTATCAGAATGTTCCTGCATGGTCAGAAAATCAGCCAATATCTGAGTAGGATGAAACTCATCGGTCAATCCGTTCCAAACCGGCACTCCTGCATATTGAGCAAGTTCTTCCACGATTTTTTGTCCGAACCCGCGGTATTCGATGCCATCGTACATTCTACCAAGAACACGGGCAGTATCCTTCATCGTTTCCTTCTGTCCGATTTGCGAACCGGAAGGCCCGAGGTAAGTTACCTGAGCACCCTGATCGAAGGCAGCAACTTCAAATGCACACCTTGTTCGTGTGGATGCTTTTTCAAAAATGAGGGCAATGTTTTTTCCCTTTAACCGCGGCTGTTCTGTACCGCTATACTTTGCCTTTTTAAGATCTGCCGAAAGTTCAAGCAGAAATCCGATTTCCTGCGGAGTAAAATCCAGCAGTTTTAAAAAATTCCTGTTTCTAAGATTGAATGCCATTTGTTAAGTATTTAGTATTGAGTATTTAGTATTTAGATGTGTGAGCGAGGGGCATGGAGCGTGGAGCAGGGAGCAGGGAGCAGGGAGCGGGGAGCGGGGAGTAGGGAGTGGGTAACAGGGAGCAAGGAGGTTAGGGCATGTTGCATTGGACTGAACTGTGAACTGTGAACTCCGAGCTCATAACTTCGAACATATACTTAGTTTCAAACTATAACTATCCTCGTACCTCCGTCATCTATTCCAAGCAGTGTTGTCTTAGTGATGATCGCATCTTTACCAGTGTTTTCAACAAAATCAACGGCTGCCCTGATTTTAGGCGCCATGCTTCCTTCTGCAAATTGTCCTTCGGCAAGATACCTTCTTGCATCAGCAATCGTCATCTTGTCAACGGATTTCTCCTGAGGCGTATTGAAATTGAGGCAAACTTTAGCAACATCGGTCAGAATAAAAAGCTTATCGGCTCCTATTTGTTTCGCCAGCAGCGACGATGCCAGGTCTTTATCAATTACTGCATCAATGCCCTGCAGCTTATTGGGTTCAACATAAAATGCCGGTATTCCGCCACCGCCGACTGCAATGACTATCTGACCGTTGCGAGCAAGTTGCTCAATAGATTTCTTATTGCTGATCACCAATGGTCTGGGTGATGCCACCACTTTTCTCCAGCCCCCCCTTTTTTTATCTTCCACATAAACCGACTTTGTTTCCTTCATCAGTTTTTCTGCCTCTTCTTTTGAATAATATGGGCCAATGGGTTTTGAGGGTTTTTCAAAAGCCGGATCATCCCTGTTTACAAGCACCTGAGTGATGATTGTAATTATATCCCTGTCCAAATCGTTGGCTGCAAGCACATTTCTCAATTGCTGCTCGATGATGTATCCAATAAATCCCTGAGAATATGCTACACAAATATCCAGCGGCATCAGCGGCAGTCCATGCAATATATGGCCGGCCTGGTCGGAATTCAGGATGTTTCCAACCTGCGGGCCATTGCCGTGTGTAATCACAATGTTGTAATTCCGATTTAATAAATTCAACAGGTTTTTACTTGCCTCAAAGGCATTGGTTTCCTGTTCATCAATGGTTCCCTTCTGTCCGGCCCGTAAAAGTGCATTTCCTCCAAATGCGACAACTGCCAGTTTTTTCATGAATAACGGTTCTTATATTTGACGCAAAACTATAAATTTTTCGACTTTCATATTTACTTATCACTTTGAAGTTAAAACGTAAAACTATTAAGTTTGCATTTTAATGACAAAAAGTATTTTAAAATGGTGCCACAAAACCGGGCTTACCTGTATGCTTTTGTAACCATCCTTCTATGGTCAACGATGGCTTCAGCGTTTAAGATAAGTCTTAATTATATCGGCTATTTCCAGTTGCTCTTTTTTTCTTCTGTATTTTCATGCCTGGCACTTTACATTATCATGCACTTCCAAAAGAAAACACACCTATTATTGCAAATCACCCGTAAAGATATATTTAGTTCGGCTGTTCTTGGATTGGTTAATCCATTTCTCTATTACATCGTTTTGTTTAAAGCCTATACACTGCTCCGGGCGCAGGAGGCCGGAACACTGAATTATATCTGGCCTATTACCCTTGTCCTGCTTTCGGTTCCATTATTAAAACAGAGGATTTCCTGGTTGAGTATTATCGCAGTTGTTATAAGCTTTACCGGTATAATTGTCATTTCTACGGAAGGCAGTTTTACTTCATTTGAATTTAAGAATCCGGTTGGTGTAATGCTTGCCGCCGGAAGCAGCATATTTTGGGCATTGTACTGGATTTTCAATGTCAGGGATAAAAGAGATGAAGTCGCCAAACTGTTTCTTAACTTTTGTTTCGGCACATTCTATGTCCTTATCCCCTGCTTGATATTTTCAGGATTTTCTTCAGTGCGGTGGGAAGGGCTTTTGGGAGCGCTATATATCGGACTTTTCGAAATGGGTATCACCTATGTTTTATGGCTAAAAGCTTTGACCCTCTCTTCAAATACGGCAAAGGTTTCGAACCTCGTTTACCTTTCGCCTTTTCTTTCACTGATCATCATCAGAAATGTGATCGGTGAAAAAATATTGTTGACGACAATTGCCGGGCTTACGCTGATAGTCGCCGGAATTTTGATTCAACAATTAAATAAGGGAAAGGAATCAGGAAAAAGGAATAAAATCATTTAAAATAGCCAATAAATTGGAAGGCCGGATCGGTTTTGAAATATACATGTCGCATCCCGCTTCGAGACTTTTATTTTTGTCTTCCGACATGGCATAGGCGGTGATTGAAATTACAGGCAGTTCGGGTTTTAACCCTTTGATTATACGGGTTGCGTCATAACCATTCATCCTTGGCATCCGGATGTCCATCAACACAATGTCAATACCGTTTTTCTTTTTCACGAATTCAACAGCCTCATCACCATTGAACGCCCTGATTATTTTAATTCCGGTACGGTAAATAGAAGCTTTGAGTAATTCAAAATTTGAATTCTCATCCTCGGCCACCAATATTGTTTTACCCTTCCAATTATATTTAGTCGCCTGAAATGGTTCAATATTCACAATCGGTTCATTGTCGCTTTCATTTAATGGCAAAGTAAAATAGAAGGCAGATCCTTTATTGATTTCGGATTTTACCCATATTGTACCTCCCAAAAGATTTACAAGGCGTTTTGAAATGGCAAGCCCAAGACCTGTTCCGCCAAATTTCCGGGTGCGTGCCTCATCTACCTGCCGGAACCGTTCAAAAATAATGGTCTGCTTGTCAAGCGGAATACCAATACCGGTATCTTTTACATAGAATTCAAGCAGTTTCTCATTTTCAGTTCTTTTAATACTATAGCCAAGATCAATGGTTCCCTTTTCAGTAAATTTAAGAGCGTTGCCTAATAAATTTGTTATAATCTGCCTTAGCCTTAATGAATCTGTATTCAGTGTCAGCAGTTCTGTTTCAGGCGGTAACTGCAATCGGAATTCGACTTCCCCTTTTGATTTTGTTTCAGTAAATGAAGAAAAAACTTCCCTGATCATTTTATTCACATTACTCTCAACAAGGTTGATATTCAACTGTCCGGCCTCAATTTTTGAAATATCAATAATGTCGTCTATCAGATTTAAAAGAATATTGCTGCTCTGCAAAATATGCTTAAGGTATTCTTCCTTTTTATCATTTACCAATTCGGTTTCGCTGAGTAAATTTGAAAAACCGATAATTGAATTCATCGGGGTTCTGATTTCATGCGACATATTAGCAAGAAATGCAGTTTTCAGGCGATCGGATTCTTCAGCTTCAATTTTTGCCTGGTTCAGGTTTTCAATGAACTGATTTCGCTCGGTGATGTCACTTATAATTACAACATAAGCTGTTGAATTACTTGAAGCATCCTTTATAATTCCACCTGATAATTCAGCCATAAACTTGAGTCCATCAATTTTAACCATTGAAAATTGTGACTTATCATTCAGATGGCTGTTTAAATCCTTTGTAAAATCTTCGTTTGCTTCAGATTGTCCGTTTTCAAAAAAACCACTAAAGCTTTTGCTGATGATATCTCTCTTGTTTGAAGCCGTGAACATCTTTAAACTGGCATTATTGCAATCAAGAATTTTCAGTTCCATATCCATCACCATAATTGCAGAGGGTGATGCATCAAAAATCCTCCTCAGCATATCCTCATTTTCGGCAAGGGCCTTATTAATTTTTTTGATGACATTATCGGATCTTTTTATTTCTTCATTCTGCTTTTTGAGCAGAAGGTTCGCCCTTGTTTTCTGTCTGAATAATTTGTATAGAATCAGTGCTATGATAAATATCGCAACTATTCCTGCTATAAAAGAATACATTGCATAGCTTTGCTTCCTTCTGTCGTTTTCCCGTTTTTCCAGCATTAACTGATTGGCAATGTTAAGCTTTTCAATTTCTTTTTGTTTATTCTCTAACTCGTTCTGGTTATAAATATTTTCAATTTTACTGGAGTACATCTGGTTTTTAACGGAATCATCGAAAGTGTTAAACAGAATGTAGTAATGGTAAGCCTGATTGTATTGGTTTAATCTTTCACAAGTGACAGCCAGATTATTATATATATCTCTTAGATAGATAAACTGGTTGTTCTTTTTAGCAATTTCAAGTGCTTTAAAAAGATATTTCTGTGCCTGCCTGTAATAATCGAGTTCAATGTAAACCTGGCCGATGTTATTCAGTGTCTGACTATTTTTTATTCCAACGCTATCGAAAATATCAATAGCCTTAAAGTAATGGTCAAGAGCATTCTGATAATCCCCAAGCATAAAATTGCTTTTTCCAATATTGTGATGGACAGAACCCATTACATCTTTATCATTCATTAGTTCGCTGATTGCAAGCGATTTATTGAAAAACATTATGGATTTTTCATACTGATGTAATTCCTGATTGATGAGTCCCAGGTTGTTGTAAATATTTGCTTTGGATTCGGTATAGTTGTTCTTTTCAAGAATGAAAAGGGCCTTTAAAAAATACTCCTGCGATTTTTCGTAATCCTTCAGATCATAATAGATGGAACCGATATTGTTGTAACTATTGGCTATACCCAGTGAATCGCCAAGCCTGGTTTTACATGAAATAGAAAGAAGGTGGAAATTGACCGACTTTTCATAATCACCCATGCTGGCATATATAATTCCGAGATTGTTCCACACTTTTGCAAGACTCCCTGAATCATGTAAAAGATCATAAAACCGTGCGCTGGAATCGTATAAATGCAGGACTTCATTATAGTTTCCCTGATAGTAATTTATATTGCCCAGCATTTTATAAGCATCGGCAATATTTTGCGTATCGTTCAGCTCTTTTGCCTCCATGAGTGCAAGTCGGGCATATTCACGGGATGAATCCATCGAAAAGGAAATGTATTGCTTTGAAATTTCGAGGAGAAGACCTAAGCGATCGGTTGTTGTGGAGGCAGGAAGAATTTTTAACAGGCTGTCTATCTCTGTTCTTTCACCGGGATTTTCCATTAATGCCGGAAAACTTATGCAACATGCATCCATCGCATTTATAATCCCAACATAAAGAAACAAATACTTAAGATATTTTATCTTAAACATAATGAGTACGAAATTTCCTATAAAGTACCGATCAGCTATTTAATATAAATGCTGATTTTTTCTATCAGATCGTTTGGCTTTATTGGTTTGGAAATATAATCATCACAACCTGCCAAAATGCTTTTTTCCCGGTCATCGGCCATTGCATAAGCTGTCAGGGAGACAACCGGAATTTCGGGTTGTTTGGCTTTGATAAATTCGGTTGCTTCGTATCCATTCATTTCAGGCATTCTTATATCCATTAGTACCAGATCTACCAGGTTATTACCCAAACAATAATCAACAGCCTCCCTGCCATTTTTAACTCTGATAACGTTGGCTTTTGTCCTTAACAATGTTGCTTTAACCAACTCAAAGTTAGAATTTTCATCTTCTGCAACCAGAATATTTTTCCCGGACCAGTCATGTTTATCGGATATATCAGTAAAAGGTTTCAATTTATCAGAACCTTTTGCCAAATGAAGCGGAAGAGTAAAATAAAAGGTACTTCCGGAATGTAAAACCGACTCAACCCATATTTTACCTCCAAGCAATTCAATCAGCTTGCTCGAAATAGTCAAACCCAATCCTGTCCCGCCATATTCCTTGGTAGTACTCTCTTCACCCTGCCTGAATCTTTCAAAAATTACATTTAGTTTATCTCGTTGCAAACCGATTCCAGTATCTTTTATATAAAATTGAATTAAGTCTTTTTTAATTTCATACCCAAACTCAACGATTCCTTTCTCGGTAAATTTCAATGCATTACCTATAAGGTTGTTCATCACCTGCTTAAATCTCAAAGGATCGGAAACTATTGCAAAATTATCATCCGGAACACTTTTTCTTACTTTTATCTTTATTTTCTTATCCGGCGATTTATTTACTTCATTTCGGTAAAAAGTACCTAATTCATCGAGTATTTGGTTTACCTGGCAGGTTGATTTAATAATTTTTATTTGCTCTGCCTCTATCTTAGCAACATCTATGATATCTTCAATCAGATTTAAAAGCATTTTGCTGTTTTCGCTTATCAACCGTATGAATTCATCACGGGTTTCATAAGAAAGGTCAGGATCATTAAGCAACTCAGAAAATCCAATTATGGCATTCATAGGTGTCCTGATCTCATGCGACATGTTTGCAAGAAAAGCAGTTTTTAAACGATCGGATTCTTCAGCCCTTTCTTTTGCATGTTTAAGTTCTACCTCACTGATCTTCCTGTCAGTGATATCAATCGCAACTCCCAACAGACCCATTTTATGCCCATTGCCTGACGGAAATGGAATCTTTATTGTTTGAAGAATGTGAGTTTCGCCGGTAAAATCTGTAAATTTTTCTTCAGATTTTATTACAGGCACATTGATATCCAGCAGTCGCTTTTCATCTTCTTCAAACTTCATTATTTCATCTTTTTGCCCGTGAATAACGGATTGTTTTTGACCCTCAACATCGCTGACATTACGTCCATAGGCATCGGCTGTGGCTTTATTTGCCAGAATAAATGTACCCGTTCCATCCTTTGCATAAATCATGTGGGGCACTGTGTCAATAATCTGCCGGAGCCTTTTTTCACTTTCTTTTAATTCATTTTCAGCCTGTTTTTGACTAATGGCAATTCCTATCTGACTTGAAACGTATTCCATGAGTTCAAGCTCTTTCTGACCAAAAGCATTTTCATCATGATAATTTTGAACAACCAATGCGCCAATGATCTTATTTTTTGCCATCAGAGGAACACCAAGCCAAACCTTTGAAATTGTACCCATAGGCTTAACAATTCCGGCATCGGACATTTCCCTGATTTCATTCTCCTTCAGTAAAATTGATTTTTTCTTAATTATGATCTGGCCGGTAAGCGAATTTCCCTTCGGAAAACCAGTAAACTTGTCTTTCTCATCCTTGAAGAATGGCAGATGCAATTCATCCTTTTCAGGATCGTAAAGTGCAATATAGAAATTGGTTGTGTCAATTACCGAACCTAATTCTCCCCTGATTACATCTATCAGTTCTCTTAAATCTTTTGTCGTACTGAGAGCAAGACTGATCCGGTACATCACAGTTTGCAGTTTTTCGAACTTATGCCGTTCCTCTTCAATTTTTTTTGCCTGAGTAACATCTTTAGCACTTCCCACAGTACCGATCATCACTCCGTTTTCATCAAGGAATGGCGCCTTCGAAACGTCGAGATAAAGAAACTTTCCACGAATATAACCAAATTCATCAAACCTCGAGGCTTTTTTTGATTTGATTACAACTTCGTCGGTATTGCCACATACCTCTCCAAACGTGTGCCAGTTCTTGTTTTCAGGATGTTTTTTCTTCTCACGGATTGCAAAAAAGGCATCCGTTTTACCAATGGGATCTTCACCCCGTTTTGTCATCAGCAATTTTTCACAGGTGGCTTTATTGGCAAAGATGCACTTTCCCTCAAGATCTTTTGCCCAAATCATATCAGGTACATTATCGGCCATCATTTTGAAAAATGAATATAAGTCCTTATATTTCTTTTCATTTCTCTTAATAAGTTCCATCGTCTCCTTTTGTTCGGAAATATCCTTTCCAAGTCCGATAACCACAGGCTGATCCTTAAGTTTTATTTGAGTAGCCGAGATCTCAAGCCACTTTTCTTTACCTTTTTTGGTGAGAATTTTAAATTCGTAGGTTTTGGGAACCTCTTTCCCGGAAATTCTTGTAAATCCTCTTTTTTTCACCATTTCCATATAATCCGGATGACAAACCTGCCAGAACTTCATTTTTATTAATTCCTGACGGGTATAACCGGTTATTTTGGTCGCAGCGGGATTTACATAAATAAAATCGCCTTCAGGATTAAAAATATACAACGCATTGCTCAGGTTGTTCGAAATAGTCCTAAACATTTCCTCGCTTTCTTTTAACCGTTCAAGCGCTTTTTTTCTCTCAGTTATATTGTAAATGTATCCATCATAACTTAGTACTTTTTTATTTTCGTCATAAACCGTCTTTGCACTAATCACAGCCCATATTACTGAATTGTCTTTACAACGGAGCAGTAATTCTGTGTCGTTAATAAAACCTTTTTTGTTAAGCGTGGTTATAATTTCTTTCCGTTTATCAGGCTCAACATAAGTATCCTGAACTTTAACATTTAAAAGTTCTTTTTTCGATCTGTATCCAAGCATCTTAAGAATCCAGTTGTTTACAAAGGTAAACCGGCCGTCAGGTGTAGTTTGATACAAACCTATGGGTATATTGTCCTGAAGAGTCCTGTATTTTTCTTCGCTTTGCTTTAATGCCCCGACAAGCGCTTGTATATCGGAAATTACTTTTAAATCTTTATTTGCATTTTTTTTCCTGCTAATTGATAATTCATTTTCTTTCTTTTTCATTCTTTATAAAAATTTTACAAATACTGAATAAAATTGTTCAGGGATAAGGAAATTTACAGAGTAATCATATCCTAAATAAAAAATTTGGAATCCAACCACAAAAAACAAATATATATGTAATTATTGATTTGGCAAAATTATTTTAGAAAGTGCCCAAATTAAAACGAAAAGTGAGAATTCAATCACGAATTGAATTAATTAATATTTCTTCAATCATAACCTTCTTTTTAATAAATCACATTTGCTTTATAAATGAATTCATGATGGTTTAATCATATCATTTGGCATGAATATCCGTTAATTGATTTGCCGTACCAACTTTGAATAAGTTATGTATATTTGCATATCCAATTACTACATAGAAATTCTTAATTTGTGGTCGCTGGATTAGTATGAATTACATACCTTTTTTATGAATCTTGAACTGATAACGAAGCAGGTGACTAATGTTGCCAGGGTGGTGGGGAATTTTTTAAGGGCAGAAGTTAAAAAGATAGACCTATCCGATATTGAGATCAAAGGGTTGAACAATTTTGTCACTTATGTGGATAAAAATTCAGAAAAGAGACTGGTTGGTGAATTGAGTAAAATATTACCCGAAGCCGGGTTTATTGCCGAGGAAAATTCCGGACTTCAAAAAAAGGATATCTACAACTGGATTATTGATCCCCTTGATGGCACTACAAATTTCATTCATAAAGTTCCGCTTTATTCAATCAGCATTGCATTGATGGAGCGCGAAAAAGTAATTTCAGGGGTGATCTATGAAATTAACCTGCAGGAGTGCTTTTATGCCTGGAAACTGGGCGGGGCATTTCTGAACGGACACAAAATCCGTGTTTCAGATACGGCCTGGCTAAAGGATAGTTTATTAGCTACGGGTTTTCCATATTATGATTACGGGCGCCTCGATGAGTATTTGAAATTGTTTAAATTTTTGATGGAACATACCCACGGATTAAGACGTCTTGGATCAGCCGCCGTTGACCTTGCTTATACAGCCTGTGGAAGGTTTGATGGTTTTTATGAATATGGATTAAGTCCATGGGACGTGGCAGCAGGGGCTATCATTGTGGAAGAAGCCGGAGGAAAAATCAGTGATTTTTCAGGTAATGATAATTTTATCTTTGGCAAAGAGGTTGTCGTTGCAAATGCCGGTGTTTACAAGGAATTGCTTGATGCAATCAGGTTACATTTTTCTGAGAGTACCTGATATTTATATTATTAAATAATTATTTGAATTATTCCATGAATGAAATAGCAAGAAACTCAGTTGGTTCGCAGGGAGATGAACCTGCCATGATGAAAGATACTCCGGGCAGAAGCCTGACCAAAGCGATTACGTGGCGCATTTTTGGATCACTGGCGACATTCCTGGTCGCATTTGTTATTTTCAGGCAGTACTCCGAAAAAGGACTTGCTGAAGTAATGGAAGGTGCAACCGTGGTAACTATTTTTGATTTCACATCTAAAATCCTGCTTTATTATTTACACGAACGATTATGGACAAATATCAACTGGGGTAAATATATGCGCAGGCATTACTGGAGACAAAGGGCATGGAAAAAACTTTACAGGTCGAAGCACAATGACGCGAAAAATTCTTGACTTATTTATGGTTTATAAAATTTAATGTTAAAATGTGTTTTAATTATAAATTAATTTTTCTGCTCGTTTTTTTACAATTTTTTATCGGTAAAATAACTGCAGGCCAGGATAGCCTTTTCATGGTTTATAAATTCGAAATCAAGGAGGAGATTGCCCCTCCTGTATGGCATAAGACAAAAAAGGCATTTACGGAAGCAAAGGAATTAAATACCGATTTGATATTGATTCACATGAATACTTATGGCGGCTTGCTCGATGCAGCCGATTCCATCCGAACGGCTATTTTAAATTCAAGTATTCCGGTTTGGGTTTTTATTGATAACAATGCTGCATCGGCAGGGGCATTGATCTCCATAGCCTGCGACAGCATTTATATGAGATCGGGTGCGAACATTGGCGCCGCGACCGTAGTGGATCAAACAGGAAAACCTTTACCCGACAAATACCAGTCGTATATGCGCTCGATGATGCGCTCGACAGCCGAAGCGAGTGGCCGGGATCCGGACATAGCCCAGGCAATGGTTGATCCGGCTATATATATTGAAGGTATAATTGACACAGGTAAAGTTTTAACCTTTACATCAACTGAAGCTTTGAAATACAATTTTTGCGAAGGAATTGCTGAATCTGTGGATGAGGTATTCAGGATCGCCAACATTAAAAATTATAAAATAATTGAGCAGCACTTATCTGTTTCCGACAGGATCATTAGGTTTCTAATCAATCCGATGGTTAGCGGAATACTGATCATGATCATCATCGGAGGAATTTATTTCGAACTGCAAACACCCGGAATCGGATTTCCGCTTGCAGCATCAATTGTTGCAGCTCTTTTATATTTTGCTCCATTATATATCGAAGGATTAGCCGAACACTGGGAAATTATAATTTTTATTATCGGTCTCGTTCTTCTCGGAATTGAAATCTTTGTCGTCCCCGGATTCGGTGTTCCTGGCATTGCCGGTATTATTCTTATAGTAGCCGGACTGACTTTAAGCATGACCGGGAATGATGGTTTTAATTTCGGTAAAGTGGAACTCACCGGTTTAATCAGGTCTTTTTTTATCGTTATTATTGCTGCCTTTACTTCCATTATGCTTTCATTTTATTTTGGAAGAAAACTACTTACATCTTCCACCTTTGGCCACTTTGCATTAGATTCGGTTCAAAATTCAGATGAAGGTTTTTCATCTTCCGACAATGTTTATAAAAGCATGGTTGGTAAAACCGGCATGGCCTATACCATGCTCAGGCCGGCAGGAAAGGTTATGATCGGTGAGGACATTTATGATGCAACTGCAGAAACCGGATATATTGAAAAAGGAATACCCATTAAGGTGACCGGATATCAAACTTCACAATTGATAGTAAAAAAATCGGAATAAATATGAGTTCTGAAATTGAGATCATCCGGGGTGATATAACAAAACTTAAGGTAGATGCGATAGTTAATGCTGCAAACAGGAGCCTTTTGGGTGGCGGAGGTGTTGACGGAGCTATTCATCGGGCAGCAGGTCCGCTATTGCTGGAAGAATGCCGTGCACTTAATGGATGCGGGACCGGCGAAGCAAAAATTACCAAAGGGTACAACCTGCCAGCAAAATATATAATTCATACCGTCGGACCTGTTTGGAGTGGTGGATCAAATAATGAGGAGAAGCTGCTGAAAAACTGTTATAGAAACAGCCTTAACCTTGCTTCAGACTACCATCTGAAAACAATTGCATTTCCCAATATCAGCACCGGAATTTATGGCTTTCCAAAGGACCTTGCCGCGAATATTGCATTATCGGAAATAAATTCGTTCATTAAAACAGGAAATGAAATTAAAAAAATATTTTTTGTTTGTTTTGATGATGAAAACTACCGGTTATATATTGATTTAAACATTACAAAGTCCTTCATCAAATGACCCGGAACATATTTTCCAGCCCTTTTCGACCTGAATTTTAATTGCTTTGTTTCGAAGCACCCTGAATCAACGAATCTTTATCATAATTTTGGCGAATTAATTTCTTATGACAGGAAAACAGAAAAATATTTTTCAGGTTGCACTTTTGGTAGTTTATCTGACGGGTATTTCATTTCAGCTTACTGCACAACCGGCTAAAAAAAAAGTTATTGCTGAAAGAGTAAAGGATGCGCCTGAAATTGATGCGCTTCTTGGAGACTCCTCCTGGAAAAATGCAACGGTAGCTACGGATTTTTACCAGTTCATTCCCTACAACGGAAAACCTGCAACCTATAAATCAGAAGTGAAATTTATTTATAACGACATGGCAATCTATGTGGGTGCTATGCTATACGACCCCCGTCCCGACAGCATTTTCACCGAGTTAAGTCAAAGAGATGAAATCAGTATGGCAGATTATTTCGGAGTGTACTTCGATTGTTTCAATGATAATCTTGCAGCTTTCGGATTCTTTGTAACTGCTTCCGGTGTGCAGGTTGACATGAAGTCAGGACAAAGTTTTGGAGAAGACGGAAGCTGGGATGCAGTATGGCAAAGCGAAATAAAAATCTGCGACAGCGGATGGATTGCAGAATTTAAAATACCCTGGTCAGCACTTCGGTTCCCGAAAACTGAAAAGCAGGTATGGGGGCTGCAGATATTCAGGAATATAATGCGATACAAGGAGAATACCACCTGGAATTTCATCAATAGGGAAGTAGATGGAATTAACAACCAGGCAGGAGAACTTCATGGTATCCAAAATATTGACCCCCCGCTCAGACTGTCCTTTGTTCCTTATGTTGCCGGATACCTTGAAAAAAACCCTGAAAGCAAGAGCTGGGGATACTCATACAACTATGGACTTGATTTGAAATTTGGGATTAACGAAAGTTATACCCTTGATATGACCCTTATACCTGATTTCGGACAGGTACAATCCGACGATAAAGTTTATAACCTTACACCTTTCGAAATTTACTATGATGAAAAACGGCCATTCTTTACGGAAGGTACCGAATTATTCAATAAAGGCAATATATTTTACACAAGGCGACTTGGATCTAAACCTTCCGGCCATGATCATGTTGCTGATGAAATCGCTTCCTCCGAAGTCATTACGAAAAATCCTCCTGAAGCAAACCTGATCAATGCCACAAAAATTTCCGGTAAAAACAAAAAAAATCTTGCGCTGGGTATTTTTAACGGTATGACCGCGAACACTAAAGCAGAAGTATCCGACACTGTCACAGGTGCCAGCAGGCGAATTCTCACAGAGCCATTCACCAATTTCAATATGTTTGTTCTTGATCAGGCATTGAAAAATAATTCCTTTGTCAGCCTGTTCAATACCAACGTTTATAAGCCATCCAATGAATACTCAGCCAATGTCACGGGTTCCGAAATCAGATTGGCCGACAAATCCAATAATTATTTTATATATGGACAGGGAATAGTGAGCCAAAAATACAAGGATGAGGTTCATCCTGAATTCGGCTATAAATATATGCTCATTGCAGGTAAAATGAGTGGAAATTTTACGTGTTACGGTTCACACGATTTAATATCCGACAAATATGATCAGAACGATATGGGATACCTTGAACGCAACAACTATATTGCAGACCATCTTACCTTAAGTTATAATATTTACAAACCTGTCTGGAGGATACTCGATTGGTTCAATGAATTGAGTCTGTCGTACGAACAACAATACTTTCCAAGGAAATATGTCGGATTATTTATAAAATATGAAACCCATTCGACCTTTAAAAATCATCTCACGGTATGGTTCGATGGAATGATATCTCCCCTGGAAAACAATGATTATTTTGAGCCCAGAGTTAAAGGATGGTATTTTGAACGCCCTCCACATTTTTACTTTAATACCGGATTCTCCCCCGATTACCGGCACCGTTTTGTGGTTGATACCGATTTCGGAATTAAATATTCCAAAGGCTTTGATCAATTCAACTACTGGTTAAGCCTTGAACCCCGGTTCAGAGTTAACGACAAACTGATGATTGTTTTTGAATTCGCAGGCGATGATGACAAAAATAACTTTGGCCATGTTAAGCACTATGGGGGTTCAAACAGCGATAGCGCAATTATTTTTGGATCAAGGGATATCATCACCATTGAAAATTCGTTGCAGGCAAATTACCGATTTACAAATAAATCCTCCCTTGATTTCAGACTTCGGCACTACTGGATAACTCTAAAATATAATGAGTTTTTTGACCTTCAGGAAAATGGAAGCCTTGTTCATTCATTTTATTCGGAAAATGAGAACCTGGGAGTCAACATTTTTAATATAGATCTGGTTTATAGCTGGAACTTCGCACCGGGTAGTGAAATCAATGTGGTTTGGAAAAACTTTATCGAAACAAGTGATGAATCAATTATTGCCGGAACATTGGCTAACGAAATAGCTGGAGATTATTTCACAAATCTTGGAGCTACAGTTCATTCTCCTGCGACCAATAGCTTTTCCTTAAAAGTCATATATTATCTCGATTATCAATATCTGAGAAGGACGAAAAAGCCGGAAGAACGCAGGAACGGGTGATGTGGAACAGAAGTGTGGAAGTAAGCTAAAAATTCTCAGTTCTCAGTTCTGTGTTCTGAGTTGTTCCGAAAAATCATTCTTCGTGATTGCGAACGTAGTGAAGCAATCCGTATGCATTGTAGATCAACAGATTGCTTCAGGCTCCGCCTTCTAAATGACGTTACGCAACACTTTTCGGAGTGCATTCAAGTTTTAAATCCGGGTATGTTTCTTCGTTCTAAAGACCATGAATGCGATCAAAAGCAGGATTATCAAACCGGAAAAGAATAGTGCTCCTCTGTATAAAATTATTTTATCCTGCTGTTTTTCAATTTCTGATTTATTAACGTTCATAACAGATTTAGATTCAGATATAAATCCGGCTGTAAGGGAATCATTCAAAGTTTTGTAAAGGTTGAGGTATTTTGATGCGCTGTCAATTTCTTTCAGTGAGGTAAAGGCGAGAACAAATTGCTGGTAATTGTTTAACTTTTCGGCTCTGGCGTTTATCTCTGCCGCCAGATCAAGGCTCTGCCTGAAAAATTCTATTGCCTGCTTGTGTTGTCCTTTCTTTTCAAGGTTTTCACCGATTAAAGTAAAGGTTTCAGCAATCGCCCTTTTATCTTCCATTTCCTCGCTGATTTTAAGCGCCTGAAAATAGTAATCAATTGCCAGATCGTAATTTTCTCTCTCATTATAAATTCTTCCTATCATTTTCAATGCCGCCGCTATGCCTTTTTTATCTTCAAGTTCATCTTTGACCACTAATGTTTTTTGAAAGTAATTCAGTGATTTATTTAAATCACCGGTTTCAAAATAATTCGATCCCAAATTATGCAGCGCTGATGCCTCAAGGTATTTATTCCCCGCTTTTCGTGACCCTGTCAGGGCATTCTCATTATTTGAAATTGCTTTGTCAAGCATATTCATTGCTTCATAAACAGCACCAAGATTTATCAACAATTTTATCCTTCCCTCTGTATTTTCAGCTTTATCAAAATAGGCTGCAGCCTTGTTAAAATAATCCAGGCATTGGCTGTAGTTACCCAGATAAAAATAGACATTGCCCATATTTTCATAAGTGACTGCCGCACCATCTGTGTTATGAACATTAATTTCATAGTCGAGAGATTTTTCATAAAATTGAAGTGCCATCTCATATTCGCCCTTACGTTCGAGCACCATTCCTATGTTATTATTGCAACCTGCGATGCCTTTTTCATGCCTGGTTTTTTGAAAAATCTCAATGGCTTTTTCATAAAAGACAATGGCTTCATCATATTTTCCAGTAAAGAGATTGATGTTGCCTATGTTCTTCAATGCAATGCCTTTACCTATGTCATAATTCGATCTTTCGGATATTTCAAGAGCCTGTTCAGCATAATACAGGGCCAGTTTTCTGTCGCTATCCCAGGTTTCTGAGCAAAGCCTGTTGAGGCTGTCAGCTGTCTTCAGTGTTTGCTGAAAAATCAGAGATCCGTCAATATTATCATCCTGGCAAAACGAATTGCAGGATATTAAAAAAACTGTAATAGTTAAGAAAAATAACCGAATGATTTTATGTTGGAATGTCATAAACTCCATTTACTTATTGCTATTTTATTGTTAGATAAGGTTCTATTTTCGTGAAAAGCTGATCATAAATAAGCTTTGCTTCCTTTATTTGTGCGATATCTATATATTTTCCAATTTCGTTACGATAGTTTAAAATTGATTTTGCAATATAAAATTCAAAGTAGGGATGCTTTATCATTTCTTTAATTGAAATGGTGTTGATGTTCATTTTCCTGACCAAAGACGGATCAACCGTAACATAATCCTTAATTGCAACATATTTGATACTATCCATGCCATAAACCTCCATCAATTGCTCCTTCGCATAAAAACCGCCCAGGAGATCGCGGTACTTCACTATCCTTTTGGCGAAAGAAGGACCAATTCCGGTAAGTTGTTGCAGATCCAATGTATCTGCATCATTTAATCCGACGATAATTTTTTCAATAACCTTGACATCAGGAGGTGCAACCTCAGCAATCATAATGAATGGTTCAAGTGCCAGGTATTCTTTTTCGGACAACGTATAGATTTTTTTCAGGTCCTGCTTTACATTGAATTTACCTCCTTTTTCACGGTAATTCAATATCGCAGTTACGACATTTTCCTTCAAACCCATTTCAAGCCATTTTTCTCTTCCCAGAGTATTGGGATCAAATTCAGAAGGTTTTATTTCCAATGGTGTATCGATTTTTTCACCCGGTTCATTCCAATTTCCTTTAATTGAAATAAAAGGTTCCAAAATTCTGAATTCCTCTTCACTGATGCTGTATATCCCGGCAAGATCATCCTTATCACGAAAAACACCCCCTTTGGCTTCATAATTTTTGATTACCTTAATCTGCCAGTCTTCAAGACCTAATTTTTTCCAATCTTCCGATGGCAATCCATTCGGATCAAACATGAAGGGTTTTAACCTTTCCGGATAATTAATATTCTCATCAAGCTTAGCTGATTCTTTATCAATGGCAACCACATTACTTGACTTCCCTTCCTTTAGCTGTTCAATCTCTTTTTCAAATTCCGAAAAGTCAATATTGTCGGATGTAATAAGCCATGGTAGCAAGAAATTTATTATTATAAGCAGGAAAAGTATCGAAAGCAGGATAAAAATACCCCGGCTTTCTGTCTTGCTAAAAACGAAATAGTTTTTGATCTGTACTTTCCAGTCCGGCACAGTTAATAAAATTTAAGCCTGTAAAAATAGGAATATTTGAATTTAGAAATTAGTATTTAGTAATTAGTATTTAGATGTGTGGGCATGAGTATTGAGTACTTAAATATTAGAAATTAGAAGTCCGTAACAGACACGTAACTGAGAACTGAGAAGTGAGAACAAGTAACAAGCTACCAGCAATAAGATAAAAGGAAGTCGGCAGTCGGCAATGGGAAACAGAACCGTGAACTGAGAACTCAGAACCCAGAATCAAGCAACCAGCAACCAGTCGCAGCGAAGCGAATATCCAGCTCTGCGGGGCAACCTGGAACATCCTCTCAGTTATCAGAGCAAGTCCTTATAATCCACCATAATGGGCTCGTTTCTTTCCCAATCATATAGTGTCATACGGCGTAGGTCATAATAGTTTCGCCAGTAGGTTCCCAGTGAATTTATAAAATTACTCTTGGAGTTATCGGATTCCGTTTGAGCAATGTTCAGGTCGGTAATGCTTATTTTTCCAATAAGGTATCTTGCTTTGGTGATTTCGTATCCCTTTTGTGCAACGGTATCAGCTTTTGCTGAAATAAGCACCTGGTTATACTGCATATTGAACCTCGAAACTTTCAGAAATATTTCCTGGTTAAAATCAATCTGCTCCTGCTCTATGGTTGTTCTGACAATTTCCTGGTTCGACTCGGCCATTTTTATTTTTCCCCGGGCCACGCCCCAATCAAGGATCGGAAGGGAAATTCCAAGTTCAAAATGCTGCTGGTCGGAGGGATTATCGTTCAGGTACCGGATATATTCGTCATTATTCGAAAGTCCATATAAAGCAAATAATTCAGCGTCGAACCGTCCATTGTACTTTGCCTGTGCAACAGTACTCTCAGCTTCCATTAAGCGACGGGTAAAAGCAAGCGCAACAGAACTGTTGGCCCGTGCTTCCATAATCGCACGGGAAGCATCAACCATAAAAGGGTTAATCAGTGTGGGTATGATCAGTTCAATTTCGCTTTCTTCCTGAATTCGGAGAAAGGATTTGAATCGGAAGCGCTGATTTTCCAGGTCAAGTTCAGCGTCTTTTACAGCAGAGCTTGCCCGCAGGTATTGCAATTCAAGTTGAAGAAGATCATTTTCCGCAATTTTTCCAAGGTTAAAACGTCCCTCGGCAATTTTATATAAAGTATCATAATTGGCTTCATTGATCCGGACAATTTGCTCCTGAATCTGAGCAAGTAAAAGGTTAAAAAATAGATTTGTTGCGGTAAGTGAAATCTGCTCCATATCCTCGATATAGGATTTTCTGGACTCCTCATAAAGCATCGGTTCCAGTTTTCTTTCCCATCGGAAGGTATTAAAAGTAAACAATGGTTGTCTGAAAGCAATATTTAATAAAGTAGCATTGTAGGAAGTTGAATCCAGGATAAAATTGTCGAGTCTTTCAAAGCTTGAATTTATGGAAATATTTCCACCGGTTAATCCGATTTGCTGTATGATTGATAAACCCGCACTCAGGCTGTTTTCATTGCTTTGAGAAAAAATACTGCCTTCTTCGAGCCTTATCCGGTTGATTGATTTATCGAAACTTGGAAGGCTACCGTTCAAAGTAAGCGACGGAAGGTATTTTGCCTGGTACGAACGGTATTGCCAGTAACTTGCCCTGAATTTGTGCTTTGCCATCAGAGCATCCGGCGATTGCTTTTTAGCAATTTCAATGGCATCCTGCAGTGTAAGCCGGACTACATTTTCCTGCGATTGTGCCACTACCGCACTTCCAATAAGAATAATTAAAATCTGTATATTCAAAAAATTACTGAAACACTTTTTCTTCATACATATTTTTTAAATCCTAAATCCTAATTCCTAAATCCTAAATCCCAATTCCTAATCATGCCTTAGAGATTCCAGAGGGTCTTGATCGGCGGCTCTTTTCGCCGGCATATAACCGAATAAAATGCCGACTGCAACTGATACTCCGAAAGATACAACTATAGATAATGGTGAAACAATTGTAAGAATATCCGTTACCTTCATGATGACTTTTGAAAGTAAAATTCCAACGATAA
The DNA here is from genome assembly GCA_020052415.1 of Bacteroidales bacterium. Classification (GTDB taxonomy): domain Bacteria; phylum Bacteroidota; class Bacteroidia; order Bacteroidales; family JAADJA01; genus JAADJA01. The sequence continues at coordinate 17,055 of JAGVPB010000037.1, read as the reverse complement.
TTCCAATTAATCCTCCGGTAACACTTATCAATGTGGCTTCCGAAAGAAACTGAAAAGCGATTTCCTTTTTCGTCGCTCCGGTGGCTCTTCTTACGCCAATTTCCCGGATACGCTCCATAACTGAGGCCAGCATGATGTTCATAATTCCAATGCCGCCAACGATAAGTGAAATGCTTGCAATGGCTCCCAAAACTATGTTGAAAATGTCCTTAGTCCTTTGTTCCTGTTTCAAAAGCAATTCCGGCACTTTAATCTCAAAATCTTCCACACCTGCATGTCTGCGCAAAAGCATTTCCTTTAACACTTTTACAGTAGAATTTATATAACCGCTTTCCTTAACCTGCACAACAATCTTGTCAATCTGATTGAAATTGGTTTCTTCATCACTGCTTGAGCTGGAACTAAAAGATGCGAAACCATCACCAAAAAAAACGAACGATTCATCCTGGCCATGAATAGCTGCTGAGGTGATGGCCGACCTGTCCTTATATCGGAGTAAAATGGTTTGGATCGGAGCATAAATATTCACATTATAATTGCTGATCCCCAAATCCTCGCTTCCTGAACCGGATGCACTTATATTTTCGAGCACTCCTACCACTTTCAGCCAAAGGCTTCCGCACTTAATATATTTCCCAATGGGTTCCTCATCAGGGAAAAACTTCGAAGCGATTTTAGGCCCGATGATACACACTGCATTACCTGTTTTCACATGGGTTTCAGTAAACATCGTCCCTTTCTGAAGAGTGAGGTTGTAAACTTTAAAAAAGTCGGGTGAAACACCGGTTAGTATCGCAGAACTACGGATGCCATCTTTTATTATGGAAGTTTCATATATCACTTCAGGGCTAACCTTGTCAACTGAAGGAATAAGAGCAGCAATGGATTCAGCATCCTTCATTGTCAAACCGGGAGAAAATTTTTCCGATTGCTGCTTCCCTTCCTGGGTATTGTCATCAGCAGCAGGTATTTTTTCAATTATGGGATTAATTACGATATTGTTTACCCCAACCAGTTTAATTTGTTCGAGGATTTCCTGCTGGGCGCCTTTTCCTATTGCCATCATTGCGATTACGGCTGCTACTCCGAATATGATTCCAAGAGCGGTAAGAATGGAACGGAAACGGTTAGCAAAGACCGCTTCAACCGCAATGTTTATAATATAAAAATACCTTTCCAAAATTGCTGCTCTTTAATTTTTTACGGCTCCGTCAGGCTTCGAAAACCTTTTAACATTGCCTTTTTCTTTGGGTAATGGTTTATCGAATACCATCGTGTCAGGCCAGTTGAGGGTATCATTATTGATTTCAATTTCATCTTTCACCTGTACTATCGGTTGTTTAATGCTGAATTGCTTAATGACCTCATCCGGTAGTTTATGGATACGGTATGATTCATAACCTTCGGGTGGAACGATGTAGATATCGTCATCCTTTTCAAGCCCGGCATTGATGATGATCTCGTTTTCATTTGTTTTACCCACGATCACTTGTTTTCTTACATTACCTGCAACCACATAAGAAATGCTGTCGCCGGTGTGAACACATTCTATCGGTATGAACAACACATCGTCAATTATATCGGTTATAATTATATTTTTAGTGGTCATTGCCGGCCTCATAACAGAATCAAATTCATTTACCTGTATCATCACTTCAAATACTTTTGCATTGGTATTTTTCATTTGTTCGCCTATATTGGCCACCTCTTTAACTACTCCTGTAAATTTCTTTTCAGGAAAGGCGTCAATACCTAACTCTACCTTCTGGCCCACTTTCACTTTGCTGATGTCAATTTCATTTACATAAGTTTTAGAGATCATTTCGGTAAGATTTGGCAGGGTAGCGACGACATTATCCCAGGTGCTTATCTGTGCGCCAATTCCCATCTTTTTCCCATCCCAGCCGCGTTTATAAATGACCATACCTGATTTAGGTGCAAATACGGTAAATTGTTTCAGCAAATTGGCCATCTCGTCGTATTTCCGCTGGGCCTTGGTTAGCTGTGCTGTGACATCCTGCATGGTTGCTTTCGCTTTTTCCAGTTTCAGTGAATAATTTTTGCCAGCCTGATCGTAAGATCGCCCGGCTTTTTCAAGTTCAATTTCTACCTGACGTATCGTAGCCGGTGGTTCAAACTTTGATTGCTCAAGTTGAATTTTCTTTTCTTCGAGAACATAGTTTAGGTTAATCAGATCATCGCGCAGGCTTCTCATCTCAAGTGTAGTATCGAGCATCGTTTTGGTATGCTGTGTTTCGATCTGTTCAAGTTCAAGTTCCTGGTCTTTGAGTTTACCTGCCAGTTCTGTCCGGTCGAGGGATGCAACATAATCACCGGAGTCAACCACGGTTCCATCCGGAACAATATCTTCAATCTTAACCTCCCATATTCTCACATTATTCAGGTTATCAGGACCATAAATTTTTTCGGATTTTTTTGCCTCAAGTTCTCCTGAAGTAGTGACAGCAATTTTAAATTGTCCCTGCTTTACCGGAACCTCAAGAGTTTCGGCCGATTTACCATCAGAGCCGAATAAAATCCAAACAATAATTATCAGAAATACTGCAACACCAATGATAATATATACTGATTTTTTCATAAACCCATAATTACTTAATACGCTTTTGATGACCGATCAAAATTACCAATTATATGTTAAATTGAACAATACTTACTCCGAATATGTGATTTATAGCATGAAATGGCAAACGCATGAAAGTATGAATTTATTTTCTAATTTTGCGACTTCAAAATGAGATATGAGCGTTAGGAAAACATTGTTTGTTGCAGGTTTATTGTTGACTGCATTTTTAATTTCATGCAATAGCGACAGCGGGGGAAAGCTTCCGGCTGACCTTGTCACCAATCCAAATTCTGCGGAAGGAAGGAATAACGGAGGTTTGCCGGTGATTCAGTTTGATAAGGATGTACATGATTTCGGGAAACTGATCGCAGGCGAAAAAGCTTCCTTCGGATTCAGATTTACCAATGCTGGTAGTGCCGACCTGCTGATTTCACAGGTTAATACAACTTGCGGATGTACTATTCCAAAGTTTCCTAAAACTCCGGTTAAACCGGGGGAAAAAAAAGAAATTACTGTTACTTTCGACAGTGAAGGCAAGAAAGGAATGCAACAAAAGTCAATTACAGTTGTTACCAATTGCCAGCCTCCTCAAACAGTGATATGGATCAAAGCAATGGTTATAGCCAATTAATTCCAGCAACAATATTAACCGGGATTTTAATATAGCAACCTTTTTAAATACAAATATAAAATGAATAACATGTTGAATTTCTTATTATTTATGCCTCCGGCTGAAGGTCAGGAGGGGAGTGGTTGGATGAGTTTTTTGCCTTTGATCGCCATAGTTTTGGTGTTTTACCTGTTTTTTATTCGTCCGCAAATGAAGAAAAGCAAGGACCAGAAAAAGTACAGGGAAGCTCTGAAAAAAGGAGATAAAATCATTACTATCGGCGGGATTCATGGTAAGATCGTCGAAATTCAGGACACAACTTTTACCATTGAAGTTGAAAGTCAGATGAAACTCAGAATTGAAAAGTCAGCCGTTGCAATGGATAGCACTGCACAGATTGGCGCCAAATAGAAATCCACTTTTATTCGGTTTGGATTAAACCTTTGAAAACAAATGCAGGACTTTGATGGAACCTCCAGGAAAATTTCACAATCTGGTTTAAATACTTCAAAGAACCGGCTCATTGTCTTTATTATATGTTTAGGCATTTCTGTTTTTATCTGGTTTCTTATTGTTCTTTCAAAGGAATCATTTACTACCATTGATTACCCTGTTATTTTTGAGAACAACCCCGGTAATTATGTTTTATCGGGCAGGCAGGACAGCATCCTTTCATTCACTATTTCATCCGGTGGAGTGGCTTTACTGACCATGAAATATATGAGCAGCAGGGTTCCGATTAAAATAGACCTGACTAATGTTAAGGTTAAAAAAGATGGTGATTATTTTCGGGCAAGCATTCCGGCTTCAGATTATGCCGGGAATATTATCAAAAGGCTGAATCTATCTGAAGAACATGTTTCCGTATCGCCTGAATTTATAAACCTGAGGTTTGAGGCTATGACCGGAAGGAAAGTAAAAATTATTCCAAAGCTCAGGCTGGGATTTGAAAAGCAGTTCAGATTGACCGACAGCCTGAAAACAGTTCCTGACAGTGTAAATATTTTAGGTCAGAAAGATATAATCAATAATATCCAATTTATTGAAACCATTGAGAAGGAAGTTGTGCATATTGATAAACCGCAAATTGTTAAGGTCGGGCTTGCAATTCCTGAGGGCCTGCATAACATTAAGCTGGTTCCAGATGTTGCCGAAGTTTATATACTGGCTGAAGAATTTACAGAATCAACCATCGAAATTCCTGTTATTTGCCCGAATACTGAGTTAAAAATTAAAACATTTCCTGATCAGGTTAAAATTACCTACAATGTTGGTCTGAAGGATTTCAGCAGAGTCAGCAATGATATGTTTCTGGCGCATGTCAGTTACAGCGAAGGTGATTCTTCTGCAAAACTTAAGGTAAACATTGTTAGAAGCCCTTCATTTATTACAGTTGTTAGGATCGAACCTGAAGATGTGGAATTTTTAGTCTTAAAGCAATGATCAAAGTCGGAATAACCGGGAATATCGGTACCGGAAAAAGTATTGTTTGCAGGATATTTGAAACTCTTGGAGTACCAGTATTTCATGCTGACGAGGAAGCAAAATTTTTTTTATTGAATGAGGATGTCAGACAAACTTTAGTACTGAAATTTGGAAAGGAGATACTCACCGACGGTATCATTGACAGACAAAAGCTGGGCATTATTGTTTTTGATGATGATGAGGCCCTTAAATTCCTGAATTCAGTTATACATCCCTTGGTTAAACAAAGCCTTATGTATTGGATAAAACTGCACAATAACCAACACTATATCCTGCAGGAAGCCGCTATCCTTTTCGAAAGCGGATTTAATAAAGAATTCGATAAAATAATCACCGTTGTTTCACCACCGGAGCTTGCCATTAGACGCGTCATAGAAAGGGATCAAATCACCCGGACTGATGTTGAAAAAAGAATGAAACATCAATGGGATCAGGACAAAAAAATGGAACTATCCGATTTTATTATTTTTAATGATGAAAAGCAAATGGTAGTGCCCCAGGTTTTGAAAATTCACAATGTAATAATGGGAATTATACCTCTCACTGGATAAATTATAGCAAAATGAAAAATAAGGAAATAATGGTATAGGGGATATAAGGGCTTGCCCATCTGTATTTCCCCTATATCCCCTATACTTATTCCAATTTGCAGAATGTACCGTTTTATCCCTTTTATGGTATAACTAAAAAGGCTGCTTGTGCGGCAGCCTTTTCAGAATTCATATAAAGTAATCTTTATTTAAGTACGCTGATCTTTTTATTAAGCAATGTCTTACCGTCTCTCACTACATTGATAAAATAGATACCATCTCCAAGATCAGATATATCTATCATATTACCAGATAAATCGCTGTAAGCAGCCACCTTTATTCCGGTTGAATTATAAATATTCAAATCTGTGTTATCAGCCCCGGTGATGAATATCCTTCCGGTAGAAGGATTTGGGAATATATTAATACCGGAAGCATTTAGATCATCTGTACCTGTAATATGATCAACTGTTATGTAATCCTGTTTTACCGTTGTATTGGAGTTGATCCCATTCGAAACAGCCAGTGTAACATCATAAACACCCTCAATATTATAAACTACAGTGGGATTTTGTTCACTGGAAAATGCAGGTGTGCCACCTTCAAACGTCCAGTTCCAGGTGTTAACACCTCCTGTTGAAAGGTCAGTGAAATTTACACTTTCGCCTTCGAAAATACTGGTGAGATCAGCAGTAAAATCTGCATTCACAATATTCTCCCCTATACGTTCAAAAGGTTTGGTTTCTTCTGTTCCAAATTCACCACCCTGAGCAAACACAATATTGCCGGCATCCATCAGCTTATAATAACCATTGCCATAAGCACAGCAAATACCATCGCCATATTCATCATAAATTGTGAATGTGTAGCATTCCTGATCACTTAATGTCCACACGGCTGTATAAACCGTATTTGCACCAGTATAAGGCCCGCCCGAATACAAAATCGTTCCGGAAGAGTTTTTTACTTTCCAGGTTGTTTCTGACGGATATTGATCTGTTTTTATTTCAAAATTAACCGAAGGTGTATTAACTTGCGGAGCAGCCAGAAAACTCTCGGACAAGGTATTATTATCAGGATTCGGATCAGGCTGTCCGTTCGGATTGCTGACAGTTACCTCAAAAGAATTATTTGGCTGGGGAGTAAAAGTAATCGAAGGTAAAATAACTTCCTGTGCAAGGTTAAAACCAAGATTTCCTGTCCAGTTAAATATTTGAGAAGAACCACCATTAATATTGTACTCTATCTCAAGGCTTGTGAGGTCATCCGCACCCATGTTTTTAATTACAACAGCAGGTTCAACCGAACTACCGCAATGCTGGCCTACAGGATAATTGATTGCTTTTGCCTGTGCATCAAGGTTATAAAGTGGAACTGCCATTGATTTTTTGGTTCCCTGTAAAATTTCCTTGTTTGAGCTTTTCTGAATAAAGGCCACTATTTCGCAATTGTCAATATCCCAGAAGCTTGCAGTTGTAAAGTTAAGAACTACGGTCTGTATGTTTCCACCACTGAAGTCCAGGTCTGTTCCATTCTGGTTTGGGACCATCAGCCGGTTTACAAAATTCACTTCATCCGAAAGTCCCCAGGTGATCGGCATGTGGGATTCTGTAATTGCAACCTGAAGCTTAAGCCCAGTGCCCGTATTTCCGCCAACATTATCCAATGTTATTGTAGCCGTATAAGTTCCGTCCGTTTCAACAAACTGAACATCAATTGTGAAATCGGAAAGGATTGCATTCCGCTGATTTACTTTTGGAACATAATAGCTGTACATGCTTGTTGTCCCGCTTCCACCCACGACCGATAATACACCATCAAAAAAATAGGTCGGATAGCCGGTAATGTTATAATAGGTGTTTCTTGCATTCGAATAAACGTTGGCAAGCGAATCACCGTTGTGATTTTCAATGACTGCTACGTTAAATCCGTTTTCTACGAGTTCGTCTGCTCCTAATGCAGCGCCCGGACAATAGCCTCACCAAAATCCGGTTCCACCCTCAACCACGACCATATCGCGGCTGACTTGCTGGGCATTCAGGCTTATGCCAAGAATAATTCCCAATAAAATTGTAAAAAGTTTTTTCATGATATTATTTTTAATTTAAAAGTTTTCAATCAAAGGCAAAAATAAACATTCCTCCATATAATCAATTACACATAAGTAATTTATACAATTTATAAATAGCACCAAAGTAAAAAAGGCCGCCCGTATCCGGCAGCCTTTTTAACGCATTATTCACTGAAATTACTTAATAATACTGATCCTCTTGTTAACGACCGAATTATCATCAGCAATTATACTAAGGATGTACAATCCATTTTTCAGGTCTGAAAGATCAACCGCATCAGATTCATTTTCTGTTATTGTGCGAACCAGGGTTCCGTCAGAAGAATAAATCATAATTGCTGAATAATCGGCACAGGAAAGCATTACTTTTCCGGTTGACGGATTTGGAAAGGCATTTATGGTTTGGCCGGCTTCAGTAACATTGATACCTGTTCCAAAATTGATCACATTATTTGCATTCAAAACCTCCCCGGTTGACATATCAATCAAAATACCAATGAAATGCATTTTTTCATAAACCCAGGTTGTTGGAAGTGTATAGGTATAAGTATAGGAATGTACCTCGCCGGCTGTGATGGTTGCAGGCAAACTACCCGTTGTACCATAAGGTGTGTCAAGAATGGCTCTTGCAACGTGATCATAATGCATCTGCGAAGCGGGTATTGTCCCGGGTAAGCTTTCAAATCCGCACATTGGGCCATTGGCTCCGCCGGCATAATAATTGGTTTGATTCCACTGTGCTGAAGTCCCCCAGCAACTATCCTCGGTCATAACTGCACAAAACCTTAATTCACTGTTAATATCAACAATAAATTCTGACTGGAGATCGAAGTTTACGATCCTTGTGATGGGGTCCCATGAGAAATTAACAATATCAATCGTTGCGGGTGAAATTGCCTCTATACGTTCAAGATAGCCTGTTTCAAAATCAGACGGATCCCAGTAATTGTCACCTGCCCTGTCAATTGCTCCGCTTGGATACCCGGGAAAATTCGGAATAATAGAAGGAATGGCATTATCATAAGCAGGCACCACCATAGGATCGCCATTATGCACAGCCACTCCTATCCAGGTTTCGGGGTATGTTTCGGACATATAATCCATAAAGCAAATTCCCCTGACACACCATCCGCACCAAGTACCTGTTGCTTCCTCAGCAAATATTTTTTTCGAAGGGATGAAGGGTACAGCACCCACATATTTGGTCATTGAATTATTTGCAAGGTTATCATCAGTACCACCATTCACATTTTCAACCGTCACAACAATTTCATAAGTACCTGCATCCGGGAGCATAATTGGAGTGTCATGTGTAAAATTGTAAAAACCTCCCAACGCAATATTTAAACCTGTAAAGCTAGAAACCACAGGGCTGCCGCCATCAACTGTGTAAGCCACATCAAAGGAGTTGATATTGGTAGTACCCATATTTTTCACTTTTCCGGTCAGTTCAAGTTCGGCACCGTACTGTACGTATTGCGGAAGATCAACTTCAGTAAGGGCAGCATCAAGGTTGAAGGGTGTGAAAACTGAAATATCATCAATGTACCAGTAATCTACATTATACAGGTTACCATTGAGGTACAGACAAAATTGAAAGTCAGCCTGGCCGACATCACCGTTTGTAACTTCAATTGTCTTGTCTTCCGGACCTAAATTATTGTTAGGACTCACCTGCCATACCTGGTTCCAGCTTCCCCCTGACGACCTTGTTGCCAGTCCGATGGCCGGACCAGCGCCGGTATAATCATCGTAAAAATGCTTAAACGAAATAGTAACAGAAGTTAACCCTGTCAGGTCTATCTCAGGAGAAACAAGCCGCGTAGTAGTAGTTTGGTTAATGTAACTAAACATGGCTTCAGGTGCTGTTCCGCCGGCGGTATTACTTCCTTCTACCGACCATTGGGCAGGTAAGCCATCAATCGTCCAGCCGGTTGGTGGCATTTGGTTTGAACTGAAATCTTCAGTAAGATAGGTTTGTCCGAATAGAAAAACCGACAAACTCAATAATGTAGTTAAAATGTAGAGTTTTTTCATGTTAATTAATTTTAAATTGAATTGCTTTATAGTAATTATTATATATTCACAAATGTAAATATTTTATTTGCACTTTTGAGCTAAGACAACATTTAAATTACCAAAGTTGTATCTGATTTTTACGATTTTTTCGGATAAATAAAATCCAACTATTTTTCTGCTGTAGCATCCGTAATAAGCGATAAGTAAGCAAAATCTTCAATAAGTGATATGGCAATTGAAATAATAATAATAGAAAAGTCAATTGATTTCTATTTCACTTATTAATATTTAAAAATTATAACAATTAATTCATGTACTGTTACCTGAATTCATAATCAAACCGGCAAGTCTCGTTCGTAAGCTTTGTGCATGGTTGACTTGCGCATTGTTTACCCAATCCAAATAAATTCCTCTAACGGCGAAATAGGTTAAAAAATAAATGCTTTCAGGAATATAAAAATTGTTGTTGAAACTCATAAGACAGAAGTAAAGATTTTGGACGTTTATTCAAAGTGTGATTGACAAAGACATTTTATATAAATAAAGCCCCTGCGGATGTGAAATGCGGCGATTTTTTTGTTGAGTGGACGGGAGACAAACGTGAACACTTACGCCATTTGAAGTGTTTTATATTTGGTTCTTTTTGTCTTGCCACAAAAAGAACCCCGCAGAAACGCGGGACAGGCCAAAAAAGTCAAGAAAATCCGATCCAAACCTTCCCCGCAAGCCACTCGCCGCATGGCGGATTTTCGGGCCGGCGCACAGTGAATGCTTCGCATTCATTTGGAGGGGGCAGGTTATGAATAGCGGATTTGTTTTTTGACAGGCTGGAGTCTGGGAGGATATGGGCGACTAAGGCAGAGCCTTAGCTGTACAGGGGCAAAGAGCACGGAGGATTTCGGTTGTCCACAAATTTTACGAATTAAAAAAGAGTACATGGGAACGGAGGATTTCATGCAAAGTCTGGATAGATATATTCGTCTGAGGTAGAACCTCAGCCGAACCTGGGAAACCAATCCATGCCTTAATCAATAAAATTATCCAAAAAGCTGTGGTGGATAAGGGCAAAACATAATTCATTATAAGTATTCCAGGGATTCCTTTGCCAGCCTTAACAACCTCTAAAAGAAACTCATTATAAAGTAGATTATTTTTTGCTAAATGATCTAGTCTATTACTTTGTCTTAGATTTACGAAGAACCATGATGCCGTATAGATTAGACCTAATATTCCAACAGTAATCCTTAAAAAGTACTCAGTTGATGATAAGGCCATATAACCAGCCACCATCATGGCTTCAGCAATAAGGAAAAAATTTGTTCTTCCTTCACGTATGGAATCAATATGTTTGAATACGTCCCATTTAAAATCAAAGTTGAATTTATTATCCTCCATTTTTTAGCTTGTTTAAATATTGTCTTGTTTTCATAACCACTTCCAACTAATCATAATTTTCCTTAAATTCTTTAAATTCATTTTAAACATTTCCTGTTCTGGAACCAGTTTCGGTTTATTACCTGTAGAGTTTGGAATTTGCATTAATGCAATCTTCAATTTATGGTTTTGAGCGTAATTATATTCCCATTCTATCCAGGGCTTATTATGAGTGTCGTTACCAACCAATAATAATATTGCATTGGAAGCATCAATGAGCGGTTTAAGCAAGTCTTCGATTTCTGTTTTTGTTTTAAGTGAATTATCAGATGGATTTTTTATTAGCAGTCTATCTGTGATGAATTCAATATTTAAATTTTGATCCTGTTTTTTCCAGTTTAAAATGGTAGATAAATAATGCTCATCTTCCTTAACGTAACTGATAAATATTTTTCTCATAATATTTTGCTTTAAATCGAATTTCTTCTGATTGCTGAAACGATGGAATCTGTATTCCATCCAGTGATTTCAAGGGCAGCTTCTTGAATGACTTTTGGTATAATTAGCTGACCTCTTGGCCTTATTCCAATTATTGGCTTGCGATATTTTTGGGCAATCTCAATTTCTCTATTAATCCAATAGCTATAATGAGTATACATGCCTGACAGTATCAAAAAACAATTGACTGGTTTAATCTGATTGGTCAATCCTGCTAAAAGTATTTTTCGCCCTGCATAAGAATCAGGATCAATTTTAGGGTCATGTTTTGGAACGCTATAATTCCTCCAATGAAATAATGAAGCGGTATTTAGCATAGAGACAAGCCGATGATACTCATCATTATATTTCCAAGCATGGCTAATTAACAAATCGTACGTTTTTAATGCCGGCATATTTAAAAAAGAGAAATGACTAACTTTCTTTACTTATATACTGACTCCAGGCAGAGTGTTCCTTACTTATCAAATTTTCAATCCTTGGAACAAGAATCTTAAACGGATCAGATTCATTATCATAAGGGCCAGTCTGGGTTTGAAATAGTATTTTTTCGTGCTTTAATGTTTCCGATGTTGTTCTATATTCTGTCCATTTCTCCTGAAATTTCAATAGACCCGATAACCCGGATAAAATTGCTACTAAAGTTCCTAAAATTCCAAGAAGGAAATTTTTCGCAACAGTATTAAATTCGATGCCTGCAATAAGCGGAATGATTGCTGAAAATCCAATAATAAGGCTTTTTGACCAAGTGTGGCAATTTTTATTGGTCGTAGCTCTTTGGCTATACCATTTTATTTGGTCATCTACTCTTTCTTTTAAAAATTCTTCTTGTGTCATATTAACTTGTTTAATTTGATTTTTCAATTTATTTTGGACCTTCCTGCTTTAAATCCCTGACCAGCCTGTCGAATGCTTTTTTATAGCTGTCATGGTTTTTCCAGTAAATGAAGTCTCCGATATGTCTTTTGTTTATGGAATTGGCCCAACCGGCATCAATATTAAAAATGTTTTGATCAACTGTAACTGGAAATAGTACAGTTCTGTTTTGTTTTCTTTCTTTTTCAAATGCCCTTTCAACTTCATCTTCTACCCAATGGCTATTGATAGAATTTTCGGAAATTATCAGAAGTAATTTATCATAAACCTTAATTGCTTCATGGATGGTTGACCGAAATTTGTCGCCAATTTTTAAATCTTCGGGTGCAAACCAACATCGAATTCCTTTATCCTGTAAGTCGGCGTGAATTTTTTTTGCAATTTCTTCATCTTTTGAAGAATAGCTAATGAAGCAAGAGTAAAACTGAATAGCTTTGTTAAATAATGCGGGAATGTGATCAATAAAAGTATCAGATAATCCACAACCACGCAAAAAATTAACTGGCAGGTTACAAGATTTTTTAAGTGTGTGATAATCAATGTAACATTCACCAAAAAACTGGCATGATTCTAATTGTTCAGTCTTTGATAAATCAGTTTCAGTAAAAATTGTATTTCTAAGTTTAGCACTCAAGAATGAAGCTTCTGACAGTGACGAATGGAGAAAAATAGTAGAAAATAATATAGCTCCGTTAAAGTTTGCCCCGATAAGATTTGCTCTGGAAAATATTGCACCGACAAGATTTGCTATGAAAAGGTTTGCTCGGCTAAAGTTTACATCGTAAAGTTCAGTCTCGCTAAAGTTTACCCCGCTAAGGTCTGCCTCACTAAAGTCTACATCGAAAAGTTCAGCCCGGCTAAAGTTTGCCCCGGTAAGATTTAACCTGCTAAAGTTTGCCCCGGTAAGGTTTAACCTGCTAAGGTATGCATCGCTAAGGTCTGTAGTGATAAGGTCTGCCTTGCTTAAATCAATTATTAAATGGGGATTTTCATTTCTAAATCTATTCCAATTTTCAACACCACTTTTAAGAATTTCAAGTTGTTTTGGATCGGCCATTGACTATTGTATTTATGTTTCCTTTAGTGATTGCAGTGAGGTTTTCTTGCTTTAAATCCCTGACCAATCTATCAAATGCTTTTTTATAACTGTCATGGTTTTTCCAGTTGGTGAAGTCTCCAATATGTCTTGTGTTTTTTATAGAATCGGCCCAACCGACATCAATATTAAAAATATTCTGATCAACTGTGATCGGGAATAATACGGTTCGATTTTGTTTTCTTTCTTTTTCAAATGCCTTTTCAACTTCATCTTCGACCCAATGGCTATTGATGGAATTTTCGGAAATGATAAGAAGCAATTTATCATAGACTTTGATTGCTTCATGAATAGTTGACCGGAATTTGTCGCCAATCTTTAAATCCTCGGGTGCAAACCAGCAGCGAATTCCTTTATCCTGTAAGTCAGCATGGATTTTTTTTGCAATTTCTTCGTCTTTTGAAGAATAGCTGATGAAGCAGGAGTAAAACTGTATGGCTTTACTGAATAATGCAGGAATATATTCAATATATGTTTCAGATAATCCACAACCGCGTAAAAAATTAACAGGTAGGTTACCGGATTTACTTAATGTGTGATAATCAATAAAACATTTATCATAAAAAATACATGATTCGAGAAATTTAGTTTTTGATAAATTGGTGTTAGAAAAAATTGTGTTATTAAGATGAGCATCTTGAAATGAAGCTTCTGAAAGTTGCGATTGGAGAAAAATAGTAAAATAAAACCTAGCTTGCATAAGGTTTGCCTTATGAAGGTCTGCCCCGCTAAAGTTTGCCTCGCTAAGGTATGCCCATCTAAGTTTTACGTGGCTAAGGTTTGCTTGGCTAAAGTTTGCCTTCGTAAGATTTGCCCGGCTAAGGTTTGCTGTGCTAAGATTTGCCCCGCTAAGGTTCGCATCGTTAAGGTTTGCCCTACTGAAATTGGTTCCTATAAGATTTGCATCGCAAAGGTTTGCATTGCTAAGGCTAGCCTTGCTAAAGTCTGACCCATTTAGGTTAGCATAGACTAGGTTTGAATAGACAAGATCTGCATAGACTAAGTTTGCATTGTTAATTTTTACCTTGCTAAGGTCTGCATTGCTTAAATCAATTTTTAAAGTGGGATTGTCTTTTCTGAAATTATTCCAATTTTCAACCCCACTTTTGAGAATTTTAAGTTGTTTTGGATCGGCCATATTTATCAATGTATTTCCTGGATTTTAACTTTAGATCTTATTAATTTTCTAAAATTGGCTTTATTATTTTGAATAAAATCTGCAATTTCCTGACTAGTATTAATTACATTCGAACCAATAAAAATATCTGAGAATAATGGATTTTCAAATGTTGATTGAATAGGAAATTCCATGTAAGGAACAATGACACTTCGTTTAGTCAGGTAATCGATCTTGAATTTGTACTCATTAAATGATTGCTGACATACAGGAAAGCAAACTAATCTCCATTCTTCTTCATCTTTATATGATTCATGTTTGAAGAATGAGGTAATTAGTTTAAAGTATTGGATAAAAGAAATAACTTTCTTATCATTATCCAAATTCTTAATTTCAGGGTAGTTTGTAAACAGATCAATTATTTGAATAATAAACTTTTTTTGTTTCTCTGATTCGTAAATACATTTATTTATATAAAGTTTGTCATAATAAAGATCTAAGGGAAAATTAAAAGAAGAATCAATATCACTTTGTATGTAAATTCCAGTAACAAAAAAAGCAGGCTTTAAACCAATGCAAAAACCACGACCATTATCAGCATAAATTCGCCATTGATTTAAATCTTCCTTTTTTTTTGTCATACAAAATACATAAGGTGTGTGAAAAATAGACCAGTCTCTTCCCCTTTCTAATTCCTTTATTACTTCGGTGATAAAAATTTTTTGTTGGTTCAATATATTCTCCTTAAGTATTTCTTTTAAAACATTTTCACCAATTATATTCTCATGAGGGTCATTGGAATATTTTGAACAGGTAAGTCGTAAAATGTTGGATTTAACAATACCAAATAGAGAACTTAATGGACAATAGTGGAAAAGCTCTTCAGGGATTTTTGTTTTCATGCTTTATTTGTTTTTTCACTTTCTCCAACTTCATCTATTTGTGGTAAATTACTACGCTCCTTCCTTTTCTTCTTTTCCTCCTTAAACAACCCCGCCGTATATTTATCATAGAGTTCGAAGAGGTATTCTATCCGTTTTGACTCAGACATGAATGGCTGGGGACGGTAACAGAGGTCGGCGGCTTTGTCGAGTGCCTGGTGGGCTTTGACGAGGGCGGGGGGCATGGTGAGGGGATCGTATAGAACGGCAAGGGAATTAGCGTAGAACTCTGCACGGGTATCCAATACTTTTTGGGCTGCTTCCTCTACTGCTTTTACCTGTTTTTTAGATGTATTTTCGGGCCAGGGGAAGTTGTTGTAAACAATAGAATTTGAATATCTTAACCTACCTTCAAGTCTTCCACAGACATATCTGACCCAAGCCATGTGCATATGAGAAGTGAGAATGCCAAAATGATATTTTGTTGCTCCGGGAATTATTAAACATAGATTTGAGGCAATTACATCACTACCCATAAAATCAATCGGTATATAATTGCGTCGTTCAGAAGATACACTCGGTATAATTACATAATATCTTTCTTCATGGGAAATGAAAGCAAATTTTGTTGGAATTAAAGATAATTCTTGTGTCTCTTTCCTTTTGCTGGATTGCCTGAAAATTGCAACATTTTCAATTCTTTTCATCAATAAAGGAAGGTTGTGAATTTCTTTAGGTTGAGCATCCTTCAACCAAAAACAATACCTTTTTATTCCATTAATTAATTCTTCACTTCCTATGTATCTCCTTATAAATTTTTTACCATCCGGTTCTTTCTCAATATAAATTTCAAATTCGTGTGCAGACATTAGTAAGTTTCCACCATCAATTGGTTGGTTTCCAAATTTAATTCTTGGAACATTGCAAATTGATTTAGTCCTTGATTTTATTAACAGATCATTTCCTTCTAATAAGTATGGATTAATATTTCTAACCATAATCTGATGTGGTTCTCCTTTAATATCTGAATATTCAAAAATTGGCTTCTCAGAAATATTATAATTTGAAAATCCAATAATTACACAATAAACAGCAGCGACCCCTTTTGCTTCATTATTCCATTTAAAAGTTCTGTGAGCAAAATGAATTTTGATTTTATACTTGTTTAGTAACTCATTCCAAAGAACGCCAACTTGCTCGCCTTGGCTGATAGAATTTGTTGAGACGAAAGCACATTTGATTTCATGATTTATGAAAGCAAAATGTAAAATATATTGTGCAGATTTAGCATACCATGCTGTAACGTAGTCCAGGATTCCTGAACCGGGTAAATTATTAAATAAATCTACCACCTCTTTCCTTTGTATGGGTTTCATAAATTTTGAACCCATAAATGGAGGGTTCCCGAAAATATAATTGAACTTGGGTTCTCCTTTTTCCCATGGGATCGGTTCTATGAGGCTTTGCCAGTCGAGGCGCAGGGCATTGCCGCAAACGATATGCGGGCTTTTGCGCAAAGGGAGACGAATAAAATATTCACCGAAGGTTTCGCTCACTTTCATGTTCATCTGGTGGTCGGCCAGCCACATTGCCACTTGTGCGATCTGTGAAGGAAATTCTTCGATCTCGATGCCGTAAAAGCGGTCCACATCGAGTTTTATCTTTTCGGCAATGTCGGTAACCATCTGACCTTTTTGAAGAACTTTTATGATCTCAAGTTCGAGCAAACGCAATTCGCGATAACTAATCACGAGGAAATTTCCGCAACCGCAGGCGGGATCGAGGAAACGCAGCCCGGCAATTTTTTCGTGGAATGCGATTAATTTATTCCGGTTGTCCTTTACCTGTTCGAACTCCCTCCATAAGTTGTCGAGGAACAGTGGTTTTATGACCTTAAGTATGTTTTTTTCGCTT
>JAGVPB010000015.1 GCA_020052415.1 Bacteroidales bacterium | reverse complement strand
GAGCAACTCCATTCAGCCTGGGCGGCTATTATCTCAGCGACAATCCCGCTGATTCGGCCAAATGGCAGTTTCCGGAGAATACAACAATCGCGGCCAACGGATTTATGAAAATATGGTTGAGTGGTAGAAATGAAGTTTCCGGAGGGCATTATCATACTAATTTCAAATTAACACAAACAAAAGATAATCCTGACAATATTGTTCTTACAAGCCCCGCAGGAGTTGTCCTTGAAATGCTGCAAATACAAATTACTCAAAAGGATCATTCGCGTGGGCAAAAACCTAACGGTTCAGGAAGCTGGGTAATATTTACTTCTCCCACACCAGGCAGCTCGAATAATTCTTCAGCCTCATATAATGCATACTCTGCCAAACCTTCGATGGATATGGCTCCCGGATTTTATACAGGTCCAATTACCGTTACAATAACTAATAATGAACCAAATTCTGAAGTGAGGTACACTTTGGATGGTTCGGAACCTTCAGCATCATCGCCCCTATATTCGGAACCTCTGAATTTAACAACTACGAAAATAATTAATGCAAGGTCATTCAGCAGTGATAATACCATCTTTCGTGGTCTGATAGAATTCAATACTTATTTTATTGGAATAACTCATTCATTACCAGTTATTTCTACATCAGCAGAGACCCTCGATAATCTTCTTAATGGTAATGCTTCGCTTAAACCATTCGGCACTATTGAATATTTTAATAAGGAAGGCATCAGGACAACCCAGGCCTTTGGTGAGTTTAATGAACATGGACAGGACTCATGGGTGCACCCGCAACGAAGTATGGACTTCATTACACGGGATGAATGCGGCTACAATTTTGCTTTGCGCGAAAAGCTGATGCCAAGGTCGGACCGTGAGGAGTTTCAAAGGTTAATTTTCAGGGCTGAAGGCGATGATAATTATCCCGGAATTGATACGAGTGCCCATCTTCGTGATTTTCTGATCCAAAATCTTGCACACAGATCACATCTTAACCTTGATGTTCGACAGGGTGAGAAATTTGTTCTCTACGTCAATGGGCAATTTTGGGGCGTATATAGTTACCGTGAAAAAGTCCATGATCATGATTTTACCAATTATTATTATGGACAGGATAAATATCATTTATATTTTCTGATGCTTTGGGGCGGATCATGGGCGGAATATGGCGGTCAGGCTGCCTGGGATGACTGGAATGCATTGCACGATTTTATATTGAATAACGATATGGCCATCCAGTCAAATTACGAATATGTTAAATCGAAATACGATATTACAAGTTTGTCTGATTATGTCATTACCAATTCTTTTGTCGTTTGTTCCGATTGGATAAACTGGAACGTTGGCTGGTGGAAAGGAATTGATACCACAGGCGGACATCAGAAATGGGGTTATATCCTTTGGGATGAGGATGCAACTTTTGGTCACTATATAAATTATACAGGTATTCCTGGGCAAAACCCTTATGTTTTACCCTGTTTTCCTGAAGGTATAACCGCTGACCCTGAGGACCACATTGAAATTCTGAATGCATTACAGGATAATGCAGAATTCAAGGAGTATTATGTTTCAAGATATATTGACTTGCTCAATACGGTTTATCGCCCCGATACCATGATCAATTTCCTGGATTCGATTGAAGAGTTTGTGCTTCCGGAAATGCCTGCCCACTGCGACAGGTGGGGCGGTTCGGTAGCAGAGTGGCAAACAAATGTTCAAAAAGTCAGGAATTTTATAAATATCCGGTTTAGTGTTGTTCCGGCAGGATTGAATAACTGTTACGGCCTGAATGGTCCTTACGAGGTGAATTTCAATGTCATTCCACCCGGATCGGGCAGAATGAAGATAAATTCAATTCATCCGCCGATTGTTCCCTGGGGAGGATATTACTATGGCGGGATTAATACCAAACTCACTGCCGAAGAAATAAATCTGTCCTACGAATTTGATAAATGGATTTTAAACAATCATGAGGTTTTTCCGAATGATTCTACTTTAGAGGTAACAATGGAGTTCAATACCGGGGATTATATTATTGCGCAATTCAAACCAAAAGATTTTGCTGATTCACTGGTAATAAATGAAATAAATTATAATTCTGATTCCGTTACCAGTCCCGGCGATTGGGTTGAATTTTATAATCCGCATGAATATTATCTCGACGTTTCTGAATGGGTTTTTAAGGACAGCGACGACACTCATTTATATACTTTTCCAACAGGTACAATGATTGAGCCTTTCGGATACCTTGTTTTATGCCGCGATTCGGCTGATTTTAATTCTGTTTTTCCTGAAGTTGAAAATTATATCGGCGAAATGAATTTTGGACTTGCAAGCACCGGTGAGTTAATCAGGTTGTTTGATGCTTCAGGCGCCCTGATTGATACGGTTCACTATGGAGTCTCTGATCCCTGGCCGGCAGAACCCAATGGGAATGGTCCGACTCTTGAACTTAAATTCTGGCAATATGATAATGCTCTCCCTGAAAGCTGGGCAGCTTCTGAAAATTTTGGAACTCCGGGTGAAATGAATGGTTATGTTGTCGGTATTCCAACAGATAAGCAGATAGGAGAGGAGTTCTCATTTGTTATTTATCCAAATCCTGCAAATACTAAAGCTATTTTGCAGGTGACTATAGGCAAATCATTATGTGACAGCGAGATATTAATTTATGATCTGTTTGGAAATGTGGTAAAACAACTGACAAATATTAACACCGACAGGATAGAAATTTCAATTGAAGGGATTCAGGCAGGAGTATATTTTTGTAAAATCATTGACAATTATAAAAATATTTTAGGATCTCAAAAACTTCTGGTGCAATAAAAATCAGGCAATTAATCATAGCATGAGTTTTCTGATCTTGCTTTTGATTGTTCCTGTTTCACCGATTCTGATTATCGAAGCAATTGATGACACTAACCGGCCCGGATAAATAATTTTTCGGCTGTATGTTTCAACTTTTTTGTCTCTTGCTTCAATATAATTAATCTGTTCAATCCGCGATTGAAGTATATGATACTCTTGAGCAACTTTCCAGGCTGAGTCACGTGCAATTTCCATTGAAAAAGCTGTAAAATCCTCATCAATCCTTCCAGCTAACCAATCAATTGGTTTTAACAATGGCCAGATTGCTGAAAGATTTTCCTGTACGTTATTTATAAGTGAGCTTAATATTGAATTTATTGCCCTGAAATCGGCGTTTAACGATTCGATATCTTTTCCATGAGCAACAGTTGCCGCAGCAATTCCTAAATCCAAAGCAATATGTGCATTCATTCCAAGAAATAAATGCTGGATAACAAGCGGCCTCCATTTATTTGCTGCTGAAAATGCCATTTGCCAGGAATTCGTAACAGGTTCCTTATTGTCGTAATTATATATTGCCTCCAAAAATCGGTTTGCAAAAACAATATCAAGTTCTTCCATCAGCTCCTTATTTTGGAAATAATCCTCTTTGAGTTTGTTTCTTACTTCCTGAGTGACCTTCAGATAAAGTGCAATGAAATAAGCTCTACGATCATGCTGTTCAGAAAAATGAATTAATAGTTTTTCAAGTTCAGCAATTACTCCATCTATTGTTTCCGGTAACACCATATTTTTTCGTCAAAGATAAAGAAAGGATAATAGTAATCGTATCAACCTGACAGATAGTTTAATAATAATATTCAATTGTCTTATAATTAATATTATGTTAAATTAGAAATTTAAAACAAAAGGAGAGAATCCTATCTTATCCCTCCTTCTACTCAGAATATTATTGCTCTAATTTCGCATTAATCTCTTTTAGTTTATCCATCATATTCAATCGGGTATAAATTTCCTTTAATGAAACAAGTGTACTGCGGTCTGTGGGCTGGAGTTCATAAGCTTTTTCAAGATACGGCAATGAGTTTTGTAAATATTCATTTGCCTGTTGCTTTAATTTATCATATTCCGCTTGAGCTGTCAATGGTAAATTATTTGCAATTTCAATTAAACTGGCTGCCTTGTTCACATAAAGAGCACCCATATTATAGTTGGGATCAAAATAATCCGGTTTTAATTCTATTGATTTTTTATAGGCTGCCGACGCTTTGGTAAACGCTTCTTCCCTCATTTCCATCGTTCTGGTTGAATCATCAACTATTTCATTATATTTAGCACCAATAGCAAAGAAAATGGTTGGATTTGATTCATCAAATTTCGCTGCAAGTTGTAAATTATCCAATGCTCTTTCAGTCATGCCTTCTGCAAGGAAAACATTTGTCTCGTTTAGTAAAATATTCAGATTATCCGGAAATTTTTGCCTTCCTTCGGAAAAATAAAACAGAGCCTTCTCAACATCATTATCCTGTTTATAAAGAATATTTGCCATTGAAGTATAAATTGCAGGTTCAGGATACTGCATTTCTATCAGTTTTAAAAGAGTACTTTTAGCTTTAGGATAATCCTGTCCAAGTTCAGCAGCAATGGAAATATAATAAATAGTGGCTGTATCGGTTCGTCCGCCACTTTCATAAATCTTAAAAGCGTTTTCGAAGGAATTGACAGATACCTGGAAATTTTTTTTGGCCTGAATACTATCTGATTTACTTAACGCATTCATTCCTAAATTGTACTTATTTGCGCCATCATTAAAATAAGATTCTGCAACAAGAATCATTCTCTGTAAAATATCAATCTTATACTCGTTTTTTGTATCCAGTTCCGAGGCCTTCATGTAAGCTTCATGTGCTTTGGTTAGCGCATCCGGGTCAAGGTTTTTATAAGCACTATCCTGACTCCGGCAAATGTCAATATAAATATTGCCCCTGTAAAACCACGTTTTTGCATTATTGACAGCTTTTGGATTTAGAATAGCCTTGTCAATTGAAATTTTTGCTTTATCCAGCTTACCCTGATTGTGATAATTAAATGCATTTTGAACATCAGGTTGAGCAACGCATATACCCGATGAAATCAAGAAAATTAAAATAACTGCTGCTTTTTTCATAAATAAATTATTAAACAATTTTGTGGGCAAATTTATTAATTAATACATACTTTTCACCAATCAACAGACCAAACTGATAAATATTTTGGCAGATTTATCAAATAAAACTTATTATTCAAATTGATAATTATTTAAATATTTAAATTTCTGTTGATTCAATGTTCTCTTCTCCTTCAATGTGATCATCTACAGTCGGATCAGGATTTTTAGAAATTTCTCTTCCTTCCGGTTCAACTTCATGTGATTCTTCCTCTACTTCTACTCTTGCTACTGAAGCGATGGCGTCACCCTCTTTAATGTTTATCAATCTCACACCCTGGGTCGCCCGGCCCATGACCCTTAGGTCAGTAACAGCCATACGTATTAAAATTCCTGAACGGTTGATAATCATAAGATCATCATTATCTGTGACGTCCTTTATTGCAATTAAACTTCCGGTTTTATTTGTAATATTTATGGTTTTTACACCTTTACCACCCCGGTTTGTAATCCTGTAATCCTCAACCTTGGATTTTTTCCCGTAACCATTTTCAGAAACAACAAGAATATCCTGTTCATCACTTTGAAGGCAGATCATCCCAATGACTTCATCGTTTTCATTTGCCAGTTTTACACCCCTCACTCCTGAGGCATTTCGTCCCATAGGCCTTACTGTTTTTTCATTAAACCGTATTGCTCTTCCTGATTTTAGGGCCATTATAATTTCATTTACACCATTGGTCAGTTTGGCTTCAAGCAAATTATCACCTTCCCTGATGTTGATGGCAATAATTCCATTTAAACGCGGTCTGGAATATGCCTCAAGAGATGTTTTTTTAATGGTTCCTTTTTTACTGCAAAGAATTATAAAATTATTTTCGACATAATTTTTATCAGTCAGATCCTTTACATTTATAAATGCTCTTACCTTATCCCCCTGTTCCAGGTTAATCATGTTTTGAATTGCCCTTCCCTTTGAGTTCTTGGTTCCTTCAGGTATTTCAAAAACCCTGAGCCAGTAACATTTTCCCTTTTCAGTAAAGAAGAGCATATAATTATGATTACTCGCCACGTAAAGGTACTCAAGAAAATCTTCTCCCCGTATATCGCTGCCTCTTGCGCCAACCCCTCCCCTGTTTTGCCGGCGATATTCGGTCAATGGTGTACGTTTAATATAACCCAAATGCGAAACTGTGATTACAACATCCTCATCTGCAATGGTATCAGTAATGTTGAAATCCTTTGAAGTATATTCAATTTCTGTACGTGTTTTATCACCATATTTTTCTTTTATTTCAAGCATTTCATCCTTAATAATTTTCATCCTTAATTCTTCATTTCCGAGAATTTCTTTTAAGCTTTCAATGAATTTAAGGAGCTCAGCGTACTCTTCTTTAAGTTTCTCCTGTTCAAGACCCGTAAGCTTCTGTAGCCGCATATCAAGAATTGCTCTGGACTGTATTTCCGATAGTCCGAACTGTTCCATGAGACCATTTTTAGCTTCTTCAGGAGTCCGGGAAGCGCGAATAAGTGCAATAACTTCATCGAGGTGGTCAAGGGCTTTAATGAGTCCTTCAAGGATATGAGCCTTTTTTTCAGCCTCCGACAATTCGAATTTAGTCTTTCGGACAAGTACTTCATGCCGGTGATCAACATAATGCCTGATCATATCCTTTAAATTCAGCAATATGGGCCTGCCTCTAACCAAAGCAATGTTGTTGACACTAAAGGAATTTTGAAGCTGGGTAAACTGATATAATTTATTGAGGATTACGTTAGGAATCACATCTTTTTTAAGTTCGTAAACAATCCGCAGCCCTTCCCTGTCCGATTCATCGCGGATATCCGTAATTCCTTCGAGTCGTTTCTCATTCACTAAATCAGCGGTTTTTTTAATCATTTCCGCTTTGTTCACCTGGTATGGGATCGAGGTAACAATTATTCTTGCCTTGCCACTATCATCATCTTCAATTGTAGCTTCTCCTCTGAGAACGATCCTTCCCCTGCCTGTTTCATAAGCGCTCTTTACACCATCATACCCATAAATAACTCCACCGGTAGGAAAATCAGGTCCTTTAATAAACTTCATCAATTCAGGTATGGTTATTTCCTTATTATCAATGTAAGCGACAATGCCATCAATGACTTCAGAAATATTATGAGGAGGCATATTGGTTGCCATTCCAACAGCAATGCCCGATGCGCCGTTTACAAGAAGGTTTGGTATCCTCGAAGGTAAAACAGTTGGTTCTTCAAGCGAGTCGTCAAAATTTAACTGAAAATCAACGGTATCTTTATTGATATCCGCGAGCATTTCTTCGGCAATTTTTTTTAACCTTGCTTCAGTATATCGCATTGCTGCCGGACTATCTCCATCCATTGAACCGAAATTTCCCTGCCCGTCAACCAGGGGATATCGCAGCGACCATTCCTGCGCCATTCTAACCATTGCATCATAAACCGAAGTATCACCATGTGGATGATATTTACCTAACACTTCACCGACTATCCTGGCGGATTTTTTATAGGGTCTGTTTGACAAAACACCCAAATCAAGCATTCCAAATAAAACTCTCCTGTGAACGGGCTTCAATCCATCACGGACATCAGGCAATGCTCGGGAGACAATAACCGACATTGAATAATCAATGTACGCGGTTTTCATTTGATTTTCGATATTAACCTTTACGATCCGTTCGCCATCTTGTACGTTTTCCATTTCTTACAATATTCAGTTACAATTAATTACAAGCAATTCTAAAAAGTTACGAATGTACTAAATTTACATAAATAATTATCTTTTTTCAAGTATATTTATTACTAACAAATTCTTGTTAATAAAAACCAGCTAAGTTTCGATTATTCAGTATATTTGTATATACATTTGAAATTAGCGACACTTTGTCATTTAATGGATAAAAAAACGCTAAGGAAAGGTTTTTGATATTGAAACTTTCTGTAAATAGAACTGTTAAATTAATTGGACGAAAATATAGAAATAATTAGTATTTCAAATCGTTTGTTTATTGCATAAATTATTATACATAGATATATTCTATAATGGAAGCTAAATTTTCACAACGAGTTAAAGACGTTCTTTCATATAGCCGCGAAGAGGCCATCAGGCTTGGCAATGATTACATTGGACTTGAACATTTATTACTTGGTATTATTCGCGAAGGTGAAGGAATGGCAATTCAGATACTTACCTATTTCGGAGTTGATTTATCCAAGATCAGAAAAGAAATTGAATTGGCTATTGCTAATTCCGATTACGGTAAATTAAAATCCACCGAAAACATTCCACTGATAAAGCAAGCTGAAAGAGCTTTAAAAATTACCTACCTCGAAGCAAAATTATTCAACAGCGATCTTATTGGAACAGAGCATTTATTATTAGCAATTTTAAAGGATAATGATAATGTTGTTACAAAAGCATTTCAAAGCTATGGAGTTGATTATGATGCTGTAAAAGATGAGCTCAAGGCGATCATCTCAAATTCAGACGGCGGAATGAAGATGGATCCAAAAGATGAACTGCCGGGTGGTACCGCAGATGATGATCCTGAAGAAGGAAGCCAGAATTTCAGTGGTAATATCAAAAAAATATCCGATTCAAAATCGAAAACACCTGTCCTGGATAATTTCGGGAGGGATATTACAAAATATGCTGAAGAAGGGAAATTAGATCCGATCGTTGGAAGAGCGAGGGAACTCGAAAGGATCGCACAGATATTAAGCCGCAGGAAAAAGAATAATCCCATTTTAATCGGAGAGCCCGGCGTGGGGAAATCAGCCATAGCTGAAGGATTGGCTCTCAGAATTACCCAGCGTAAGGTATCCAGGGCACTGTTTAATAAAAAAATCGTCACCCTTGATCTTGCTTCTCTTGTTGCGGGTACTAAGTACCGTGGTCAGTTTGAAGAGAGGATGAAAGCTGTTCTGAATGAACTGGAAAAAAATCCTGACATCATTCTTTTTATTGATGAAATTCATACTATTGTTGGTGCGGGAAATGCCTCCGGATCCCTGGATGCATCAAATATGTTCAAGCCTGCACTCGCACGTGGTGATATTCAATGTATCGGGGCAACTACACTCGATGAATACAGACAGTACATTGAAAAGGATGGAGCATTGGAAAGGAGATTTCAAAAAGTACTTGTTGATCCGACATCTCCCGAAGAAACCATTGAGATATTGAACAATATCAAGGAAAAATATGAGGATCATCATCTTGTAACATATTCGCCCGAAGCAATCAAAGCCTGCGTCAATCTTACAACCAGGTATATTTCGGACCGTTTCCTGCCGGACAAAGCTATTGATGCGCTTGACGAAGCAGGCTCAAGAGTTCACATTACTAATATTCACGTACCAGTGGAAATTATTGACATTGAGAACCGGATCGAGGAAACCAAGCTGAATAAAACAAAAGCCATCAACAACCAAAAATTCGAAGAAGCTGCAAAATATCGTGACATAGAAAGAAAGCTTACTGAAGACCTCGAAAGAGAAAAAAGAAGATGGGAAGAGGATTCCAAGATAAACCGGGAGATTGTTACGGATGAAAATGTAGCTGAAGTAATTGCCATGATGACCGGCGTGCCTGTTCAGCGAATAGCTCAAAACGAAAGTGACCGGTTGATAAATATGGAAAGCGACCTTGAAGGATCGGTGATCGGTCAACCGGAAGCGATTAAAAAAGTGGCCAAAGCAATCCGCCGAAACCGTGCAGGACTTAAGGATCCCAACAAGCCGATAGGAACTTTTATTTTCCTTGGACCAACCGGCGTAGGAAAAACTCACCTTGCAAAAATACTCGCGAGATATTTATTTGATACAGAAGATGCACTGGTTCGGGTTGATATGAGTGAATATATGGAAAAATTTGCTGTATCGAGGCTCGTCGGTGCTCCTCCCGGATATGTCGGTTATGAAGAAGGCGGACAGCTTACTGAAAAAGTTCGCAGAAAACCCTATTCCATTGTCCTTCTTGATGAAATAGAGAAAGCTCACCCGGATGTTTTTCACTTGTTATTACAGGTTTTGGATGACGGAGTTCTGACCGATAGTTTTGGCAGAAGGGTAGATTTTAAGAATACCATTGTGATTATGACTTCCAACATCGGATCAAGGCAATTAAAAGATTTCGGACAGGGAGTCGGATTTAATACGGCATCCAAGAAATCTGCAAAGGTTGATTTTGCCAGAGGTGTAATTGAAAATGCACTAAAGAAAGCTTTTGCACCTGAATTCCTGAATCGCATTGATGACGTAGTAATCTTTGATCCGCTTGAGAGAGATGACATTCATAAAATCATTGATATTGAACTGAGTTATTTATTCAAACGGGTTAAAAGTCTGGGCTTTAATATGGAAGTTACCACCTCTGCCAAGGATTTCATTGTTGAGAAAGGCTGGGACGAGCAATATGGCGCCCGTCCGCTTAAGCGTGCAATCCAAAAATATATTGAGGATCCGCTGGCTGAAGAGATTATTAAAACCAAATATGCGGAAGGCGATGTTATAATGGTAAACTTTATTGAGGGAGAATCAGAATTGAAGATTGAGGTTGTTAAAATGAAGGAAGCAAGCATTCAATCCTGAGACAGAAGTTTCCGGCTTACAAATTACTTATTCTATCAGCTTGAAAAATAATTTATTGTTCCAGTCAATATAGCGAATTAAAATGTAGAATCCATTTTCGTAAAAATAAGCAGAAGACTTATCTTCAAAATCAATAAAGAAATGATTTGAAATCTTATCCGATTTTACACCTTCCCTGCTCAAAATGGCTTTTGAAATTGATTCGACAGTAATCTCCTTTGAGGTTGTAATAATGTACTCCCCCATCACCATTTCATTCAGGAAAAAGTAAAAAACCGTATTCACACTCGTGTTGAAATTATTTTTTGTAAAACCAAATACCTTCAATTCAAAGTTTTTTATTAAATAAGCATTGAAGCAGTCGGGTTCACCGTATATCTTTAAGATTTTATCCAGTCGCGTGTGAAAAGGAAGGTTCTCAAATAAAATTGTATTTCCTGTGGTGTAATGATCGGCAAGACTTCTTTTATTTATTGCTAACTGCAAATACGATAAAATTTCATCTTTAATACAATAAGGATATGGACTTTTATTTGTCAGTTTTTTAAAATTATATACATAGTCATAACTGTATTTCCCATGAAGAAGTTTGATAATTTTAAACCGGATTGCCCTCCGGTACGATATTCCGAGTATTAAGACCAGGAGAAAACCAGCAGTAATATAGACTAATGTAAAATCCAAATCAATTTCAATTTTTTCAAAATCAAAAGTATCAATATTTTTATAATTTTATGGCCAACTTAAAAAAAGATTAAACTAAGATGGAAACAGCGCAGTTATTGAAAGGTGGCGAATTTCTGATTAAGGAAACAGAGGCTGCCGATGTATTTATTCCTGAAGAATTTAACGAGGAACAGCAAATGATAGCTCAAACCTGCAATGATTTTCTGGAAGCAGAGGTCTTCCCGATTCTCGACAGGATTGATGAGAAAGAAGAAGGATTGATGAGAAATCTGATAAGGAAGGCAGGTGAACTCGGTTTATTAGGGATATCTGTTCCAGAACAATATGATGGATTTGAACAGTCGTTTGTAACATCAATGCTGGCGAGCGCTGCCATGGGATCGGGTTATTCTTTTTCGGTTGCTTATTCCGCACATACGGGAATCGGAA
Organism: Bacteroidales bacterium; assembly: GCA_020052415.1. Lineage (GTDB taxonomy): Bacteria > Bacteroidota > Bacteroidia > Bacteroidales > JAADJA01 > JAADJA01. The sequence continues at coordinate 16,004 of JAGVPB010000015.1, read as the reverse complement.
CCTTGCCGATTGTTTATTATGGTACGGATCAGCAGAAACAGAAGTATCTTCCGAAGCTTGCATCCGGTGAGTGGGCCGCAGCCTATTGTTTAACTGAACCTAATGCCGGTTCGGACGCAAATGCCGGCAAATCAAGGGCGGTTTTAACGGAGGACGGCAGGCATTACCTTCTCAGCGGTCAGAAAATGTGGATTACCAACGGTGGATTTGCTGATGTCCTTACTGTTTTTGCTAAGATAGACAACGACCGTGTGCACAGCTCATTTATTGTAGAAAGCGCCTGGGAAGGTGTCGTAATCAATCCTGAAGAAAGAAAGATGGGGATTAAGGGCTCATCCACAGTTCAGATATTTTTTAACGATGTAAAAGTTCCGGTTGAAAATCTGCTCGGCAAGCGCGGACAGGGATTCAGGATCGCTTTGAACATACTGCACATGGGCAGAATTAAACTGGGTGGAACTGTGTTAGGCGCTTCAAAGAGGGCGATAACCCAGTCGGTTAATTATGCAAACGAACGCAAGCAATTCGGACAATTTATTTCAGAATTCGGTGCGATCAAATTCAAAATTGCGGAACAAGTGATTAGAACCTGGGTTACCGAAGCAGCTGTTTACAGGGTGAGCAAGAATATTGATGATATGATAGAACTCTATAAAACAGAAGGGATGGACAAGACTCAGGCCACCATTGAAGGAATTGCTGCTTATGCACTTGAGGCTGCATTGCTGAAAGTACTTGGCTCGGAAGCGCTGAATTATGTTGTGGATGAAGCAGTACAGATTTTCGGTGGAATGGGATTTTCGGCTGAGACAGACGTTGACAGAGCTTATCGTGATTCGAGGATCAACAGGATTTTTGAGGGAACCAATGAAATTAATCGGCTCCTGGTTTCGGATACGACAATAAAAAAAGCTTTGAAAACAGGATTTGACGTAGTTAGATATGCCAATTCGATAGTCAAGAACCTCGATTCAGAAGTTGATTCAAAGATACCGTCCGGAAGTTATTACGAAGAAAAAAGGTATTATATTAAAAACTTCAAAAGGACAGCACTTTTCCTGCTGGGCACACTATCGGATAAATTCCAGCGCGATTTCCTTACCGAGCAGGAAATTCTCTTTAATATTTCGGATGTAATCATGATGGTATATGCTGCAGAATCGGCTTTGCTTCGTACCGAAAAACTGGAGGTAGTTAGAGGTTCAGATAAAGCAAAGCTTTACAGAGATATTATAGATGTTTATATTTATGATTCGGCCAGTCACATTCATAAAAGTGCAAAAGATGCCATCAATTCCTTCATTACCGGTGATGAGCTTAAGGTGATGCTTGAGAGGGTAGAAATGTTTACAAGAGTTGCACCGGTGAATGTTAAGGAAGCACGGAGACGTATTGCCAACAGCCTGATTGAAGAGAACAGATATATTTTTGGATAAAAAAGTGAAAAAATAAGTCGAAAAATTGTTACACAATTAAATATTTCTACATTTGCAACTGTTTATAAACACAAAAATTTAAGAACATGGCTTACGTAATTTCAGATGATTGCACTGCTTGCGGAACCTGCATTGATGAATGCCCCGTTGAAGCTATTAGTGAGGGTGAAATTTATAAAATTGATCCTGATATATGCACCGATTGTGGTTCATGTGCAGACGTCTGCCCGGTAGAAGCAATTCATCCAGCAGAATAAAAATGAAAATAAAAGTCCCGTCACCGGGACTTTTTTATTTGAATTCCTTTTTTAGAACAGCTACCCATTTTTTAATCCGTGCTGCTGTCAATTCGTGCTGGCTGTCTTCATCAATAACGAGCCCTACAAACCGCCCGTCTTTTTCGGCTGATGAAAAGTAATATTTATATCCTTCCTTTGGCCAGTATCCCACGATCTTATCCTTATCTGCCAACCGGCAATACAGGGTTCCAAGTCCATCGGCAAAACTGCCGGGATATCCTTTTTGGTCACCCAGACCATAAATGGCAATTTTTTTCTCTGACAGATCAAGCTCAACCAACTCATCAATAAAAATTTCCCAGTCGTCCTGCATATCGCCTATACCCCATGCCGATGTACCGAAAATCAGGTTGTCAAATTTTAAAATATCAGAAGGCTCTACGTCTTTAATGTTAAAAATTTCAATGGCACTGCTTCCGAATTCTTTTTTGATCAATTCGGCTACTTTCCTGGTTCGGCCACCAGTAGTTCCATAAAACAATCCTGTTTTCTTCATTGTGAATGTTTTGTTTTAAAACTTGTCAAAATTAGTCAATTCGTACAACAAATTTATCCTGGTATTCTCCATGAAAGTCCTGCTGTGACACTAAACCTATCTACATTTTTACTAAAGGCAAGACCCGTCGAGATGTCGGCCTGAAGGTTATGCCTGATCCTGTAGGTTAATCCGGCTCCACCCCGGTGGTTGGGCAGATCACCATTATCAAATGTTCCGTAAACTTCAGCAAAAGCCCACAATCGTGGCATAATTGAATAACCTAAATGAGAAGAATAAATAAAAAAACCATCTGCTTTTTCGCCGTTCCATGTAAAGCCGACATAATAACCAAGTGAAAGTTTCTGTGTCAGATTATGCCTGCAAATAATCTTACCTAAGGGATAACTAAATGTTGGCCGTAAATAATCATTTCCGATGTGGCGGAGTGTAATATTACCCACAACAGCCATTTGGGGCCTCCAGCTTTTTTCCTCAACTACAAAAACCTTGAATCCTGCTGAAACAGGATCAAGCCCACCATACGAAGAATCTATATCTGAATCATTAACCTTTACATTTACCCATTCCAATCCACTTGATATCCTTAATTCAAATTGGCTGAATAATCCATACCTTAAAAGTGTTGAAGCAAGCTGATAACGTGTTAAGTCTTTTTCTTTATCTCCCCGGTCAATGTAGCCCAATCCGGTTTCCATCTGAAAATATCCCTTCGGAACAATAAATGGTGACTCTGTTTGAGTTGGCCTGTCACTAAGGATTGTCGGCAAAGTATCATTTTGAGAAATCAATTTAAGACAGGATAAGGTCAGGATCAAAAAACCGGTAATTATTTTTTTATTCATCAACATTATTTTAGATAAACAACAACAGACTAATAGCCATTACCACCATACCGGCCACTAAACCATAAATTGAAAGGTGATGTTCTCCGTATTCTTGTGCACTGGGTAATAACTCATCCAGGGAAATAAAGACCATAATTCCTGCAACCGATGCAAACAAAACACCAAATACAACAGGGCTCATAAACGGCAGAAGTATGAGATATCCGACGATTGCACCTACCGGTTCAGCCAGACCTGAAAGAAACGACAACCTGAAAGCTTTTCTTTTACTTCCTGTTGCATAATAAACCGGAACCGATACGGCAATCCCCTCAGGAATGTTATGAATTGCAATTGCAACTGCTATTGCAATCCCTAAACCGGGATGCGTCAATGCGGAAGTAAAGGTTGCAAGGCCTTCGGGGAAATTATGGATGGCTATAGCCAGTGCTGTAAACGTGCCCATTCTCATAAGTTTATTGTTTTTATGATTCCTGGCATCCATTTCTTCAACCCTTCTGATTTCATGGGGATTTTCGACTGACGGGATCAGCTTATCAATAATTGCGATTAATAATATCCCACCGAAAAAAGCAATAGTCGTCCACCAGTATCCGGCGCGGTTACCCAATTCAATTACCAGTTCATTTCTGGCTTTCACCATAATTTCCACGAAAGAAACATAAATCATGACGCCCGCTGAAAAACCAAGAGATACTGATAAAAATTTCGTGTTGGTACGATGGGCAAAAAAAGCAATCGCGCTGCCGATACCTGTGGACAAACCGGCAAACAATGTTAATGCAAATGCGAAAACAAGCGAATGAAAATCATATTCCATTATCCTGCTGAATTATTTTATGAATTTATTATCATCCGGACTGTGATTTTAATTGCACCATTAAATAAAATGGCCGTGCACGAATTTAATATAAATATTAATCAAAGGATTGGCCTACCACTTTTTTTTATAAAAATATCACTACCAATGTTTTCAAACAAAATAATTATAGTTAATCTGACAATTTCCTGAAGAAATTTTTCTTTCAGCAGTATGGATTAAAACCTGTTTTTTTTGATCATCTGTATAATTGATCCAATTTGATATTTCATCTTTCGACCGGTAACACCCCTTGCAATTGCCTTCCGGATTGTATTCGCAAACATTTATGCATGGGCTTTTTATTAACTTCATATATTTTATTTAAATCAGAAATAGGTTTAAACAAAAAAAAGCAAACAAAGTTCTTATTGGAATTTTGTTGAACTCCAAAATAAGCGAACAATTTATCTTATTGAAAAACTTTAATCTGAAAACTTTTATAGTGCAAAAAACCGATTTCATGATTACTTTTGTATTTTCTAATTAACGGGAGATTTTTATTAGTTATGAAAAAATTTCTGATTTGGGGCAGCATCATTCTCATTATTTTTCTAAGCGTATTTGTTTATTGGCGGTATTATTTCACTTACAGCGAAGGATATCGGGCAGGACTTTTACAGAAGTTTTCGCACCGGGGTAATATTTTTAAAACCTATGAAGGGGAAATGATCCTTAGCAGCGTCGAAAGCAACCGCAATGTACCAATTGCTTCTGAAAAATTCTTTTTTTCAGTAAATGATTCCCGCATAGTAGCCCAAATGGAGAAACTTGAAGGCTACATGATCGTGGTTCATTACCGTCAGAAACATGGTGCTTTGATGTGGCAGGGCGAAACTCCTTATCTGATTGACAGTGTAAGGCTGGTTTCGGAAAAGCAGGAAGCAATTGAATAAATACGAAAGGTAACTGTTCGTGTAGAGTTTCTATCACTGACTTGTAGTTACTGGTGGCTGGTTATTGGTCAACAAGCAAATCAGCAACAAGTAACCCGAAAAGTAAGTACTACAGACTAAATACTCAAGACTAATCTCTCATTTCTCACTATCTTCTCTCACCCCTTTAAAATCGTAACCTATATCCTCAATTGCCGACTTAATTTTTTCAAGATCAAATTCGGATCCTTCTATTAAAACATCGCCTGTGTCGGGGTTAGCAGTGACTGATTTAATTCCGGTAACCGATTTCAGGTTTTTTTCAACGCTCATTTTACAATGATTGCAGGTCATACCGCCAACGCTGATTTTAAGATTTTTCGTGTATTGAGTCATATCGGGTAAAGGTTTCAAATGTTTAAAACGTACAAATTTCCTCACATATCCGTTAATCAGCAGCATAAGAAGAAGAACAGTGGAGGCAAGTTGAACCCAGTGAGGCAGAAGCTCGTGTTCATGTCTGCCATGCTGATGCGACATCATTACAAACCATTCCGCAGGTAAAAAATTATTGATCAGCCAACCGAAGAATAATGCGCTCACACTGATCGAAAGAATGTAAATACCCACTGTTTTCTTATCAATTGCTTTTCCTATGATTGCCATTGTAGCAATATTGGTTGCCGGGCCTGCCATCAAAAAAACCAGGGCAGCTCCGGGTGAAAGTCCCTTCATCATCAAAACGGCTGCAATTGGTATGGAACCTGTAGCACAAACATAAAGAGGAATGGCTGCCACTAAAACAACCAACATACTTAAAAATTGATTGCTCAGGTACATAGTAAAAAAATTATCCGGCAGTAAAAGGGAAATTAATGCAGCAACCGCAAACCCTATTAAGAGCCAGTCGGCAATATCCATCAGGAAATCAAGAAAGGCATACCTTAGCATTATTCTGAGTTTATTCCCGCTTCCAATTTCACTTTCATTGCCAACACCTCTACTAACCGGTGGATCTGCCTCATTTTTCGTTGTCAGGTTGGTTAGTAATCCACCGAAAATACCACTGCAAAAAGCCACCACCGGCCGGAGGATTGCAAAAGGCAATCCCATCATCGAATAGGTTGCAAGTATAGAATCAACGCCGGTCTGAGGGGTTGAAATGAGAAAAGAAACGGTAGCGCCTTTCGAAGCTCCTTCTTTATGAAAGGAAATTCCGGTTGGGATTACGCCACAGGAACATAAAGGTAACGGAACTCCAAGTAATGCCGCATAAACAACCGATTTCAGGTTACGTCCGCCCATATATTTACGGACGCTTCCGCCGGGCATGAAAATATGAAGCAACCCGGCAAATGTAAACCCAAGCAAAAGCCAGGGCGACATTTCGAGCGACAAACGATAAATCTCTGAAAAATATGTCTCAATCCATCTCATTGGAATGCAAAAATAGTGAACCCGACCTAATAACATAATCTTGGGGTGAATGTTTCTAATTCTTAGAATTTTCTAAATTTGCTGTGTATAGACGAAATATTATTAAAGTCACCGCTAAATAAATAAATGCAACAAATTCAACAAGGTGATAAAAGAGTAATTCAGGGCTGGGTGATGTATGACTGGGCTAATTCGGTTTACCAGTTAACGATAGGTTCTGCTATTTTCCCTATTTATTATAATACCGTCACCCATAGCGGGGATGATTTTACGGTTTCATTTTTCGGAATAAAGATCATAAATACTGTGCTTTATTCATGGGCGATTGCAGCCGCTTATTTTATTGTCGCTCTGGCCTCTCCCCTGCTTTCTTCCATCGCCGATTATACCGGACGCCGCAGAGGATTTATGAGAACATTCACCTGGATTGGCGCTACAGGATGCGGAATGCTCTTTTTTTTCACAAAAAACAATATCGAATTCGGGATCATTGCTTTTTTGCTCGGAACCATTGGTTACGCCGGCAGTATTGTATTTTACAATTCTTTTCTTCCGGTTATAGCGTCGCCTGAAGAGCAGGATCGCATCAGTGCAAGGGGTTATTCGATGGGCTATCTTGGATGCGTGGTTTTACTCCTTTTCAATCTGCTGATGATCATGAAGCCAGGTTTTTTTGGCATCCCTCAGAATTCAGATCTTGCCGCACGCATCTCATTTATCAGTGTTTGTTTATGGTGGCTGGGTTTTTCCACCTTCACATTTACGCGGCTGCCTAAATATATTTTCAGAAAAAGAAAAGCACACGCAAATGTTTTGACAAACGGATACAAGGAACTCCGCTCCGTGTTCAACATAATAAGAAAATCCTACAAATTAAGTATTTATCTCTGCGCACTTTTCTTTATCATGACAGGCATTCTGACGGTGATGTTCATGGCTGCCTCATTTGGTGTAAAAGAGCTTGGACTGAACGAAGAAGTTCTTATCCCAACCATCCTTGTAATACAGCTTTTGGGTATGGCCGGCGCATGGTCTTTTGCAAGATTATCGGGAAGGCTTGGAAATTTAAGGACCATGATCTTTCTGATTATTGCCTGGATATTGATTTGTGCCGGAGCGTTTTATATTAAAGATGCTGCTGGTTTTATTATAACGGCAGGTTTCATTGGCATTGTGATGGGCGGCTCACAATCGCTGGCCCGCTCTACATATTCCAAGATGCTGCCGGAAACAACTGACCATACCTCCTTCTTCAGCTTCTATGATGTCATGGAAAAAATGGCTACTGTCAGCGGTACTTTCTGTTTTGGAATTATAGAAGCAATAACCGGAAGCATGCGTTATTCGGTTCTGGCTATTGGTTTGGTTTTTATATTTGGACTGGCATTTCTGTTCCTGATGCCCGGGAAAAGTTTGCAAACTGCAATAAAACACAGAGTTAATTAAGATATACACTTTTAAAAATAAAGACGATATGGAAAACAATGAAAATCAAAAACCGCTAAGCCCTCAAGAGGAAAAATTCAATGATTTTTTAAAGACCGGTGATGATTTCAGTAAGATCGAAATTTACCGACTGGCTAAGTACTGGTATCAAAAGGCACTTGAAACCGGTATCGACAACGAACTCATCGAAAAACGTCTGGTGGAAGCAGACCGGAAGATAAAATCGGAATTAAAGATATATAAAGTCCTGGGGATTTTGGGAATACTAATTTTTATAACTGTTGTCGCAGCCTGTCAAATTTAAGCCATTATCCTTCCTGAAAGGCTCAGGAATAATTATACATTATTTATCAGGGGCAATAAGATTAATCATATTTTTGAACCATAATAAAAACAGAGTTATGGAACAATTTATTTCGTGTTGCGGCCTTGACTGTGCGACTTGTGATGCACGGATAGCTACAATTAAAGACGACGACGAACTTAGAAGGGCGACTTCAGAAAAATGGCAAAAGTTATACAATGCGCCGAACATTTCCCCTGAATTGATCAATTGCCTGGGTTGCAGGCAGGAGGGTGTAAAATTCGCACATTGTTATAACTGCGAGATCAGAAATTGTGCAAAGACAAAAAAATTTGAAACATGCGGTGATTGCCCTGAACTGGAGACCTGTGCAATTGTGGCAAAGGTTCATCAATTTCTGCCGGAGGCAATGTCAAACCTGAAGAATCTGAATTAACCCGGTTGGGTGCTTCACTCTGGCAGTTCTGAAATCAATAAAGAGTCCACTCTGAAAAGTACCGCATACAATTCCGTTTTGGACTAAAGTCCTTAGAGTCAGGAATATCAGAAAAGAGGCTGTCTCAAAAGTCAAAAAAGACGGTCACATTGAGCTTGTCGAAATGTGTATCATTCTGTAAATCAATCATGTTTCGACGGGCTCAACATGACCATTGAGGTAAAAAATGACTTTTGAGTCAGCCTCTTGTTGGATATCAGCACATTAACGGACTTTAGCCCTGAATTCTTTACTTTTCGAAGTGGACTCAATAAATAAATATAATTGACCAGGGGCATTTAGACCTTTCTGCCCAGGTTTCTGAATCCTTTCAGGATAATGTTAATGTCATTCATTACTTTATAATCCCGGGCATAAAGCAGATTCAGTCGGTCAATGGTGTCAGGTGTAATATTTTTATCACTCAGCAGGTCGGTTGGGTTTAAAACACCTTTTTTTATCGGAGGTAATTTATGATTTACCGAATAGGCAGTAATACGGTAACCCACCCATGTCAATTTCCCGGCGAGTACCCAGGCTATATTTCTGATAAAACCACCGGGCTTTTTTAAAGTAAAGACGGCAATGGGCGAAGTAATAAATAAAACCATCCCGGCAATAAGATCAAGAAACCGTTTGCTTCTGAGATTATTTGCCTTTGCAATGGAATTGATTTCAATAATGTAAACATCACCCGTGGTATTTATTGATTTGCTCCCGATGATCGAAAGGCTTTCGGGCGGGGCAATTTTAAATTCAAGCTGTGCAAGATTAAGCTCCGACATTTTATCAATGATCTGTTGTGCCGGCATATCCTTCGCACAAAATATCACCTCGTCAATTTTGTACATGGTAATTATTTCCCTGATTTGGTTAAGGTTACCTATAAAGCCATTGACCTTTTCTGTATTTTCCGAAACACTCACCAAACCAATGAATCCCGGATTCATGTCGGCTCTGCGGATCAGGTCAGCTACCCGCTCGGCTTCCTCCCTTTCGCCAACGATGATAAACCGCCTGTTCATAACAATTCCAATCCTGTATCCTTTGAATTTCAATATGTGAAGAATATATCTCAGCCCGATCATTGAAATTAATCCCCACAATGCCCCGAATACGATCAGTGCTCTTGAAAACCGGAATGATTCGGGAAGCAAGGCGTAAATGATCAGGATCAATACACTGCCAATGAAAAATCCTCTGAGTATCCTGATCAATTGTACCGGCTTATCGTATCCGCCGCTTAGATATACGCTAATAAGCCAGATGAAAATATATACGGGAATAGCAACCGTCACTATCTCGGCTGGATATTTTCCCCCGGAGGGAAAAATGATATTTTGTTCCCATGAAAGTTTAATTTCGATAAGTCCTCCGAACAACAATACGGCATCGGCAAAAGGAAGAGCAATTCTCGACAAAAACCTGCTGACGATAGCTATAAAAGCTCTGAAATAAACAGCGAGGTTAATCAAAAATGAAAAAATCATGGCATTTTTTGCAGAGAAATGTTTTCGTGCAAAAATGACCATGGCGTTGTAAAAGACCACTACATAGTTGATGCTGCTTTTCTTAGTGCTTTCGCCCTTATAATGTATGATGCGGGTTTCAGGGAAATAATAATTGTTATAGCCGGCGTTTTTTATACGGTACGACAAATCAATATCTTCCCCATACATAAAAAATGCTTCATCCAGCAGCCCGGTTTTATCAAGTGCAGCTTTCCTTATAAGCATGAATGCTCCTGAAAGAATGTCAACAATATGAATTTTATCATCATTCAAAAAGCCCAGATGATACCTGCCAAATATTTTTGATTTTGGAAAAAGGCGGGACAATCCGAATATTTTATAGAAAGCAACCACCGGAGTCGGAAGCCCGCGTTTTGATTCGGGAAGAAACTTTCCCTGCCCGTCCACCATTTTAACTCCAAGCGCGCCGGCATCAGGATGACCATCCATAAACATCACAATCTTTCTGAAAGTATCATCTTCAACAACAGTATCAGGATTAAGCAGAAGAATATATTCACCCTTAGCCAACCGGATGGCCTGGTTGTTTGCACGCGAAAATCCTAAATTTTCGCTGTTTTTGATGACTTTTATTTCAGGAAACTTATCGGTAAGCATTTCCACAGAACCATCTACGGAGTTGTTGTCCACAACAAATATCTCAGACTCAATGCCATTTACAGCTTTTTTAACTGAATGCATGCATTGTTCGAGAAAATACCTTACGTTGTAATTAACAATAACGATGGAAAGCTTCATGCTTATTATTGTTCATTCCTAATCGGGTTCAAATTTAATACTTATACCACAACACAGCCTTAAAAAAATAATTTGTCACATTGAAATTTAATTATTTTTGTATATCAGTAAATTAATACTTTTCAAAATGAAAGAAATAGTTTTAAAAACCTTGTCAACGGCAGGTAAAGCTTTACGTCCGGGTGACATAGCCAAATTATCCGGGTTGGAAAAAAGTGATGTAGATAAAGCGATTAAGGAATTGAAGAAAGAAGAAAAAATCTACAGCCCGAAAGTCTGCTTTTATGAAGTGAAAAAATAACAATTCTCCGGTTATTTGATTGGTAGGGATAATCCATATATTTTAGGACATGGCTCATGTAATTCAATTTTCAGAAGCTGCTTCCATTGCGCTTCACAGTATGGTCATTGTTGCACAATCTGGTCAGAAAGAACTGGTTAATGTTATTAAAATAGCTGACAAGCTGAACAGTTCAAAACACCATGTAGCCAAAGTAATGCAGCGCCTGGTTAAAGATGGTTACCTCGATTCGCAAAGGGGCCCAAACGGGGGATTTACTTTAAAAGTTTCTCCTGATAAGATTTCACTGCTTGAACTATATGAAACCATCGAAGGCAAAATTGTGATCGGCAAATGTCCTCATGACCATACTGTTTGTAATTTCGAGAGATGCATATTCAACAATGTGACTAAGAGGTTGTCGGAGGAATTTGTTGAATACATGAAGAACGAAAAACTCTCCGATTTTCTTTAACCTGAAATTTCAGTTATTTTATTTTGCGTAGTTTATTGCGCGGGTTTCACGAATAACCGTAATTTTTATCTGGCCTGGATATGTCATTTCGTCCTGTATCTTTTTCGAAAGATCATAAGAAATTTTTGCCGATTCCGCATCGCTTACTTTTTCGGCTCCTACAATTACCCTCAATTCCCTGCCGGCTTGTATTGCGTATGTTTTAACCACACCGGGGTAAGCCAAAGCAAGTTCCTCAAGCTTATTAAGTCGCTGAATATATGCGGCAACTACTTCCCGTCTTGCACCGGGACGCGCTCCTGAAATGGCATCGCAAACCTGTACTACAGGAGATATCAGGTTATCCATATCAATTTCGTCATGATGGGAACCGATGGCGTTACAGACTTCGGGTTTTTCTTTAAATTTTTCAGCAAGCTTCATCCCATGCAGTGCATGCGGCAATTCCGGTTCATCATCCGGGACTTTTCCAATATCGTGAAGGAGGCCAGCCCGCTTGGCTAGTTTGGGATTCAATCCCAATTCGGCAGCCATAGTGGCACATAAATTTGCGACTTCTTTGGAATGCTGCAAAAGGTTCTGACCATAGGATGAACGGTACTTCATTTTCCCGACAAGCCTGACCAGTTCGTGGTGCATACCATGTATTCCCAGGTCAATGGTTGCCCTTTTCCCGGATTCAACGATGTCAAGTTCAATCTGCTTTTTGGTTTTTGCTACAACCTCTTCAATTCTTGCAGGATGGATCCTTCCATCAGTCACCAGTTTATGAAGTGACTGCCGCGCAATTTCTCTGCGAACCGGGTCGAAAGAAGAAAGAATGATGGCATCGGGAGAATCGTCAATGATGATTTCAACACCTGTAATCGCTTCGAGAGTCCTGATATTGCGGCCTTCACGGCCTATGATACGTCCCTTGATCTCATCATTTTCAATATTGAAAACAGAAACCGAATTTTCCATAGCATGTTCCGTAGCGGTGCGCTGTATGGTTTCGATGATGATCTTCTTTGCTTCACGATTGGCAGTGAGTTTTGCTTCATCCACGATTTCCGAAATATGCGACATTGCTTCGGATTTGGCTTCATCCTGCAGAGTTTCGATCAATTGGGCTTTAGCCTCCGAAGCCGACAGATTGGAAATGGCTTCCAGTGCTTCCACCTGTCTTTTATGCATTTTATCTAATTCCGATTGTTTTTTACTGATAAGGTCAAGCTGTGCAGTCAGATTTTGTCTGACGGTATCAATTTCTTTTTGCTTGCGCTGTAATTCTTCGAACTTTTGCGACAGGCTCGTTTCCTTTTGATTTAGCCTGTTTTCGATTTTCTGAATGGTGGAATTTCTTTCCTGAACGATTTTATCGTGTTCCGTTTTAAGCTGTAAAAATTTTTCCTTTGCCTGTAATATTTTCTCTTTTTTAATGACTTCGCCTTTTTCTTCGGCTTCTTTAATTATGTTCTCGCTTTTTTTCTCAATATTCTTTTTCAGAACGGTACTGGTTATTATAAACCCGACTACAAGCCCTGAAATACCGACAATAACTGCTATAATAATTTCCATTTTCCATTGATTTATTAAAGAAGGAGACGCATGTAAAAAAAATACCCGCATTATTCAAAGGAGTTTGATAAACCCCAATTATACACGTTTAGGGTTGCCTGACTTTTCGAAACGTCCACTGCCTCTGACCTAACAGAAGTCCCGCCGAAGGCGGGATGAGGCCTGTTCTGGAAGCCATTGAGCTTTCCCTTAATTGATTAATGTTGAGTTTATAAACATTAATATTGAATGAATGCGGGTATTCTTTTTCCGGTATTATGATCCGGTAAAATTTCTTTCAAAGAACGGTTATGGTATCCTTTTATTCAAACCATCTGTCAGCAAATTCTCTATTTCAATAAGTTTTGACTCTATTTCCCTGTCACTCCGGCTGAATGAAGTTTCCACTGTTAAAGCGTCTGTTGTTTTTTCCAGAGTAACCATTGCCAGCAAATCCTGCCTGTCGTTGTATGCATAATTTTCAGAATAGTACTTGATTTTCTTATTGATTTCATTTGCCGCTTTTCTTATTGTTTCCTCTTCGCTTCTCTTAATTGTCAACCTGTAAGGCCTGTCGGCGATCGTGACTGATATTGTCAATTCATCCATCAGAGTTTACCAGGTTACAAAATAGTTTATTTGTTTAAAAGTCCAATACATTTGTCAATTTCCCGCACCAGTTCATCTATTTTGCTTTTTACATCAGCGTTTCCTTCAAATTGTTTTACTGATTTAGCAATTTTTAAAAAGTTATTTTTATCTTTAAGTTGTTTAATTATTTTTTTCTGATCCTCTGTATTATTTATAAGTTCAACCTGTTTTTCTTTTAGTTGTGAGTTTTCATCAGTAAGTACTTTGTTCAGTGCAATAAGTTTTTTTACTTTAATCTGAATACCGTTTACCAATTCATTTATGTCAGCCATAAATTACTCAACCCTAAAAATCATTCAATCTGCAAATATATTTATACGACAACTGAAAAACAAGTTTCCAAAATTTTTAATTTGAGAACTTAAATAACTGCTGTAAAGATACAACTTTAATCTTACCGGCAAAACTGTAAAAATAAATTTTAATTACTCTCCTGATAGCTGTTTACTGGCATGCAGGTACAAATAAGGTTTCGATCGCCGTATGCATCGTCAATTTTTGTGACCGGCGCCCAATATTTATCAGAATTTTCAGCCTTTACCGGAAAGGCGGCCTTTTGCCTTGAATAAGGGTAATTCCAGTTGTCGTCAGTTACCATCATTATTGTATGCGGCGCATTTTTTAAAACATTATTTGCTTTATCCGAAATTCCCTTCTCAATGTCTTCGATTTCTTTCCTGATGGATATCATTGCTTCAATGAACCGGTCCAACTCAGATAAAGGTTCACTTTCAGTCGGCTCAACCATCAGCGTTCCGTGAACCGGAAATGCTACTGTCGGAGCATGAAACCCATAATCCATAAGCCGCTTGGCAATATCAACTACGGTGATATCGGCAGTTTTCAAAAACTGATTGCAATCAAGGATCATTTCATGAGCCACACAATTATTTTTCCCGGAATATAAAATCTTATAATAGCCCTCAAGGCTCGCCCTGATATAATTGGCATTAAGAATGGCAATTTTTGTAGCCATAGTCAAACCTTCGCCGCCCAGCAACCTGATATACGCATAGGATATCGGAAGGATAAAAGCACTTCCAAAAGGTGCTGAGGCTACGGGATAAATGGCTTTTACTCCGCCTGTTTCTATCAACGGATGGCCGGGTAAAAACTTTGAAAGATGTTTGGCAACCCCGATCGGGCCAACTCCAGGCCCGCCACCGCCGTGAGGAATGGCAAAAGTCTTGTGCAGATTTAAATGACAAACATCAGCCCCGATTATCCCGGGATTTGTAAGGCCTACCTGTGCGTTCATATTTGCGCCATCCATATAAACCTGGCCACCATATTTATGAATTATATTAACCACTTCCAATATGCCTTCCTCATAAACACCATGAGTTGAGGGATAAGTTACCATAATGGCTGCAAGGTTATCCTTATTTATTCCGGCTTGTTCTTCGAGATCGGTTAAATCAATGTTCCCCTTTTCATCGCATTTTACAACAACTACTGACAACCCGGCCATGACAGAACTTGCCGGATTGGTTCCATGAGCCGATGCAGGTATCAAACATACATTCCGATGACTTTCACCCTTGCTTTTAAAATACTCCCTGATCACCATCAAGCCTGTATATTCACCGGAAGCACCTGAATTTGGCTGAAACGAAATTGCATCGAAACCCGTAATTTCACATAAATAATTTTCAAGATTCCCAATGAGTTCATAATATCCTTCTGCCTGATCTTTTGGAACAAACGGATGCAAGGCACCAAACTCCGGCCAGCTAAGCGGAAAAAGCCCGGCGGCAGCGTTTAGCTTCATAGTGCATGAACCGAGAGGAATCATAGTCCGGTTCAGAGCGAGATCCTTGTTCTCAAGTTTTTTCATATATCTCATCATCTCGGTTTCAGAATGATACGAGTTAAATACCGGATGGGTCAGATAAGGTGTATTCCTCATCAAAGAATCAGGAATAGACGGCAATTCAGAAAGATCACGCGCAGGCTTTATTTCAGTCACCTGTTTATTTCTGACCGCAGCAAAAACATGAATTATAGAATCAATATCACCGAAACTGGTTGTTTCATTCACTGATATACCTATTTTATTGTAATCAGTGTACCGGAAATTGATCTGATTTGCTAATGCAGCTTCCTTTATTTTTGATAGTTCGTTTTCATTTTCAGCCGAAATAGTCAAAGTATCGAAAAAGAACTTGTTCTCAATTTTATAACCAAGCTCCTTTAGGCCGTTTACCAAAAGAACTGAAAGGGCATGAATCTCTTTTGCAATGGCTCTGATACCAGAGGGCCCATGATAGGAGGCATAAAAACCGGCCATCATGGCGAGCAAAGCCTGTGCAGT
>JAGVPB010000035.1 GCA_020052415.1 Bacteroidales bacterium | reverse complement strand
CTCAAAAGTCATTTTTTACCTCAATGGTCATGTTGAGCCTGTCGAAACATGATTGATTTACAGAATGATACACATTTCGACAAGCTCAATGTGACCGTCTTTTTTGACTTTTGAGACAGCCTCTTTTAATTTAAGTACTGAAATGATTCTCTAATTAATCACAAGTTTCTGCCTGTAAGAATTAGTACCTAATTCTGCTTCGAGGTAATAGATTCCCTTACTAAATCCTTCAGATTCAAGTATAAAATTATGTTTTCCGGCAGTATATTCCGTTGAACCGGATTGAAACACAACCGCACCCAAAGAATTAAACAACCTGAATTCAACAGATTGAGATTGCAATAATTCAAATGAAACAGTTGTCCGCTGGTTCATCGGATTCGGATAAATCTCAAATGACGGGTTCATAATATTAGTCTCAACGGACGTTAGTCCGATCCCAAACTGAACCTGATCTTCGAATCCGAACTCTGCGCCTTCTGCAAAGATTGTTGACCCCTGATAGGCCAGTTTGTATATGCCGGTACCCGTCAGACCATCTCCGCCCGCGTCATAAATAATAAATGTATAACAATCGGGACTAGTTAAAACAAATGACTGCACAATAAACTGATTGGGAGTGGTGTAAGGTCCGCCCGAATACAACGCTTCTCCCTGAGAATTCAATAGTTCCCAAGTCGTTTCTCCAGGATTTTCATCAAGTTTAAGGGCAAGGCTTACAGGTGAGGTTACATTGAGAGCCTCGTCAACCTGGATAACTTTTGTATTATTTGATGGAAACTGATCAGGTTGTCCGTTAGGATTATCGCAGGTAATTGTAAAAGTATTCGAAGGCTGAATGGTAAAGTTTATTTCGGGAAGTTGTACTATTTCACTCTCCAGGAATGCCAGGTTGCCGCTCCAGCCAAAAGTGACAGCCGTTCCGCCATTCATTTGCATACTGATATCAAGGCTGGTCAGATCATCAAGTCCGTAATTTGCAATTTTGATCTTAGGTGCAAAGTTTTCAAGACAAACCGATTGCGGCACTACTGCATTCAGTATTGCAGCATCATAAGTGTTGGTAGTTCCAAAATCAGTTAAGGAACGCATTGAGGCTTGCAACACTTCCTTATTTGCTAAATTCTGAATAAAGACAATTACTTCACTGTTTTCAACTACCCAATCCGGGTTCATTGAAAAAGTCTTTGTCAACTCGATGATGTCACCGCCAGTAAAGTCAAGGGTAGTCCCGCTTTGATTCGGAATCATCACTCGTTCCACATGATTGAGTTCCGTCATGCCCTGCCAGTTTTCCTGTATGTCATTCTCTGTTACCACAACATGCATAACCATGTTTGTTGCAGAAGTAGAGGCAACTTTTTCAATAGTAATATTCAATTCATAATCAATCATACCTGAATTCGAACCCTGGATATCAATTGTAAAAGATGATTGGATATTGATTCTCTGGTTATATTTTGTCAGGTAAGTACCATACATGCTTGTGGTATGATTTCCTCCCACAACGGGAAGTCCGCCATCGAACCATGCTGTAGGTGTTCCTGTGAGTCCGTAATAAGATAACCTGGAAAGCGCGTAAGAATTTTCATAATCATCACCGGTGTGGTAATCAATAACGGCAACTTGTTTGCCGTTGGCTATCAGGTCGCTTGCTCCCATTGCAGCGCCCGGACAGTAATATCACCACGTACCCGTGCCGATCTCGACAACTACTTTATTGCGCGGTACTTGCTGCGAAAAGCCAAATACGACCAGCAGTAAAAGAAATCCTAATAAATTAAGTTTTTTCATAACCTTGTATATTAATTTTTAGAAACAATTTCTATAATCCTTATTTATTGGCAAATATAGAACATTTAATCAATGAAAAGGTTGCAGAATAAAAATTAACAAATTTTTAAGAGTTTTTTAATTTTTTTTAAGATTATACTTTCGGCATACAGCAACTATTGCATAATTCTTGTTGTCAATTTGATATAGCGTTCAATAATCAAAAAAAATACAGCTATGAAAAGAACTATACTTTATCTCAGCTTACTGATGTTCATAATGCAGGGGTATTCCCAGGGCCTGGAATTATATTTTGAAGGTATAGCACTTGCCCATAATGCAGAGATAAGCCTTACAGGCCATCCCGACTCCGGAATGATGGTCCTCGATACGCTGGATGTGAAAAATATTTCTGCAACAACTATGGAGGTTAAATGTATCAGAACCATTATTGAAAATGTTGACTCAACTTTTAATTCCTTTTGCTGGGGAGTTTGCTATCCGCCCTCAATTGACACTTCCTCCATATCGGTAACCATATCCTCACAGGCAACATCCTATGAATTCACCGGTGATCATAATCCGGCAGGAAAGACCGGGAAAGTCAAAGTTAAATATTCATTTTACGATATACACACTCCTGAAAGTCAGTCCTCTGTTTTTGTAAATTATGATCATACCAGTATTGGTGATGTTGGCGAAAACCCAGGTAATCTGTATGTATCCGGCGCCTATCCTAATCCTGCCAATAACCTGGTATCATTGGATTATGATCTTACCGGAAGCAGAAATGCCAAAATATTAATTTATAACCTATTGGGTACGATACTGGAGGAGATTGACATTGCAGATAGCACTGGAAAAATTACACTCAATACATCGGGATATAATGAAGGCCTCTATTTCTATTCGCTGAAAGTGAATAATGAGATCATTAAAACCCGGAAACTGGTTATCAGGCACAATTAATCCATAAACAAAAAAGAGGCTGTATCAAAAGGATTGTGATTGTCATTGCGAACGAAGTGAAGCAATCTGCTGTTGTTGTAAATCAACAGATTGCTTCAGGCTCCGCCTTCGCAATGACGTTTTATATTAACTTTTGAGACAGCCTCTTTTTTTACAAACCAAATTCCTTTTTAATTTTATCTGCGTAGTCCAGTTTTTCCCAGGCAAAAAATTCAACCTTCTTTAAATAAACCGGTTTACCGTTTCCTGTCACTTGCTTTGGTTTAGAACCTTTAACAGGATAATATACTTCAATTTCCTTGCTGTAAGTATCACGGCCAAAATGGCCATAGGAGGCAGTAGGCAGAAAGACCGGATTTTTAAGAGAGAACCTTTCCACAATAGCATAAGGCCGCATATCGAAAACCTTGTTTATCTTTTGTGCGATTTCACCGTCTGTCAGTATCTGACCCTTCTTGTTTTTTACTTTAGCAGTTCCATAAGTATTTATAAAAAGTCCTACAGGTTCTGCAATGCCGATGGCATAAGCCACCTGAATCAATGCCTGATCGCAAACTCCTGCTGCAACCATATTTTTAGCAATATGCCTTGCTGCATAAGCGGCAGAACGGTCAACCTTGGAAGGATCTTTTCCCGAAAAGGCTCCACCGCCATGAGCGCCATGGCCGCCATAAGTATCAACGATAATTTTTCTGCCTGTCAAGCCGGTGTCACCATGAGGTCCGCCAATTACAAATTTCCCGGTAGGATTGACCCACAACTTGTAATCATCCGTGAAAAGCTTCTTAACCCTTGCAGGTAGTGATTTTTTAACTCTTGGAATAAGGATTTTAACGACATCCTCACGTATCTTATCCTGCATTGCTATTTCAGCCGCTTTCTCTGCCTGAGGTGTTTTATTCTTTGGTAATACAAATTCATCATGCTGGGTACTGACGACAATAGTATCAATCCTTAAAGGATTTCCTTTATCATCGTATTCGATCGTAACCTGCGATTTACTGTCGGGTCTGAGATACTTCATTTGTTTATTCTCTCTCCGAATGGCTGCCAACTCCTGTAAAAGAATATGAGCCAGTTCCGATGACATAGGCATATAATTGTCCATTTCGTGACAGGCATAACCGAACATCATTCCCTGGTCGCCGGCTCCCTGGTCTTCTTTATTTGCTCTGACAACACCCTGATTGATGTCGGGGGATTGTTCATGTATGGTGGAAATAACACCGCATGAATCGCAATCAAAACGGTACTCGGCTTTAGTATATCCGATTTCACGGACAACACGGCGGGCCGTTTCCTGAACATCCACCCAGCCATCGGTTCTGACTTCACCGCCACAAACAACCAAGCCTGTGGTTACAAAAGTTTCACATGCTACCTTGGATTCAGGATCCCATCGCATGAATTCATCCAATAATGCGTCTGATATCTGGTCGGCAACTTTATCCGGATGCCCTTCTGATACAGATTCAGATGTAAATAAATATCCCATAATTTAATGATTTAATTTTTAAATACTAATTGTAAGTTTCGAATCTTAAATATAACAACTAAATTCAACTTTGGAATGATGGAATAGTGGAATGTTGTATAAATTAATTTCCAATTGTAAAATCCGTAATTCCATCTCGCCGTTGGCGAGACCATCGTCCCATTATTGCATCATTCCACTATTCCATCCTACCAGTTAAAATAAAATCAACTGTAAACTCTATAAATACTTTTGTGGATTGTTGATTGAAGGGCTTGGAAACAAAATTGTTTTAGCATTTTTTTCCGTGGTTGCAATCAATCAAATTTTTCCACAAGAGGCTGCAAAGATAAAAAGAAAATGGAATTGCAAAGAAATTTTTCATTTGGGTGGCTATCCTGTTTTTCTTTTTTTGTAAAAAAGAATATTATATGGAACGCATTGTAAACTTACATATAGAGAAATTACCCGATGGTTTTTATCTCGCCACGTCTGACAATGTTCAGGGTCTCATAGCTCAGGGGCGAACTTTTGTTGAGACTATTGAAATTGCCAGGGATGTAGCCAAAAACTTATCGAAGCCCAGGAAGATCAAATACTTTAAGAACAGTTTTAAAACAAGCTGGAATTGATATCGAAGAGTTTTTTAAATCAAAATAAAATGAACCACAATAACCAACCCAAACTGGCAAGTCATGTTTGAAAGGTTAAATGGTACAGACTCCCAACTCGTGCCAGTTTTCCAGCCCGGCATGTTGGAAATCACGGGTGGTGCAAGGTAAAATTTGCCTGCTCATGCTTGCTTAGAATTATATGAGTCCGATCATTAAAAATGGTTATTTTTGCAATATGAACAAGAGAGATGATATGATTAATAGGATTATTGGGATTGCCAGTAAAGACTACCCTGATGCTGAAGTATACCTTTATGGTTCTCAGTCCCGTGGAGATGCCAAAAAGTTATCCGATTGGGATTTATTGATTTTGCTTAATTCACGAATTATCCCATTTGAGCTTGAAACAAAACTTATGGATGAATTCTATGAACTTGAGCTGGACACGGGAGAAATCATTTCACCCTTGATTTATTCAAAATCCGATTGGGTCACAAAGTATTTTCTGACCCCGTTTTATGAAAATATTCAAAAAGAAGGAATAAGGATAAAATGACCGGTTCAAAAAGAGATTTGATAAATTACCGTCTCAGTCGGGCAAAGGATACTCTTGATGATGCTATTATATTGGCTGATAAAGAAAAATGGAATTCGGCCATAAACAGACTTTATTATTCAGCGTATTATGCAGTAATGGCGTTACTTTTAAATAGCGATTTAAAACCCACGACACATAATGGAGCAAAATCACAATTTTCTGAGTACTATATTAAAAAGGGGATAATACCAAAAGAATTGGGTAAATTGTATTCACAACTGTTTACCTGGAGACAAAAAGGGGATTATGATGATTTATTTGATTTTGACAGAGACAAGGTAATTCCCTACTTAGAGCCGGTTAAGGGATTGATAGTACTAATTGAAGAAATAATCAACCAATAATCCTCCCAAATATATCTTCATTTTGTGTCAATCTTCCATCAAAGGATTGTGCGTCTGTTGGACTGGTTCCTGGCAAAAACCTAAAGCTCAAATTTCTTCAAATGCTGAGGAACATTTTCTATATGGATTAGCTTCCGGGTTTTGTGTATTTTTGTAAAAAAGAATATTATATGGAACGCATTGTAAACTTACATATAGAGAAATTACCGGAAGGTTTTTATCTCGCCACATCCGACAATGTTCAGGGCCTCATTGCTCAGGGGCGAACTATTGTTGAGACTATTGAGATTGCCAGGGATGTAGCCAAAAACTTATCGAAGCCCAGGAAGATCAAATACTTTAAGAGCAATTTTAAGACAGGCCGACATTGATGTCGAAGAGTTTATTAAATCAAAAAAAAACGATTTACAAAGCAAATCATTCATCGTCACCAATTAACCCTTTTTAACTGTCAGTTGCTGAAATATCTCCTCAAGACCTCTTTCCGATTTCTGCATGGATAGCACCGACAGGTTGTGATCAACCGCAAACTTAAACACAAGTTCCCGAACATCTGTTTTATCGGATTCAATTTCATAAATATTCCCTTCCCGGACTTTAACTCTTAACACACCCGGAATGGATGCAAGCTGGTTCCTGTCAGCCGGTTTATTGAATTCGACAATGGTGGTCTGTATTCCTGCTGCATTCAGCGACAGGTTGGCGGTGGAATCGTCAGCCACTATTTTTCCTTTATCAATAATTATTGCCCGGCTGCAAACGGCTTCCACTTCCTGCATGATGTGTGTGGAAAGCATCACCGTTTTTTCTTTTCCGGTTTCCCGGATGAGGTTTCGGATTTCAAGCAACTGGTTCGGATCGAGGCCGGAAGTCGGTTCATCAAGGATCAGCACTTCAGGTTTGTGAATTAATGCCTGAGCCAGCCCTACCCTTTGTTTGAATCCTTTCGATAACGCTCCTATTTTTTTATTTTGTTCTATTGTAAGTCCCGTAAGTTCAATCATCTCTTCCACGGCCTTTTTCTTGTTCGGTAGCCCGTGGATACCGGCAACAAAACAGAGGTATTCTTTTACATAAAGATCAGGGTAGAGGGGATTGTTTTCAGGCAGGTAACCAATCTTTTTTCGTACTTCAAGGGAGTGTTCGAAAATATCATTTCCATTTACAGTCACCATTCCTGAGGTTGGAGGAATAAAACAGGTAATGATCTTCATCATAGTGGATTTTCCCGCTCCATTTGGGCCGAGCAGCCCCACCACTTCACCCGCATTTATTGTGAATGATATATCATCGAGCGCTTTCTGACCACCATAAACCTTTGTGATATTTTCTACTACTATCGCCATTTTGCTTTAAACCTGATGCTTTAAACTTTCATATATCCCCCCGTCCTCCCGCCTTCGGCAGGCAAACTCTTCAAAAGGGAAAGGACCTGAACCCTTGAGCAATGAACCTTGAGTCCACTCCGAAAAATGACAAGATGAAGAATGCCACCAAAACACAAAATCTCTAAATCCCACAAAAGTTTGAAAATCAACCAAAAGTTTTGGTGCAATTT
>JAGVPB010000016.1 GCA_020052415.1 Bacteroidales bacterium | reverse complement strand
GTCTCAAAAGTCATTTTTTACCTCAATGGTCATGTTGAGCCTGTCGAAACATGATTGATTTACAGAATGATACACATTTCGACAAGCTCAATGTGACCGCCTTTTTTGACTTTTGATACAGCCTCTTATTGTTAATATTAAAATTCATAGTTGTCTTCTATTTTTTAGATTTGCAAAATGGTATTTGTAACAGGAGGCACAGGATTTTTAGGCTCACATCTCATACACTCTTTGCTCTTAAAGGGTAAAACCATCAGGGCATTAAAACGTAAAAACAGCAATTTTGAACTTTTCGAACGGGTCTTTTCATTTTACAATGATATCCCCGCCGCTACAAAAACCCGAATAGAATGGGTGGATGGCGATTTGTCGGATATAATTCTTCTCGACAGATTCCTTCAAAATGTAACGGAAGTTTATCACGCAGCAGGGATCGTATCGTTTCAGCCGGGCGACAGGAAAAGGCTGATGCACACCAACGTTGAAGGCACTGCCAATCTTGTGAATACAGCCCTTGAGCATGACATCCGGAAGTTTTGTTATGTGAGTTCAATAGCTGCCATTGGAAGAGCCGATAATAATACCATCATTGATGAAAATACAGTTTGGAAGGCTTCGAAGCGCAATTCAAATTATGCCGTAAGCAAATATGGAGGCGAACGCGAAGTATGGCGGGGAATAGAAGAAGGACTTAAAGCCGTGATCGTTAACCCGGCGGTTATACTCGGACCCGGTGAACTGGACAGTGGTTTTGGAAAAATGATCACCGTGGTGCTGAAAGGTTTGAAGTTTTATTCAAAAGGCACTAATGGTTTCGTGGATGTGCGCGATGTGGCGCGTGCGATGACCGAGCTGACCGGAAGCAATATAACGGGAGAACGGTTCATCGTTTCGTCGGGAAATCATACCTACAAAGAGATATTTGAAATGATAGCAGAGGAGACAGGTAAACCTGCTCCTAAAATTGAAGCCAATTCTTTAATGGCAAATATTGCATGGATGTTATCCTTTTTTCAGGGAAAATTTCTGAACCGGAAGCCTTTGATCACAAAGGAAACAGCCATTACGGCCAGCGAAACATACCGGTATTCAAACACGAAAATAAAGGAGGCACTGTATTATAATTTCATTCCGATCAGAGACACCATTAAGGATGCATGCAGCTTCTATACGAAATAGAACTCAACCGGATTAATTTGACATGCTGAAAAGGTTCAGGAAATAAAATGTTTATTTTTGCCAGCGAAAGATGAAAAGTAATAAATTAAAATTGGTATGAAAAAAATTGCTCTGATATACTGGCCCAAAGGAGGTAATGTAGAAAGTGTAGCTGATAAAATTATCAAATGCTTACCAGGTACTGAGATCATTAAAGTATCCCTTGATCATATTGACAGCAAGTCCCTAACGGAATCTGATTTCTGGATCGTCGGAGGCTCAACCGTCGGAGCACATATATGGCAGGATGCTGACGACTCCAATAAATGGATGAGTTTTTTCAAATTGCTGGATCAGTTCGAAATGAGTAAAAAAACAGTGGCTTTCTTTGGATTGGGAGACCAGATTTTGTACCCTTATCACTTTGTAAACGGATTGGGTATTTTGCAGGAGGAATTTGAAAACAGAAATGCAAAGATCGTAGGTCAGTGGCCGGTGACCGGGTATGAGTTTAAAGATTCAGATGGAATGAAAGACGGCAGGTTTTATGGCCTTGCTCTCGATCAGGATCAGCAGGAAGAACAGACCGATAAACGGATTGACGGTTGGCTTGAAATCATAAAGAAGGAAATCGGGAAATAGAACGGGATTTTAGTAAAACAATATTTCACAAAATAAAAGCCCTTCCAAAACGGAAAGGCTTTTTTTTCGGGATAAATATAGTGTTATTTTTCCAGAACTTTAAACTCCGTGCGGCGGTTTAACTGCCGGCCTTCTTCGGTTTTATTGTCAGCCACAGGCTGGGTAAATCCATATCCTTTATAAACCAGGCGGGTATTGCTGATCCCTTTGCCTATCAGGTAATCCACTACTGATTTAGCCCTGTCTTCCGAAAGTTTTTGGTTGTAATTTGCAGAACCTACATTATCGGTATGTCCTGAAAGTTCAATTTTAAGCGATGAAAAATCATTCATCATCCGGAACATGCGGTCGAGTTCAGCAACAGATTCCGGTCGTAGGGATGCCTTATTAAAATCAAAGAATATATTGTTGAGCACAATCTTCGATCCGACTTCAAGACGCTTGAGAAGAATATCCTTCGAGATTTTTTTAGCCATCGCATCTTCAGGAATATCAAAATTTTCGGAATGAAACAGATATTCTTTCCGGTTCACAGAGATGCCATAATTTTTACCGGGTTGCAACGAAATGAGATAAGCGCCATTGGTGGCATTCGATTCAAAGCTGGCCATCAGTTCATTTTTGGAATTATCAATAATTTCGATGGTTGCCTGCAAAGGGCTTAAATCTTCCGCATCGAGAATGACACCCGTCAATACGGTATTTATTTCAATCATTGGTGCAGTACCGGGAACAGCCGGAGGTAACTTATAGGAAAGTAGTGCTTCATCGCGGCTGATGACCATCGGTTTGGCGGCTCCTAAAAAAGTAATTATATATAGATCCTGTTCACCGTAACCATCTTTTTTCTTGGATGAGTAATAGCCCCTTTGTCCGCTTGCAGCCATAGTGAAGAACACATCGTTATCCGGTGTATTGATGGGATATCCGAAATTTTCCGGATTGGACCATTTTCCATTTATAAATTCCGATTTAAAAATGTCAAAGCCTCCCATAGTATTGTGGCCTGTAGAGCTGAAATAAAGCGTTTTCCCGTCGGGACTTATAAAAACACCTTCTTCATCGTATGGAGTATTTATCGTGGCACCGAGGTTCTCAGCTTTCTGCCACCGGTCTTTTGCATCTTTCTTCGAGAAGTAAATATCCTGGCCTCCGTATCCGTCTTCTCTCTGGCTTGTAAAATAGAGCGTGGTTTTATCAAAAGTAAGTGAAGCCGATGCCTGTTTAAAGCCATCATTGATAATACCGGGCATCTGTTCAGGTAAGGTGTATGTGTTTCCTATCAAAGCGCTTTCAAAAAGAGCGTTTCCGCCGGAGGATTTATAAACATACAGGATCGTGCCATCCGAAGAAATTCCCGCGGTGGCATCATGACTGTTACTATTGAGATCGTACGAATTTTGCGGGAGTGTCCATCTGCCATCTTCATAATAGGAAGCAAAAATATCCTCGAAATAATAGGAATCCTTATCCCTTTTGCCACCTGTTGTGCTTTCGCGGGAGGAGGTAAACATGATGAGAGATTCTTCAGGTACCACCAATGGCCTGTAATCGGGATAGGCTGAATTTACCACTTCACCCAGATTGTCAACAAATACTCTTACCGGGTGCGATACCAGCTCCTTTGCTGTTTCGCATTCAGCAATCATCTTGTCAATGGTTTTTACATTGGCAGCAAGCTGTTCGGGCGTTAGGGCATTCTTGTGGAGCGTATAACTGGCAATGGCTTTGTCAAACTGATAATCGAGATGATAAGCTCGGGCTAATAAAAAATTGGCATCGTTATACTCCATATCCAGATTTATACGGGGATCAAGCCGGATGGCCTTTTCAAGGTATTTAATCGCTTCAGCTTTATTGTTTTCAACTAAATAGCATCTTCCGAGCTTATAGTTTAACAAGGCATTTTCGGAATTGAATTTATAAGCTTTTAAATAATTGTCAATTGCCAGCCGGTAAATACCCGGACCTTCATCATAAAACTTATCACCTGTTGCAATATCGGAGAGCGCATAGCTCAGTTCCTGTTTATGATCAGGGAAATTGTATTTGTTAAATTCTACATTTTGAGAAAATGCAATGCCTGAACTTGCAAACAACAGTATAACTCCGCTAATAATATTTCTTCTTTCCATTTTTTTTATCCTTAAAATCTTAATGACATTGGTTGTTTACATAATTCCCTGCGGCTTGCACTCCCAGTTCAAATGCCTTATTCCAGTCAGCGCAGGCTCCTTTCATATCCCTTTGCATTTCTTTTACCACTCCTCTGTTGAGATAGGCTTCCCCGTACTTAGGGTTTATTTCGATAGCTTTTGTGAAATCGGCAATGGCCCCGTTTAAATCACCGGACATATACCTGGAAATTCCTCTGTTATTAAAAGCAAAGAAATAATCAGGTTTTATAGTAACGGCTTTGTTATAGTCTTCAATTGCACCAGCAAAATCGCCTGTGGTATGTTTTACTCTTCCCCGGTCGTTAAATGCGCTGTAATAGTCCGGCTGGATTTTTAAAGCAGCGGTAAAGTTCTCCAGTGCCGATTCAAAATCGCCTGATAACTCAGCCAGCGTTCCCAGATTATTAAAAGCTGCTGCAAATCCCGGATCAAAAGTGACGGCTTTAGTGAAGTCACTTTTGGCTGATACCAACTCGTTCAACTTCATTTTTACAGTTCCCCGGTCGTTGTAGGCAATTGCATAATCAGGCTTTAATTCAATAGCTTTGTCAAAATCGGCAAGCGCCTGTGAATTTTTTTCCTGTAAAACATAAGCACATGCTCTGTAATAATATGCATCAGCACTTTCGGGATCATTCACAACAGCGATAGAAAGGTCATCAACTGACTTTTGATAATCCTTTTTTAATAAATAAATATATCCTCTGGCAGTAAAACCTGAACCACCGGGTTGCAAAGACGTTACTTTCGTAAAATCTGCGATGGCATCATCCAGCCCGTTCATCTGTAGCCGGAAACAGGCCCGGTTGTAATATGCATTTATGAACTGTGGATTTAAAGCAATTGCCTTGTTGACCATCGAAATTGCTTCGGGGTATTTTTTGTCATTAAAGCAACCGAGGCTTTCGTTATAGAGTTTATTTGCAAGCTGTGCGTCCTTCATCGAACGCTTTGCCGTATCGGAATCCTGGGCATAATTAAATAAGGGTAATCCGAGAAATAAAATAATAACAAATAATGTCTTTTTCTTTTTCATTTGGAAGATATAAATTTTTATACTCCCCTTCTACGCTGATTATAGGTTTTGGTTTGCCTGGAGAAATGTCTGTTTACAGATTAATTAAGTTTATATTGATTGTTATTGATCAATAGGTATTTGACCAACCTTCGTCTCGCCGCAGACTAATCAAACACCGAACCCCCCTCCTACACCCACCTAATCACCCTAATTAACTAAATTTCATCACTCTTCCTTTATCATGTTTTTATAATGCTCGAACCGTTCAAAAATTTCATTTACAAAATTGTAGGATTCTTCACCGCGGCAATAGCCGTATTTTACAACAGAATCGTTGTAGTATTGAGGTTTTGATTTGTTAAGCAGATAAAAATCAACATTGTTGTCCCAAACATGAGGGTCTTTATTATATTTTTCGGCGAGTCGCTGGGCATCATAAACATGAGCAATACCCGCGTTGTACGAGGCCAGTACAAATTTAACACGTTGATCAGTATTGATACCTTTTTCAGCGAACTGCCTGTCGAGCAGGGCAATATAATCAACACCTGCAACGATTTGATTTTCGACATTTGAAAGGCTGTCAATTTCATATTTTGCTGCTGTATTCGGCATTAACTGCATCAGGCCCATGGCACCCGACCAGGCAACAGTATCGGGATAAAAGCGTGATTCCTGGTAAATCAGCGATGCAAGCAAACGCCAATCCCACTCAATTTTTTTACTGTATTTTTTTATTAAATCATCATATAATGAAATTTTTCCTTCGGAAAGTGAAAGAATTCCACCGCCTGAGGATCCTCTCCTGCCGGTGTTCTTAAAATATTTATTATAAAGGAAAACCGATTCACGGGTTTTTTTGAAGTTTTCAAGCCAATAGTTAAGCGTATCCAATAAACCATAAGCTTCCTTTTTTACTGCCCATGCAATATTTTGAGGAAAACTCACAGGCGTGGAAACATCAATATCGGGATAATACTTTTGATTGACTAAAGCAATGTATTCTTCGCTTATGGTATATTCAATTTCTCTCCTTGCAACCATACCGATCAGCTCTTCTAAAGTTGCTTCCGGATCCTCAATAATATTGATATCAGCTCCAATTTCATCCGAAAGGTTTTGAAGCCGGTTTTTAAAAATGGAATTTTTTTGAATATATACTGTTTTACCGGCGAGGTAAAGAGGATTACGAATAAGATAGGCATTAATCTGGTCAGCCGTAGCCATTTTCCGCCAGCCGGCCGGCTTGCATTGAACAAGCATCTGACGGGTTTGGGTGAGGGGAATTGTAAAATCAATCTGAGTCGTGTATTCTTTGGTAATTGCAAGCCCCAGTGCAATTAAATCACATTCGTTATCAACCAGGCAGCCTATTCCGGATTCAGGTTCATCTATAATTTTAATTTCGAGTTTGACTCCCAGGAAACCGGAGAATGATTTCAGCAGTTCGTATTGGTAACCCATAGGTTCACCACGGTAAATAAAATAAGAAGTAGAATTATAGTTTGTAGTGGCGACAATCTTTTTACTTGTCAGAACTCTTTTAATAACCTGATCAGCCGTCTTTTTCATTTGCCTGATCTCCTGTTCACTGATTTGTTCTCTTTGTTTGCATGAGAGCAAAAGCAGGTTAGAGGCTATAAGAACTATGCTGATATTTTTTAAAAACATTTTAACAGGTTCGCTTTCTATTTTCGACTAAAGTAGTAAAAATATATTTTACGAGGAAATAGTTCTATAAAGCCTCTGAGTTAAATTTACTAATTTTGATGAACAAATCATTAATAAAAACACTATGAAAAAAATTATTTTGCTGTTATTGTTAGCCGTCAATTTATTCCATCTAAAACCGGTTTTACCACAAAACCAATCAGGAAGTTTCACCGTTACCGGAGCCGGTTACAGCACGGCTGTGGTGAATGATTATCAATGTGTAGGATTAAACCCGGCCAATCTGGGCTGGAAGGCAGGCAAGCACCTGATGAATGTCGGCTTCGGGGAAGAAAATATTTCGATTTACTCCGAACCTCTTAAGCGGACACTTGTAAATGAATTGTTTTCCTCAAGCGTAAATTTTACTGCTGAGGAAAAGGAAATAGCAGTGCAAAATTTTACAGGAACAAAACTGCAGTTTGAGGGCGAGGTCATGGGTATAGGCGTTTCATACCAGGATGAAAGGATTGGTGGATTTGGTTTTGCCATAAAGGAAAGGCTTATGTGGGATTCGTATTTTAATAAATACAGCGCCGATATTTTATTTAACGGGTATAATTCAGACTACTTTGAACTGGTTGTTGATTCGGTAACCGGCGATACCACCGGAGTCGCTATTGATCCGCAACTGGTAACCGATTTGTTTGAAGATTCAAGACTTGAAATGTCATGGTTCAGGGAATATAATCTTTCTTATGGCCGCAAGATCTATGGGAATGAAAAGTTCAGCATATTCGGCGGTATTGGGATAAAATATATAAAGGGATATAGTGTGTTTAACTATGCTTATAAGGATGGAGTTATCAATGCATTCTCAGCGCTAAATCCGATGCTCAGCGTGGATTATGATACTTATTCGCCATCAGAAATAGAAAATAACGATTACCAGTCGGTAGGCTCCGGGTGGGGTCTCGATTTTGGCCTTTCTGCCCTGCTGTTGGACAAAATCAGGATAGGTCTTGCGCTTAATGATTTCGGGCAGATCAAATGGAATGGCAACGTTTATGAAGGGGAGGATGCAACCCTTAATAATATTGAATCTTCCGGGATGGACAACTATAACATCTTCCTGCTTGATGATAACGTTGCCTTTGACAATTTAAAATGGGGCGGATGGGAAGGACTTGAAAGTAAAACGACCAAACTTCCGATGAATATTCGGTTTGGGGGTGCTTACCTTTTAAAAAACAAATATGAATTCGGGACTGAATTGTATATTCCGGCTAATGATGTTCCGGGTTCGTATGATAAACTCATCTTCGGTATCGGCACGCGAATAACACCGGTTAAATGGTTCAGAGGCTCGATTGGAGTGGTTACCGGCGGTGCAACAGGCACAAATATACCTATGGGAATTTCTTTTTTCCCCTTCAATAACAGTAGTTTTAAATGGGAAATAGGGCTCTCGGTAAGAGACATTACAACTTACTTTTCTCAAAACAAACCTACCGTTTCACTTGCTATAGGTTTGTTAAGGTTCAGTTTCGGAGCGGTGGAGTAGAATTTAATAGTCTTTAGTATTTAGTCTTGAGTCTATAGTGAGAAAGGGATTTGGGTGTAGATATTTGAAAATCAAATCCTACAGGTTGAAGTATATCGTCAATTGCAATATCGTAAACAGGACCTTCAACTCAAATATAAGGACCCATAATAGAATGATTATTTCCCCAATACTCCACGCTTGCCACAGAAATATTCTGAAAATTATCAATGTATATTAGCCTGGGAAATAATTCTTCCGAATATCCCGGTGCATAAGCGCCTATTGATTGACATGGTTTTGTACCCAAAGTGTCCAATAATATTTCCAATTCGTTCATTTCATCCAACTGGAAAAATTTGACGCGATTACCCGATTCCTCCAAAGCTAAAAATACTTCGTTATCCATAATAAATTGGAGTGGGGTAGAAAGTGAAAGATCGGAAATGGAATCACTGGAATAAATCTCATTTGCGACTCCGTTTTTGTAAAAAATAACTTTATCTTCATCGCTACCTCTTTCAATCCATATCAGTTGAAAAAAGCAAGCGATAAGAATTTTATTGAGAGATGCAAACCTGATTGGAATAAGAAGGTTCGGATAAAGAGTAATAGGAGTTGTCAGTCGGGGATATACCCTATTTTAAATTCAGTATAGCTCAATTTAAACACGAAATCAAGAGATTAATATTGTAGAAATACAAATTCATGGTTTCGATTCATAGATAATATTTTATTCAATTATCATTAAGCGTTCAAAAAAGTCCATCATTCTTTTGGCGTTTGTTTTTAAGTCGAAAGTTTCTTTTGCAAGAATTTGTGCATTCCGGCTGATTTTATTGCAAAACAGATCTGAAGCCAGGCATTTTCGAATCTGACGGATAAAATCATCTTTCGAATCGGCGATTAATATATCGTGATTATCCGTGAAAGGTATGCCTGCAGCGCCGCATGAAGTCGAAATAATGATTTTACCGAGCGCCATTGCCTCAATAATTTTTACACGGACTCCGCTTCCTGATAATAAAGGTACAATCATAATTTGCTTATCAGCCTGATACAGGAGAGCATCTTTTACCTCTCCATCAACGATCAGGTTTTTGTCGTGCCGTCTGTAGAACCACCGGGGCATTTTTTTCCCGGCAATCCTGAAAACAATATCAGGAAATTCACTTTTAACGTGAGGGAAGATTTCATTAAGAAACCATTTCATTCCCTGAACATTCGGCAACCAATCCATCGAACCAATAAAATAAAATGTTATGGAATCAGTCATATTCAGGCAATCTGATCCGGGAGCATCAGTTTGCCTGAAATCAAAGCTGAACGGAATGTTGATAACCGGAATTTCATGATTCAAATCTGAAAATATTTTTTGATCTATAGATGAAATTGCTATAATCCCATCAACTTTTTTCGCCATTTTACTTTCAAATAAAATCAATCGCTTTAGGGCAATATTTAAGAATAGCTTTTTTAAAGGATTTTTAATGTGTGTAATATAGCCGGACCAAACTATGTTCTCGACATTTTGAGGACGAAGGACGATTTTAGCTGATGAATAATTTCGCAGTGTTTCGAAATACAAGGTTAAGTAAATATGCTCAAGCTGAATGACATCGAATTTTTCCAGATTCAGGATATTGATCAAGCGGTTGCGAAAGGTTAGCGACCAGAATCTTTCTACAAAATAGGAACGGTTTGAAAACAAATTACAGAATGCCTTGAAGGGCTTGAACCGGGTATCAACTCTAACGAACTCAAACCGAGTTTTTGCCAGAAATTCAGCCGGAATTGAATCCAAAGGAATCCAGTTTTTCGGGGTGTTGATAGCAATAACTTTTACAGCTGCATTTTGAATGATCAATCCACAAGCCGTATTACTGA
The DNA here is from genome assembly GCA_020052415.1 of Bacteroidales bacterium. Lineage (GTDB taxonomy): Bacteria > Bacteroidota > Bacteroidia > Bacteroidales > JAADJA01 > JAADJA01. The sequence goes on along the minus strand of JAGVPB010000016.1, from coordinate 11,424 downwards.
TGGAGTACGATCCTCCATCGGTAGTTGGGTAGGGCATTTTATGGCTGATCTGCAGTATTTTCAAGTCGCTTCTGTGTTTATTCGATGATATGTTTGTTTTAATAGGTTAAAGAAAAGGCCATTTTGATTATTTTTGATTTCGGGAACGGTTATAATGGAACTCTTGAATTATTTGAGCAATCATAGAAATCTCCTTTGTTTTTATATCATGAAAAAGAGGCAGACAGAGAATGTTGTCCGCAATTTTCCGGGCAACGGGGAGAGCGCCGGCTTTGAATTTTGAAAATGCCGGGTGATCTGTAATTAAGGGATAAAAATATTTGCGGGTAATGATATTTCTCTCTGACAAAAAATCGTGCAATTCGTCTCTTGTTGACCTGAATTTTTCAGGATTAATTATTACCGGGAAGTATGAATAGTTATGCTTAACATAATTCATTTCGAGGGGTGTTTTTAACCCATTGATTCCACTCAGCAATTCACGGTATTTTTTTACAGATTCGCAACGGCAATCAATCAACCTGTCTATGTATTTCAGGTTAACAAGTCCTATTGCGCATTGCAACTCATTCATTTTTGCATTTAATCCCAGCCCGTGATAATTGTTATCAGGTAAGGAGCCGTTGTTTTTAAGAGCATCGATATGTTTTTTTAATTTCGGGTCATGGCATATTATTGCACCGCCCTCGATGGTATTAAATACTTTGGTAGCGTGAAAACTCAGGACAGACAGATCGCCGGAATTGCAAAGGGGTATATTATTTATCCTAATCCCAAAACAATGCGCTGCATCGTAAATTACTTTTAGATTGTTTGAACTGGCAATTTTATCAATCGTTTTTACATCACATGGATTCCCGAAGATATGGACCGGAAGCAGAGCTTTGGTTGAAGACGAAATTTTCTTTTCAATCAGTAAAGGATTGATATTGAAATCGAACTCGTTTATATCGACAAAAACGGGTTTAAGTCCATTCCAGAGGATGGAATGTGCAGTTGCCAATGAGGTGAATGGGGTTGTAATAACTTCGCCATTTAAATTAAGCGCCCTTAAAGCAGTAATAAGGGCGAGTGTGCCATTTGCAAATAAAGAAATATGTTCTATTTCAAGGTATTTACACAAAGCTTGTTCAAATTTAAGATGCACAGGTCCGCTATTTGTGAGCTGCCGCGATTTCCAGATATTCCTCAAATCCTTTTGAAATTCCTCAATCGGTGGTACGAAGGGCTTTGTGAGCGGAAGATATTCAAATTTCATAAATAAGGTATTTGGATAATATTAATTTACCAGGTTTGATTTTTCCTGAAAATTAACCTCACTCCCATGTATTTCCAGTGGAGAGTAAAGCATGAATAAATTTCGGTTAAATTCATGGTTGTGGTATCCAGATTTTTCTTCAAATACAAATCCTGACCCATTACACCGAAATAAGGCTCATTTATACCATAAATTTTCCAAGCTTTGTCCGTGTGCATTGTTCCCATTGAAATCCTATCTGATGCTTTTCAGCCTAAATTTACTCAGAAATAAAATATCCAGCAGAGCGATAAAATAAAAAATGTTCATTCGAATCAGATTGATAAAACGAAGTTTGCGATTTATTGCTGGCGACGAAACCGAAATTACGATTAAAAAGGTGAATAATAAAAAGGAAATCAAAAAGATAAGTCCGTCAGTAATCATGAATCCTAACGAAATGTAACTCGCAAATAAAAATATGGGAATGGATAATCTAAGGTATTTGTGCCAGAACAGCATCAATTTTTGTTTTTTGCTAAGTCCTTTTATAGCATCTTTTTCTTTTAACAACTGAATAAATCCCATCAAATATCTTTTTGTCCGATGAAAAGAATAAAGGGAAGAAAAATCTTCATCAGTAATGATACAATTTGTATCAAGTCTTATTTGAGCTTTTTGCAAGATTTTCAAACTTAAATACAGATCATCTAAAATCACATTTTCGGGAACGGGTGAATAAAATTGTTTTTTAATCGCATAAAAAGGTCCGTAAACACCTATTAAACAGCCCGATTTGCTTTCCTGCGATTTAATGTAGTTTTCGTGCTTTCTTAGTATCGAATGGTTCTGAGTTTTATCCATGCATGAGAGACAACCTGAAACAGCCCCGACTGTTGACGATTTTAACTGTTCCAGGATATTTTTAACAATGTTTGCCGATAGTTTTTGCCGCTGATCGCAAAATAAAAGGTAATCATAGTTGGACAAGTTTACTGCCATATTCATTGAGTGTGCAATTCCTTTATGTGAAGATTTCTGAATGATTGACACATCATTAAAATTATTGTAATGTGCGAGTATTTGATCCGTTCCATCCGTACTGAAATCATCAATGATGATGAGTTCATGCCTTGGGAATCCGGCTAATTCACATAGTAAAAAATTAACTTTTTCACGAATATAATGTTTTCCATTATAAGACAGGAAAATTACCGAAACTGAATCAACAGTACCTATATCTTTTGTATCGAATCTTTTTGAAGTGAATAATGACAGAAAAACAGGATAGGCAAGATAAATAAGAATTAAAACAACTGTTATCAAAAGTATAGGGATCATTTAAATTGATTTATTTGAGGTTTTGTCGTCATTTGCCTGTATTATTCATCATATTGTTATTTCCTCACATGACATCACTTATCCAAATCCAGGGATTTCAAGTTCCGACTCCCTGTATTTCAGAGTCAGGATACATGTTTTAAACATTGTACTTTTTTACGAGCCTTATCCTGTAAATCCGTTTCATAAACATAAATGCCCTTTTCCCGATCGCGGAAGGCAATATGTTTTGGATTATTACTGATAAATTTTTCATCAAATCAAACCAAATATTCTTTTTATCCTTATTGCTGTGGTATCCGGCTTTTGTCGCCAACTTAATTGCCCTGACTCTATCAGTGAACTGAAATTCAGGAGTATCAAAGACAATTCTCGGTTTCAAGGAGTGGAATTCATGTATTGTCTGAGAATAAAAATGTCCAGAGTCCAGAATATATTTCCACTGAGGAGTTCCTTTAAAAGGTAATACGGTGTAGAAATTTACAAAATCCAGCTCGGATTTCTGTGCATATTCTATGGATTCTTTAATCGTTTCAAGTGTGTCGGACGGGCTGCCGATGACGAATTGACCCAGTACTTCAATACCTGCTTTTTTTAAGACCCTGATTCCTTCATTGATTTCCTCAATCGTGGTTTTTTTGTTCATGGCCTTAAGTACATTATTGTTAGCTGACTCTATTCCTATTGCGACATTATAACATCCGGATTCTTTCATTTTGTTTGCCAGATACTGGGTTACTCCATCGGCTCTGATAGAGGCTGACCATAAAATACAGGTGTTTTTTGCAATCAGATTGTCGCAAAATTCTTCAACTCGTTTTGCATCTGCGTTAAAAGTATTATCCCCGAAAATAAAAATTTTCTTCCCGTAGTTTTTAATTAAAAATTCAATCTCCTCAGTAATGTGTGACACGCTTCTTTTTCGCCATCTGACAGACCAAATGGATGTTGAATTACAAAAAGAACAAGAATAGGGACAGCCTCTGCTGGAAACAATCCGGTGGAGAGGATACCTTTCCATCGGAAATAAATCATAGGCAGGCATTGGCAGGATATCAAGATCACGAATTTGTTCACGGGGTTTATTGATCACAATTTTTCCGAAATTATCCCTGAACATTAATCCGTCAATGTTTTCAAGACTCCTTTCTCCTTTCAGGTGAAAAATCAATTCAGAAAAAGTGATTTCTCCTTCACCATAAACTGCAAAATCCGCTGGTGTCTCTTTGAATATATCTTCCATAATGGTAGTTACATAGGGACCACCGAAACAGACAGGAACCGCAGGATTTATCTTTTTTATGCAGTTGAAAATATTGATAACTTCATAGTAAACCGGAGAAAATACAGTAATCCCGATCAGGTCAAATGATGAATTAAAAAACCTGTTTGTTTCTTTTTTAGTTGCAACACGAGTATCGAGAACATGAAATTCGAGGTCGTCGTGTTGTTGTCTTGCAAAAGCTGCCAGATATGCCAGCCCCAGATGTACAGTCTTGTACCTCCTGTCTTTATTGGGAAAGATAAATCCGATTTTCATTTCCTCGATAATAAAAAGATTAAAATTAACAAAAATCCTTTTGTGATTTATTTTGGAGTTCTACAATTACCAGTTAATTTCTGAACGGTCACGGAAAAACTTCCCGGACGGAATATCGTTTGCAGTTGCGAGCCACACCGCCGTATCAGCTCCCTGACTTACAGTCCGTGGTGCCCCTGGTCCTCCCATATCCGTTTTAACCCAGCCCGGGCACATTGCGTTCACTTTAATGCTTGTCGCTTTCAGTTCATTCGCAAACATAATGGTCAGGGCATTCAGTGAGGCCTTGGAGAGACTATAACCGGGATATTCACCTGTCAGGGTTTTCAATTCACCCAATCCGCTGCTGATATTGATAATTCTGCCTTCCCTGCTTTTCATCAGCAAAGGTAGAAAAACCTGGATCATACGCCAGGCTCCATAGACATTAGTCAGCATAATGTTGTCCACGATGGTTAATGGAACATCCGACGCACTCTTTTTTTGCGGGATGAATCCTGCCTTACGTAAAGCCGGTGTAAAATTTTTTGTTATAAGCCAGACTCCTTTAAATTTTTTTTCTATGATGTTTTTTACTCCTGTTAATATTTTATGATTCGCTTCTTCCGACCTAATCCCAATTCCGGCATTGTTGATTAAAACATCCAGCTTTCCATGTACATTGCTGATATTTTCGAATAACTTTGTTATACTTTCTTCATTTGTTACATCCAGCTGACTAACTATTACCCGGTCACTTAGTAATTTTGCTGCTTCTCTTCCTTTGGATAAATCTCTCGAGCAGAGGATAACCGTGTGATCCAACAGGTCCAATTGACGGCAGATCTCAAGGCCGATACCTCTGTTTGCACCGGTTACCAAAATGGTTTTCATTTAGCGCAATTTTTTCGTTAAACCCGAAATGAACCGTGATATTAATAGTGGAATGAGAATACCCAATGCTTCCCTGTTTTTAACAGGGTACTTCATTATTGAAGCGATCATATTTCTGCTGAAGTGATTGCAACATGCATTGCAGATTTCATAATAATTGCCGCCGCCAATGTCATCTTTTATTTCCGCAGTAGCATTTGACCATAAGGTCAATAGGCTACTTTGATGGTTTCCCTTAATGGAGATTTTTGCGAGTGATAAAGGGCAGGGCTGGATACCTCCATCATAACTGATGTCAATGATGGCATAGAGATCCCGGCAGTAAAATTTTTTCAGAACCTTGTGGAAGAACCATTCACCATTCTGCGTCTCCGCCCTTTCAAGGTAGTGCCTGATCCAGGGAAGTATCCTGTAAACATTCGTTTTGATCCTGTGAGTCTTTTCAAAGAGTAAAATTTTCTTCAGCTCAACTATTAGAATACCGATATCATCAATAGCAACATTCAACTGAGATTTTTTTTCAACTATCGGACGGTCGGGATAATTCGAATAATAAATTACAGGTTGAAAAAGAACCTGCCGGATCTCATTTTCATAGGCAGTAATAAGGAATGTGCTTAATTCACGGTAGTTATATTTTGTGATAACTGTCAGTAAAGTTAACGGGATGTGCCATTCGTTTAACCGGGCAATTGATTTCCAAATGTTTTCCAAAGTGCCGGCTCTTCCACGTGTCAGTGACTGAACTTCTTCCTGAAAAGAATCAACAGATATGTTGACTTCAGTTTTGCAGGATTTTAATATAGTCAGTTCGGATTCGCTTAGCGTGTGAATATTCATTCCATTGGATGTAATGGTACAGCGAATCTGTTTTTTCCCGGCATATTCCACCACATCAATAATACCGTTAAATAAGAATGGTTCGCCGCCACACAAAGAAATTTTGGCTATCCTAATAAGTGCCATCTCATCTATAATCCAGAATAAATCCTCTTTTGTAAGTGATCCGGCTCGAAAAGAAGGAATATTTTTACCTATTTCACAGTAAATGCAGTTTTGATTACATTGAGAGGTTATATTAACTGTAACCATGCGGGGACCTGATTTACGTGAACAGAGTGCATAAAATTCGGGCAGGTAATTATGCAAAATCTTGTTTGCCATTTTGTGATCAGGATGATTTTAATATTCCTGAAGGCAAAGCTAAGAAATAATAGACAGAAAAACCGGAAATCTTTTTTAAAAGAATTTATAATCAAACCGTTTTCCTGTACCTCCATACCGCCAGGCTGAGGATGATAGCTCCATAGATCAGCAATGAGAAGAACTCCTTCGAAATATCCCAAAACCCGGAACCTTTGAGCAGGATCATACGGATGACCCGCATGAAATAGGCATAAGGATTAATGAAGTTTAAATAGTGCGCCCACTTTGGCATGCTTTCGACAGGGGTAAAGATTCCGCTTAATAAAACAAAAGTGAGCATAAAGAAAAACATGATGAACATCACCTGCTGTTGTGTGTTCGAAAGGGTAGAAACAAACAAACCCAGTCCGAGCGCTACGATAAGGTAAACAGATGTAAATCCAAATAACAGGAAAAGGTTGCCAACCATCGGTATATTGAAAAGTATTTTACCGATGGTCAGTCCGAAAGCCATTTCGAACATGGCGATAACCCAGAATGGAAATAATTTGCCGATGATAAACTGGTATTTGACGATGGGTGTGACGTTGATCTGTTCAATGGTTCCCATTTCTTTTTCCCTCACGATGTTCAAAGCGGCGAGGAACATGCCGATGATGGTGACAAGAATGACAAGGATGCCGGGCAGCATGTAAATCTTGTAATTGAGCTCGGGATTGTACCAGTAAGAATAATTGACATCAATGGTCTTTAATATTACCGGAGAAATGTAATTGACATTTTCAGCAATGATTCTCCTGTTGAAGTCAGTGATCACATAATTTGCATAAGCATTTGTAAGTCCGGCAGAGGTCGCATTAATAGCATTGATCTGTAACTGAACCTTCGAATGGTTTTCACGAAGGAGATTTTTTTCAAATCCTGAAGGGATGTTTAAGATGACATGTGCTTTATCGAGGGTGATAAGATCTTCGGCCTCTTTGAGCGAAAATGTTGACTGGTTGACAAAGAAAAACGGCGATCCTTCGAATTTGCTTACCAAACGCCGTGAAGTCATTGAAATATCCTGGTCAACGACAACCATATTGATGTGCTTCATCTCAAGCGTGGCTGCATACACAAGCACTACAAGCTGCACTACCGGAATAATAAAGATGACCGGCAACATTGTCCTGTCACGGAAAATCTGGATAAACTCTTTCTGGATGATGTATAGGATGCGGCGCATTTTAGTACTTAGTATTTAGACTTGAGAAAATAGACATGAGATTGCGAGACTTGAGAACTGAGAACTGAGATGGAGAGACCTGAGAATTCGAGACCTGAGACTTGAGAATATGAGACCTGGGACTTGAGACCGGAGAACCAGCCACGAGTAACCAGCAACGATCAACCAGTAACCAACAACCCGGAACCAAGAACTCAGAACCCAGAACACGGACCCCTGAACTTCGAACTTCGAACTTTGAACTTTGAACTTCCTCACTCAAGCCTGATTTTAAATTTTTTAACACTTACTGCAATAAAAAACAACATCATTCCGAAAAGAATCAGGGTTTCCTTCCAGACAAATGCGATACCCGTACCTTTCAGCATGATATTTTTAATGATGATGATAAAATATTTCGGCGGCATAATATAACTGAGCCACTGAAGGATCACCGGCATATTTTCGATGGGGAAAATAAAGCCGGAAAGCAACAATGTCGGCAACATCAATACAAACACCGAAATAAACATCGCTACCTGCTGGCTCTTAGCCATTGTGGATATCAATATTCCCAGCGACAATGCCATGCTGATGAACAGGAAGCTTTCGGCAAGCAGAAATAAAACGCTGCCCTTGATCGGCATACCAAAAACGAAATGTCCGATTACAATAATGGTGACGGCATTGATAAACGCAAAAACCACATAAGGAATGACCTTGCCAGTGACGATCTGAAACGGTTTTAACGGTGAAACCAGCAAAACCTCCATAGTTCCCATTTCCTTTTCGCGGGCAATGGATATGGATGTCATCATAGCCGAAACGAGCATCAGGATCAGAGCCATGGTTCCGGGAACAAACATATATACACCTTTCATCCCTTCATTATAGATCATCCGTACCTCAGGCTCGATCTTCATTGGCATTTGATTGCTGCCATTAACCTTTTTTACATAATCCATGATGATGGCATTGGTATAATTAACGATGAGGTTGGCGGTATTTGCATCGGATGCATCGGCAAGAATTTGAATTGCTGCTATGCCCTCACGTTCAAATTTACGGGCAAAATCTGGTTCGAAAACAATGACCTCCTTTACATACCCTTCCCTGAAGATTTCCTCAATATTGCTGATATTATCAAGATTTTTTTCCAGTTTGAAGTATCCTGAGGAAATGATCTTATTTGAAATCTCTATAGTCACCTCGTCCTTCGACTGATCGAAAATGGCGATTTTAATATCCTTGATTTCATTGGTAACAACATAACCGAAAATCAATAACTGAACTACCGGAATGCCAAACAAAACCAGCATTGTCCTGCCATCGCGGAAGATGTGGAAGAATTCTTTTTTAACGAAACCGAGGAAGCGATGCATAGGAAAGATTTTAGATTTTAGACATTAGATTATAGACTATTAAGTGCTTAGGTTTTTTTCTTTCAGACTATATATCATCTTTTGGATTTCATCAATACGTGTTTCTAAGTTTTCCAATTCACTAAGGTTGGTATATCCTATTTTTTCGGAAATAATTAATTGGGTATTCAATTCGGCAGAAGAACCATCAGAAATCTCCAAATACCTGTTAAATTCTTTGCCGGAACTTTTTCTTGATCCTTCTGCAATATTATTAGCTATTGAACATGAGCTTTTCCTTGACTGCATTGTCATCCCAAATTTTTCATCATCTGGAAAATTTTTTGTTATATTGTAAATTACAACAGACAACTCGACAGCCTTTTGCCAGACAATCAATTTCTTATAATTGTGCATAGTAGAATTTTTTTTATAAAACCAAGTCTAACCTCTAAATACTAAATACTAATTACTTTTTTTCCTTGCCAGCTTTAGAAACACCCCGTCCATATTTTCTGCTGCAAATGCTTTTTTCAGAGCCGCCGGGGTATCAAGGGCTTCAATCCGTCCGTCCACCATTATCGAAACTCTGTCGCAGTATTCTGCTTCGTCCATGTAATGGGTAGTGACAAAAACCGTAATTCCATTTCTGGCTGCGTCATAGATCATATCCCAGAACTGACGCCGGGCAATGGGATCAACGCCACCTGTGGGTTCATCGAGAAAAACAATTTTCGGTTTGTGAAAAATTGCGATAGAAAATGCAAGCTTTTGTTTCCAGCCAAGGGGAAGGGAAGCAATCAGCGTATTTTTCAGTTCCTGAATGTTCAGGCCGGATAAAAGTTCCTCCATTCGTTCATCAATAACTTTTTTATTCAGTCCATAAATGCCGGCGTAGAAACGTATGTTTTCTTTTACTGTCAGGTTCTCATAAAGCGAAAACTTCTGGCTCATATAACCTATGTTCTGCTTTATTTTGTTTGTTTCCCTATAAACATCAAATCCTGCCACCGTTACTTTTCCTGATGTAGGTGATGACAGGCCGCACAGGATTTTAATAGCCGTTGTTTTGCCGGCTCCGTTGGCTCCGAGAAAACCGAATATCTCTCCTTTCTTCACCCGGAAGGTGAGGTTATCATTGGCAACAAAGTTTCCGAACTTTTTTACCAGGTTTTCAACTACTATAATCGGTTGTTTCTCCATTCTCTTTTCTCATTTCTCAAAAAAGCCATAAAGCAATCTTCTATATCCGGTTCGATTTTTTCTATTTCAATCTGATGATGGCCCTTACTTTCAAGAAAGTTCCTCAAACCTGGATGTTGGAGCTCTTCTTTGGTTGAAAAGTGTACCGAATCACCAAAACGATACGCCGATTCACTTCCCGGGAAAGACCGCAGGTCAACCGGCAGGATGTACATGTTGTCGGTTCGAATCCGCATCAGAGGAAATTTGTATTGCGATCTTATTTTTTCCGGAGTGTCAATGCTCAAAATATTTCCTTTCTGGATCAGAGCTACGTGATCGCACAAAGCCGCTTCATCCATATAGGGTGTCGAAACCATGATTGTAATTCCTTTTTTCTGAAGCGTTTTAAGCATTTCCCAAAACTCTTTCCTTGAAACCGCATCTACCCCTGTTGTGGGTTCATCAAGGAAAAGGACCTCAGGCTTATGGATCAGTGCACACGAAAGGGCAAGCTTTTGTTTCATACCGCCGGAAAGCTTCCCTGCTTTGCGGTTCTTAAATGGTTCGATCTGAATATAAATGTCCCTGATCAGGTCGTAGTTATCTTTGATTGTCGTTCCAAAAATCGTGGCAAAAAATGCAAGGTTTTCTTCTACTGTCAGATCGTGATAAAGGGAAAACCGCCCGGGCATATATCCCAAAATCCTGCGCAGGTTTTTATAATCGTTTACTATATCGAATCCTTCCACTTCGGCTTTACCCGAATCGGGGACCAGCAGCGACGTAAGCATCCTGAACAGGGTCGTCTTTCCGGCTCCGTCCGGACCGATCAGTCCGTACAATTCCCCTTTCTCAACCGTTAGAGAAATGTTGTTAACGGCTTTTGTTTCGCCATAACTCTTGGAAACTGATTCGACCCGAATAGATGGACTGCTCATGGAATTATTTTGTGGTTCGTGTCCAGTAAGTTGTCCGGCCAATGATTGAAAAACCAATATAGCCGCGAACTTTAAGCTGAGTCAGCGATTCAATCTTCATGTAACAAGAGTAAGTAGAACCGTTTTTCGGATCATAAATTTCACCGTCTTCGTAAAGCCCTTCGCCTTCATAAACAAAGCCTTCTGCAAGCACAAGCCCCATCACCGGACGGCTCCTGAGCGTTTCTTCCTCATTTTCATCATCCAGCTTGGGAAGTCCTGTTGCCGGTTCATTGGGCTCGTTAAGCCACACGATTTTACCGTAATACTTATTGTTTTGCTTATACATCTCAATCTTCGCATCCTTTTCCTCATTGAGCCATATACCTAAGATATCATCTGCCTTATAATCCTGGGCAAGAAGGTTTCCGGCAAAAAGAAACAGCGTTCCCCAAAAAATAAATCTCAATTTCATTTTTTTCATATTTACATCATTTTATTTAAAAATTTACTTTAAATCCACTCCGAAAAATGACAAGATGAAGAATGCCACCAAAACACAAAATCTCTAAATCCCACAAAAGTTTGAAAATCAACCAAAAGTTTTGGTGCAATTT
>JAGVPB010000083.1 GCA_020052415.1 Bacteroidales bacterium | reverse complement strand
TCCGAAAAATGACAAGATGAAGAATGCCACCAAAACACAAAATCTCTAAATCCCACAAAAGTTTGAAAATCAACCAAAAGTTTTGGTGCAATTTTGTGTATTGGAGCTTTTGTACCATAATTTTTACTTTTCGGAGTGGACTCAACCTTAAACGTTGAACTTTAAACTTTGAACAACTATTTAAAGTTCACCTCTCCCGGCATTCCAATTTTAAGTGAGCCGTCGTTTTTCACTTTAACCTTAACAGCATATACCAGGTTCACTCTTTCCTCTTTTGTTTGGATGATTTTAGGCGTAAATTCAGCGCTTTCCGATATCCAGCTCACCTGTCCTGTCAGGCTCCGGTTTGTTTTTTGATCCTTATCAATCAAAACCTGGACCTCCTGTCCAAGTTTGATCGAGGGGAGCTGGTCGCCGCTAACATAAACCCGTAAGATCATTTGGTTCATATCGGCAATTTTATACAAAGCTTTACCAAATACTGCTATTTCATTTGGTTCGGTAAATGTTTCCAGGACAATCCCTTCCAAAGGATTAAAAATGCTGCATTTCCTGATGGATTCGTTTACCTGATCAATCTGGGTACTGAATACTTCAAGTTCGGATCTTACCGAGGTGTATTGAGTACTGGTAGAGCTGATCTGGCGGTTAATAAGTTGGATTTGCCCGTTGATATCATCAATTTGCTTTTGGGTTGCGGCGCCATCTTTCAACAGCTTTTCGATCCGGTCCTTATCGGTGTTAAGGTTGGCAAGCTGCTGATTCTGAACCTCAATCTGCGACTTTATGTTTTCGATTTTCGAAGAGGTTGCCTTTTGCTGTGCGATCAGTTGATTTTTTTTCAGAACAAAATCAGTTGTATCAATAACGGCAACCCGTTCGCCGGCAGCCAGCTTTTGTCCTTCTTCTGCTATAAAAAACTGCAACTTACCGGTCGCCTCAGCCGAAATGATCACATCGTCCACTTCGAAATTTCCGTAAGCATCGGAAAGATCATTATTGTTGGAACACGATGCCAGTACTATTGCCATGAACAGAAATAAATCCTTTGTCTTCATAAAATATATTTTTCAATTCATAAATCTTTTAATATTTTCCACTCTGCGTTATAAATTTCCAAGCACTGCCTGGTAATCAAGCTTTGCTTTAATTAACTGAATTTTGTGTGACTCAAGATCGAGCCTGGCGCTTGCCTCGGCATTGATCTCCGTCAGGTATTGTGAAGAAGTGATGATGCCGTTATCAAGTTGTGAGGATACCGATTTTGAGATTTTTTCCCTGAGTTCGATTAGTTCCTTATCCCGGCTGATCAGTTCTTCAGCCTTACTGATTTCAGCAATTTTATTTTCCAGGTCAATCCTGACATTTTTATCAAAAGTCTCTTTCTGCGAATTTATAATTTCATTTTGCAGATCAAGGACTTCCTTCTGTTTACGGCTTAAATTCCAGTCCCAGGGCTTCCAGTTCAGCCTTGCACCTATCATATAGAAATCATCAAATTCATTCTTCAGCATGTCGAAACCCGGACGGCCGTAACCCGCCTGGCCAAAGGCTGAAAACCGGGGCAAAAGAGCAGAGCCTGTCAGCTTTTTCGATGCATTTATCTTTTCCTGCTGAAGCGAAAATAAAAAATATTCAGGGCGGTTGTTGGCATAAACATCAAGATCAATAATCACTTCCGGGACCGTAAAGCCGGTTCCTTCATTCAGTGTTAAACCTGTAAGTTCATTCATAATGTAGATGCTTGCTTTCAGGTTTATTTTTACTTCAGCTATGGCTTGTTCGGCTTTGATGATTTCCGCTTTAAGAACATCTTCATTGGTTGAAAGCAGAGTACCGTTCCTTATCCCGCTTTCAACATCCTTAAGTTTTGAAATTAAATTTGAAAGATGCAGATCAAGGATTTTAACTTTTTCGCGGAATAACAACACATTGAAATAAACCTGGTTGACCCTTTCCTTTAGTCTGAACAACTCGATATCCAGCCCCTTCTTATCAATTTCAAGGATGATATCCTCCAGGTCTTTTTGCCTGCTGGTACTGCTACCATCGTAAATGGCCTGATTAATATCGAGGGAGAGTTTGTACCAATCCTTTTCAACCGTAGGAATACTTATGCCAGGAATGTTTTGGAAAGGAGTTTTTGTAACATCCGACTGGTAATGTGCCTGTCCGTTAATATTCATCTGGGGCAGATAGTTTTTATTGAGATTTTTGATCCGGAGATCGTGCGATTCGGGCAACAACTCATTTTGTCTGGATAAGGGGTAATTTTCAAGGGCTTTGGAATGACACAACGCAAGAGTCACTGTTTCCTGGGTAATTGCCAGATATCCCAACAGCATAAAAATCAATAACAGTATTTTCGTTTTCATTTCTTTTTGATTGCATTAATAATGAAATGAGGAACTTCCTTTCTCCTTTGCAGGATAAATTCCTTATAGGAATCAGCATTTTTATTAAACAGAACATTTATAAGGATGGGTGTGGCAACAAACGGGAAAATACACATCGAAAGCATATTGACGATGAGATGATAAGGATCAACCGGGATGATGTTCCCTGATTCTGTTTCCCTTTTTACCTGATCAATAAAGGGATGAGGATTGATGCCTGCATTTTTAACCATGTTGACAATTTTGGAGGGATCCCGGCTGAGTTCGTGCATGATAAAGCCCGGAACAAAAGGGTTTTCGGTAAAGGCATCAATGTAATTGTTCGTGAATAATTCTATTTTCGTAAACAAAGGCAAATCCGATTTCATCATTTCCATGATGTTCGGTACAATTTTAAGAATTGCATCGGTAAAAATGGCTTCGAACAATTTGTCCTTGCTTCTGAAATAATAATGTAAAAGGGCTTTGTTGATCCCGGCTTCGTCAGCTATCTCCTGCATCCGTGCACCCTCCATACCTTTTCGGATGAAGATATTTTTGGCGGCTTTTAGAATAGCCTGTTCAGTGCTTATTTCCTTATTGCTCATTCGAAATTACTTTTACACATCTGGTTTAACCATTTGGTTAAACTAAACGGGCAAAAATAGAACTTATTTTTTAACTGCAAAATTTTTTTTTGGAAATTGGCCTAAGCATTAACATACTCACATGCCTTTGAAAAATAGTCTGACGAAATTTTGAAATTAATCTGCGGCAAATATTACGTTAAAAGTAAAATTGTATCTAAAAATTTTAGTGCATTTATTCAGTATGAAATATCTGGGGATTAAATCAAAAATAAAGGCTACTTTTTCCGGTAGCCTTTTATTCATTTTGTGATTATATCAATACCCGTATATTTCTTTAAGGGTTAACTCATGCACATTGCCAAGCTGTTTCAAAACATTGGCATCCAGTTGGGCTTTATTGCCCATGATCAGTACGGAATACTTGCTGTCTTTGATATTTTCATCGAAGAACCTGCTGAATCCTTCGAGATCAGCGGTTTGAACGTAATCATAAACATCCCTGCGGATATCGTAATCTATGCCGAGATCGAGGTTGCGTTGGTTGGTCCAGAAAATATTGGTTTTTATGATGCGCTCGCTTTCAATTTGTTTGGCCATAGATTCCCTTGCCAGATCGAATTGTTTTTGAGCCTTAGGCATATCATTCATAAGTCCCAGCATGGCATCGGTTGCATTTTTTAGCTTATCCGACTGGGTTCCCACAAAACCGGTAACATAATAGGAATGGTCTTTTTTGGCCGGAGCTGAAAACTCAGAATATGCCGAATAAGCCAGCCCTTTTGCCTCACGGATTTCCTGGAAAATAATTGAGGAAAGACCTCTGCCAAAATATTCCCCGAACAATCGTGATGGGGGAATGAGTTCAGCACTAAATGCCGGGCCTTTTGCCAGTAAAACAATATTTACCTGGCTCATGTCATAGTTTACAAGGTAAACCTGGTTTTTATCGGTTGCCTGCTCAGGATAAACCATCGCCGGTGGATAAGGTTTCAAATCAACCGGTACTTTATGGAATTTGTCAATAATTGGAATAACTGCATTAAGATTTTCTTTTCCGTAATAAAACAGGCGGTGTTTGTAAGATGCCAAGCCGGTAATCAATTGTGTAAGTTCAGCCGGATCAATATTTATAAGTTCTTCCTCTTTTATAATATTAGTGAAAGGATTAAACGATCCGTATTTGCCATAATTTACCAAACCACTCCATAGGATAGTGTTTTTATTCAGTTTTGCGTCCTGACGCTTTTTTAGAATTCCTTTAACCAGCTCTTTATAAGCCTTTTCGTCGGGTTTTACATTCGCCATCACATGTTCAAGGAGTTCAACGCCTTTTTCGAAGTATTTCTGCAATCCGGTTATGTTGACAAAACACCTATCATTGCCGGTGTTCACATTCATCGAAAGTCCGTATTTAAAAAATTCCTTTTGAAGGTCCTCAGGAGAATATTTGCCGGTACCCAAATAAGGAAGATATTCCATTGCAAGGGGTAGCTTGAGATTATTATCGGTACCCATATCAAGAATGTATTGTAGGTTGAAAAGCTCATTGGTTTTGTTTTCAATGTAATTGATTTCAACACCGGAAGCCAGCACCCAGGTTTGAATTTCGTTCCTGAAGTCAATAAATACCGGCTTTATGCTTTCAACTTGTTCGGATATAAAGTCCTGATAAAAATCCGACTGGTCGTTGCGGTTGATCTCGATAGGAGTTATGGATGGTTTTTCCACCTTCACAAGATCTTTATTTTCCCCGGTCCGCTTATAAACTACTACATAATTATTGCTGTATTTTTCTTTTGCAAAAGCCATGATTTCCTGCTTTGTGATCTTTTCAAGTTCATCAGTAAAAGCCAGTTTATCTTTATACGGCGTATTGCTGATGAAAACATCAACCAATTGAAATGCTCTTGAAAAATTATTTTCCTGCCTTCGGATTTCTGAAATACGAATATCATTCACAACGGCTTCGATCATCCAGTCATCGAACTCACCATTCTTAACCTTTTCAATCTCACCCAACAACAGATCTTTAACTTCGTCCAGTGTTTGGCCCTTGCGTGGCTGAGCGGAAAATGAATGCATACCGTAATCTCTCATGAACTCAGAAGATGATCGTCCCCTGAGTACCTTTTGTTGCTGGTTTAGATCAATATCTATAAGCCCTGCCTGGCTGTTCGAAAGGATATTATCAATCAGGGAAACAATTTTATAATCTCTTGAATTGACTCCGTCGAATCTGAAAGCAAAGGAAACAGATTCGGCATCGGGGCCAACTACTTCTTTAATTACGGGTTCATGAATTGGTTCTTCCTTTGGTTGATCTATTTTTGGCAAATCGGGATTGGATTCCAGTTTCCCGAAATATTTATCAATTTTCACAATTGCTTCTTCAGGGTCAATGTCTCCTGAAATAGCGATGGCCATATTGTTCGGCTTATACCAGGTTTCTGCAAATTTGTAAATGTTTTTTATTGAAGGATTTTTAAGGTGCTCAGGTAATCCGATCACGTCCCTTCCGTAAGGATGGTTTGGAAACAAGCTTTCCATCATCGCTTTGCCTGCCCTTGCACGATCCTGGTCCTGGTACATATTAAATTCTTCATAAACTGTTTCGAGTTCCGTATGAAACAGTCTCAGCACCATGTTTGAAAACCTTTCGCTCTCGAGTTTGAGCCACTTGTCAAATTCATTGGACGGAATGTCGTTGATATAAACCGTTGATTCGTATGATGTACCTGCATTGGTCCTTTTGGCGCCAAGTCCGGAAACCAGCTTATCATATTCATTGGGCGCAACAAAAGTTGAAGCTACCTGCGACAAGCTGTCAATCTTTAAATAGATGGCTTTCTTCTGATCCGAATCAACAGTAGAACGGTATTGTTCAAAAAGATCGGTTATCTGATCAAGCACTACTTTTTCCTTTTCCCAGTCAAGGGTAGCAATTTTACTTGTCCCTTTGAACATCATGTGTTCGAAATAATGAGCCAGACCCGTTGTTTCAACCGGATCGGAAGTTGAACCGGCTTTCACCGCAATCAATGTTGCCAACCTTGGTTCATCTGTATTTTTACTCAGGTAAACTTTAAGCCCGTTTTTCAGGGTGTAAATCCTTGCCTGTATCGGATCGTTGGTAACGGTTTCGAACTTATAACCATTTTTGTCAGTACCGGTTTCCGTTTTATACTTCTCACTTTTACAACGGGTCGTTATAAACGAGATTGTTGCAAAAGCAATAAGAAGGCTGGAGAATAGAACAACTTTTTTTGAATACTTTAGCATGACGATAGTTTTTTAAAAAACACTTTGATATAAAAAAGAGGGATAAATTATCTCATTTTTAATACTAAAAATTGAAATGAACTATACAAAAATAGAAATTATGCAATACGAACAATCATTTGCTTGTTTTTTTGGAATAATTTTGGCAACCAAAGCCCCGATCTTGTAAATTTGTCAGAAATGAAAATAAAAATAACAGCATTATTGATATTGTGGTTAGGTATAAATGCATTTACACAGGATAGCCAGGATTATATGACCATAATGGTTAAGCAAAAGAAAGCCTTTCGCATGGCGGTGAGCGAAAAGGATTTTCAGGATTTGGCTGATAATTTTGAACGGATAGCCGGTGTCGAAACCGATCAGTGGCATCCATTGTATTATGCTGCTTTTTGTTACATTAACATGAGTTTTGTATCGAAGGACATTGTTAAAAAAGATGTTTATCTTGATAAAGCTCAGGAATTGATTGACAGAGCTGTTGAAATATACCCTGAAGAATCTGAATTGTTTGTTTTACAAGGGTTGATTTACCAGGGTCGTATTCAAATTGATCCGCAGCCAAGAGGGAAAACTTATGCCATGAAAGCAAACGAAGCTTTGAATAAGGCAAAGGAGTTTAATTCGGACAATCCACGGGTTTACTATCTGCTGGGATTAAATGTTCTACATTCGCCCAGGTCTTTAGGTGGTGGTCCTGATTCAGCCTGTAATTTTTTTAAAAAGGCAGCCGAAAAATTTGAGAAATATGTCGCGCCTCATGTTCTGTCTCCAACCTGGGGTGCGGAAGAAAATGAAAAAGTTTATACCCAGAATTGCCACAATAAAAAGTAATCAGGGCTTACGATTTTAAATTCCTGTGAAGTGTCCGGATTAATTTTAGTCATTGTGAGCAGGGAGCTTAATAATAAAAGTGGTTCCTTTTTCTTCTTCTGATTCAAATGAGATTTCTCCCCGGGAGTTTTGAATAATGTTTTTAACTATAGCAAGTCCTAATCCGGTACCTCCGGATTTGGTTGTAAAATTTGGATAAAATACTCTGTGTTTTTGATCATTCGGGATTCCCTTGCCATTATCCGTTAGCCTTATTAGATAATACCCTTGTTCAGTTTCAACTGATATAGCGATGTATCCTTTTGCAGGATTTGATATAGCTTGTATTGAATTGTTGATTAAATTGATAAATACCCGCAATAATTGTTCTTTATCAGCATATACAAAATGATTCCCGGTGGATTTTAAATCAAATTGAATTGGTGTGGTATCTTTAAAAAGGCTGATCGAGTGATCAATAATTCTATTTAATTCTGTTTTTTCAAAATTGGATTTCGGCATTTTTGCGAAATCCGAAAATTCAGAAGCTATTGCTGAAAGGGATTCAATTTGATCAACTATCGTTTGTGTAAAACGCTGTAAACGACGATCCCAATCCGGAGCCTTTTCGTCCCATGCTTTTTGTAAGTACTGTACACTTAATTTCATAGGAGTAAGAGGATTCTTAATTTCATGAGCAATTTGTTGTGCCATTTCCCGCCATGCGCTTTCCCGTTCCGATTTGGCAAGACGTTCAGCACTCAGAGCCAATTCATCAACCATCCGGTTGTATTCTATAACCAGGCCTCCAATTTCGTCGTTTTTTCGCCAATCAATTTTCTCATTTGTTTTACCAAGCTTTAAACGGCTAATTTTATCTTTAATCATTTCCACTGGCTTGGTCACATATTTAGTGACAATAAGTGCAATTAAAATGGCGAGAGCAATGAGTATCACATAAATGTTGATAAGAGCCACCAGATATGTAGAGATGTCATTTGTAAGCTCATCTTGTTTTGCAAAATATGGCAAATTTAAAAATGCAATCAGTTTATTGTTTTCATTTCGAAACGGAAGGTATGCAGAGAGATACTTGTAATCTCCAATAGATTCATTATGGATGTAAGTGGAATTTCTATTGATGCTCATTTTGTAGAAAGCGCCAGGATCCATTTTTGTGGATATCAGGCCTTTATTGAAGATTTCAGGTCGCGAAGTGGCAATTAATGTTCCATCAAGATCATATAAATTAATATCGGAAAAAAAGACCATTGAGAATTTATACAACAAATCGGATAAATATTGCTGGATTTCATTGGTTAGGTTCTGTTCACCCGCCAGCTTGTGTTCGATCTCAATTAAAACTGAATGCGCTTTTTCGCTAAGCAATTCCTGATTTTTATTGTTGTTGAGCGAAGTAATATAAAATAGCGAACTTATGCCTACAAAAAGAAATGATAAAATGATGAGTGCAGTTATAAAAAGCTGCAATCGCCTTTTAATACTAATGTCTGATATTTTCAATATAATTGGGCCTTCGTAAAGGACCTGAAGTATGAACAGCAACAATCCATAAAAAATAAAGAAGTATGAAAAGGGTGCAACAATATCTATAAGTCCCGGATTCTTCCGGCTGATGATCAGAGTTGAGCTTTTATCAACAGGAAAATGAAGATGGTTATAATTATTGAGGTTAAAGAATTTTTTTTCGTTCCCTGAGTCTTGATAATTTAATAAATTTATCGAATATGAATATTTCCCGAAATGATAAATCAGATCCCCTTTTTCATATCTTGCCCATGAATACAGTGATAAATCAACTGCGGATTGATTTTTTTGATCATTAAGTAATTCAGGATAACCCAATCCTCTGGGGATTAAGCGTGAAAAGAATTCTATATTTATTCTGACAGGTATATTTACATCAGGAAATTCAATAATTCCAAGATAATTATCAACTGAATAATCCGAATCAATATAGAACAACTCATCACAGTCAGTTTTTAAACCTTCTTCAACGACAATTTTGTCAAAATAGTCGTAACAATTAACTGCATAATCCTCCGGCAGAATTTCCAATACTTTGGATGAGTCACATAAAGTTATCAGGATGTCGAATTTGTCCCAATATCCGGTGAAATATTTATGTTTTATGTAGGATTCGAGTTCATCCTGATTAGAAACCTTAAAGTGGATGTAATCATTCAAAAGTGCTGTCATTGTCGTATCTTTTTGTATTGACTTAACAATATTGCTGAAAAGATATTCAGCGCCGTAATCCCGGTTATTTGAAAGTTTTTGAGCCAACATAGAACGCGTTTCCCTTTCAGAACTTTTATTTGTACTGTGTAAAATGTAGGTCGAAAAAAGAGAGAAAAGCACAATGAAAAAAATAACCAAAGGAAATCCAATTGTTAATGTAGTATCCTTCCTAAAAAAGTTAAAAGAAAATATATATAGAAATAGAATAATAAGAATGTAACTATTGGTTTTTATAAAAAATTCATTGATAATGTATAATGATATTACGCAACCTAATGTAAATGAAAATAACGAATTTTTTT
>JAGVPB010000073.1 GCA_020052415.1 Bacteroidales bacterium | reverse complement strand
TCCGAAAAATGACAAGATGAAGAATGCCACCAAAACACAAAATCTCTAAATCCCACAAAAGTTTGAAAATCAACCAAAAGTTTTGGTGCAATTTTGTGTTCCCGCTTGCCTTATAATGTCCAGTGTTAAGGCGGGCAGGTTTGAGCTTTTGTGGCATAATTTTTACATTTCGGACTGGACTCAACCTTGAACCTGAAACCTGAAACCTTGAACCTCTTATTCCTTCCCATGACAATTTTTATATTTCTTGCCACTTCCACACGGACATGGATCGTTTCGTCCAACCTTCTTTTCCCTATGGACGGGCTGTGTGACCTGTCCCTGTTGAGTGTTGCTGTGTGCCTGCGATAGAAGGTCGGAGCGTTCTTCTTTTAATTTTGACAAATCCATCCTTCTGGGTTGCTGAGCCTGCCTCACATTGGCTTGCTGTCCCGGAAGATGCCCTTTAATAAGGAATGAATCAATTTCCTTATTTGTCTTTTGAACCATAGTTTTGAAAAGCTCGAAGGATTCGAATTTATAGATCAAAAGCGGATCTTTTTGCTCATAAGTTGCAGTTTGAACAGATTGTTTCAAATCATCCAGTTCACGAAGATGTTCTTTCCAGGCATTGTCAATATGGCTCAAAGTAACTCCTTTTTCAATAGCGAGGATCACTTCCTGTCCACCGTTTTCATAAGCCTTCTTAAGATTGGTAACAACCTGCATTTCTTTTATACCATCGGTTATTGGGATAGCAATGTTTTCGTACTGGGAATTGCCTTCAAAAACATCTTTAATGACCGGCATTGCTCTCTCCCTGATCTGGTCATTCTTCCTGCGGTAAGCTTCATAAACTTTTTCAAAGGTTTTCTCGGTGATTTCATCTTTTCCAAGAGATAAATATTCCTTTTCGGTGTATGGTGATTCGACAGCAAATATTTTCAGCAATTCCATCCTGAAACCTTCATAATCCCTTGATTCCTGATGATCCATCACCACCTGTTCGATGGCATCATACATCATATTGGCGATGTCAATCGAAAGGCGTTCGCCAAATAATGCATGTTTTCTTTTTTTATAGATCACCTCCCTCTGTGCATTCATTACATCGTCGTATTCCAATAACCGCTTACGAATGCCGAAGTTATTTTCTTCAACTTTTTTCTGTGCCCTTTCGATGGATTTTGTAATCATGGAATGCTGAATAACCTCGCCTTCTTTTATTCCCATACGGTCCATGATTTTGGCTATTCTTTCCGAACCAAACATTCGCATCAGGTCGTCTTCCAGTGAAACAAAAAACTGTGAGCTTCCGGGATCACCCTGACGGCCGGACCTTCCCCGAAGCTGCCGGTCAACACGCCGTGACTCGTGGCGTTCAGTGCCGATGATCGCCAGACCACCTGCCTCCTTAACACCGGCGCCAAGTTTTATATCCGTTCCGCGGCCTGCCATATTGGTAGCGATGGTCACTGTTCCCGGCTGACCGGCTTCTTTAACGATCTGGGCTTCTTTTTGGTGAAGCTTTGCATTTAACACATTATGCCTTACGTTAGCCTGTGTGAGTTTCCTGCTCAGCAATTCCGAAGTTTCAACCGAAGTGGTTCCGACAAGCACGGGCCTTTTTTGCTTCACCATTTCTTCAATTTCTTTGACTACAGCATTGTATTTTTCACGTTTGGTTTTAAAAACATAATCTTCCATGTCTTTTCGAACAACTTGTCTGTTGGTGGGGATCACAATGCAATCCAGTTTATAGATATTCCAGAATTCACCGGCTTCCGTTTCGGCAGTACCGGTCATACCAGCAAGCTTTTTGTACATCCTGAAATAGTTCTGAAGAGTAATGGTGGCATAAGTTTGAGTAGCTGCTTCCACTTTCACATTCTCCTTTGCCTCAATAGCCTGGTGAAGCCCGTCGGAATATCTGCGGCCTTCCATTATACGACCTGTTTGTTCGTCAACGATCTTGATTTTATTATCCACAATGATGTACTCGACATCCTTTTCGAACATGGTATAAGCTTTAAGCAACTGGTTTACAGTATGGACCTTTTCAGACCTCATCGAAAAATTAATAAGAATTTCACTTTTTTTATTTAATTTTTCTTGTTCTGACAAACCCGAACGCTCCAGCTCGGCCAGATCGGCACCCACATCAGGCAGTACGTAAAACTCAGAATCACCGGCTGATTCATTAATTAAATTAATCCCTTTTTCGGTCAGATCAACTGAATTTTGCTTTTCTTCAATCACAAAATATAATTCATCAGTGATAAGATGCATATTCTTGGCTTGTTCCTGCAGGTAGAAATTCTCCGTTTTCTGCATCAGGGCTTTCATCCCTTCTTCACTGAGAAACTTAATCAGGGCTTTGTATTTGGGCAATCCTTTATGCGCTCTCAGCAATAGTTCGCCTCCCTTTTTTTCATAATCCTGAAGTGATTTCTCGGAAAATATTTTCTTTGCTTCTGCCAATAATTTTGTTACGAGATCCCGCTGAGCGTTATAAAGTTTCTGAACATTAGGTTTGAACTGATCGAATTCCTGTGTTTCGCCTTTGGGTGTGGGGCCTGAAATAATCAACGGCGTCCTGGCATCGTCAATCAGAACCGAGTCAACCTCATCTACAATAGCGTAATTATGCTGTCGCTGAACAAGTTCATCCGGAAATGCTGTCATATTATCCCTCAGGTAATCAAAGCCAAATTCATTGTTGGTCCCATAGGTAATATCGGCAAGATAGGCATTTCTTCTCGGTTGTGAGTTGGGCTGATGTTTATCAATGCAATCCACTTTCAAACCATGAAATTGATAAAGCATACCCATCCATTCGGAGTCGCGTTTGGCGAGATAATCGTTTACCGTAACAATGTGTACTCCCTTGCCGGGAAGAGCATTCAGGTAAACGGGAAGAGTCGCGACGAGTGTTTTTCCTTCTCCGGTCGCCATTTCAGAAATTTTACCCTGATGAAGTACAATTCCTCCTATCAGCTGAACATCATAATGAACCATATCCCAGGTGATCAGGTTCCCGCCGGCCATCCACTCATTACTGTAATGGGCCTTATTTCCAACGATATTAATATAATCGCTTTTGGCAGCCAGTTCCCTGTCGAAATCATTGGCAGTAACCTCGATGAACTTGTTCTCCTTAAATCTCTTGGCTGTTTCTTTCACTACTGCAAATGCTTCGGGAAGGATAATATTCAGAATCTCCTGTGTTTTATCATACAACTGTTTTTCAAGGTCATCCACTTTCTTCCACGACTTTTCTTTCTCCTCAACCTCCATTTCCTGGTTTGTGTTGAGGGATTCTTTTAACGATGCAATTTGATTTTCTACATCCGAAACATATTCAGTGATCATTATTCTGAATTCATTGGTTTTCGCCCTAAGCTCATCATTGCTGAGATTTTTAATCGTTTCATAGGCTTCAATAACATTAAGCTGAATGGGTTTAATCAGTTTAAGGTCTCTGTCTGATTTTGTACCAAGGAATTTCTCGAGAATATTTACCATGTGCTGATAATCTGTTAAATCTGATTCATAAAGCTTAACCCGCTATCAATAACCATACCTCACGTAAAGAGACACTTTTGAATGACATTGGGTCATAAAAACAGGCAAAAGTAATCCAAATATGTGAAAATGGTAACTGAAAATATGAACTATTCTGAAGCTAAACTTTATCTGTGAAATACCCTATTTAGAATTATAATAAATTAATTACCAACACAAAAGGTCAAAGATTTTCTTTTACATTTGCGGGCATCAGGCGATTTATTCCTTAAATTCATTTGAATGACACATTATTTTCAGTATCGCAATAATATCCGGTATAATCTATTGAAAATCTCTGTTGTTACCGGACTTGTTTGTTGTTTTCTAACTTTAGCAACCTCACCGGGTACTGCTCAGCGTGAGGATGATACTTTAGTGAAAAAGTTCACACACCAAATGACGCCTGAAGAAGAATTGCAGCGGGGTGAAATTGGAAAGGATTTTATATCAACACCTCCACCCATTGGACCGGTTTTCAATGTAGCAGAATTTAACCGGATGCAGGCTGTACTGATCAGATATCCGTTCGGAATCAGCTATACGGTAATTGCAGAATTATCGGAGCATGTAAATGTGGTAACCATTGTTACCGGCCTTAGTCAGGAAAACACTGTGTTAGCAAATTACATCGCCAATGGTGTGAACATTAGTAACTGTTCATTTTTATATGCACCCACAGAATCTTATTGGACCCGCGATTATGGGCCATGGTTTGTTTTTGACGGGAATGGACAGCCGGGAATAGTTGATTTTCCTTACAACCGTCCCAGCCGCCCAAACGACAATAATATACCGGTGGTTTTGTCGCAGAACCTTGGTATTAATTTATATGGAATGAATGTTATTCATACAGGTGGTAACTATATGACAGATGGAATGGGAATTTCTTCATCAAGCGAACTGGTATGGGATGAAAATCCAACCCTGACTCATGCCCAAATAGCCCAGGATTTTCAGGATTACCTTGGCATCGGCAACTACCACGTTGTACCAGATCCGAATAATACTTATATTGATCATATTGATTGCTGGGGAAAATTCCTGGATGCAGATAAGGTTTTGATCAGGGAAGTGCCCGTAACTCATGCGCAATATGATGAAATAGAGGCTACCGCTGCCTATTATGCTTCGCAAATTTCATCCTATGGTGTTAATTACGAGGTTCACAGAGTTTATACCCCGAATAATGAACCTTACACTAATTCATTTATAATCAACAACAAAGTGCTTGTACCTGTCACCGGTAGCCAGTGGGATGATGAAGCACTTCTGGCTTATCAGGAAGCCATGCCGGGTTATGAGGTTCTTGGTTTTACAGGAAGTTGGGAATCAACTGATGCACTTCATTGCCGGGTCATTGGAATAGCGGATTTGGGAATGTTAAGGATAAATCTTGTTCCTTTGCTTGGCTATCAGCCACTTCAGACCGAATATGAAATTCAGGCAGAAATTACAGCTTACAGCAACCAGCCTGTTTATTCCGATTCAGTTTTTATCATTTATTCCGTAAATTTTGGCACCTGGGATACAATTCCGATGGACAATACTTCAGGCAATATCTATTCAGGTTCGATACCCGGACCAGTGTACGGAAGTCAGGTTGAATATTATTTGTTTGCTGCTGATCAATCAGGGAGAAACGAAACTCATCCGTTAATCGGTTTGCCGGACCCACATTTGTTCATTGCCGGAGAACCGCTGTACCCAAATATTACAGCCAATCCTTCAAATTTTAACGTTACACTCCCCGTTGATGAAATGCTTGAACAAGGTTTAAATATTGGAAACACTGGAGGAATGTTGCTTAACTTTAATGCCGGTATCAGCTATAATACCCCTGCAAGTTCTACAGTTCAGGTTTTTCCTGTCAATGCGGATTATAATACAGGATCAACATCCTCTTCTGCAAAAACCGAGATCAGTAAAGTAAAAGGTTATCCACCCAATGAAGCCGGATGGATGAAATTTGATATCGGAGGGATACCGGATGGCGCTGTCATAAATTCTGTGGAATTTCATGGTTATGTAAATGCGAATAACTGGCCTTACTGGAGCATTACGCCGGTTACGAATGATCCGGTTACTACTTCAGCCCCGATCCTTAATACTGACATAAAAGCAGAAGCCAGCAGTGGATATTACCTGCACCGCGAAGAGACCGCTACTATTATACCTGGTTATTTGGTCTATATGCTCGCCGGAAATGTAAATGTGAACCTGCAAGCCGCTCTTATTCAGGATTGGTTTGCCATAGGCATCGTTGATACAGATGCAGGGACCTACTATATTGGTTTTGATGGCTGGAACGAAGCAAATAAGCCTTACCTCGTAATTAATTATTCTCCTTTGCCACCTCCGCAAAACTGGTTAAATCTTGATGGTGGTTCAACTGTAGCCGGTTCTCTTGGAGGGCAAAATTCACAGACAATTAGTGTTGGTTTTGATGCTACCGGTTTGACTGAAGGAATTTATATTGCCTATATCAATATTTCAAGCAATGATCCTGATTCACCGAATATATCAATTCCTGTCACATTAAATGTAATTTCTCATGTTTTTGTCGATTTGAAAATATATTTGGAA
Source organism: Bacteroidales bacterium (assembly GCA_020052415.1). Classification (GTDB taxonomy): domain Bacteria; phylum Bacteroidota; class Bacteroidia; order Bacteroidales; family JAADJA01; genus JAADJA01. The sequence continues at coordinate 3,344 of JAGVPB010000073.1, read as the reverse complement.
GGACCTTTTAACGGAACAACCATGAACACCGAATTTACCGGGTTAACCGATTTTCCGTTGACGCAACCCTATCAGGGACCACCATGGAATTATCCGGATGTAGATACTGTAACCACCCTACCTCCAAATGTTGTTGACTGGATTCTGGTCGAATATCGCGACGCACCGGATGCTGCCTCAGCAACGGCAGCGACAATGATAGGGCGTCAAGCCGCATTTCTGCTGAATGATGGCTTTGTTGTTGCCGTTGATGGAATATCTGATTTGCAACCCAATATTTCAGTCGCACAGCAATTGTTCGTAGTCATTTATCACAGGAATCATCTTTCTGTTATGTCAGCCAATCCGCTTGTATTGGCCGGAAGTGTTTATCAATATGATTTTACTGATGGTGAGATGAAAGTCTATGGCGGATTGGAAGGCCATATACAAATAGTTCCCGGAATATGGGGTATGATAAGCGGGGATTGCAATGCTGATGGAATAATTAATGAGTTTGATCTGATTGAAGTTTGGAATATGGAATCCGGTTTACAGGGATATAAACAAGCGGACCCTTCAATGAATGGCCAGGTTGACAACAGGGATAAAAATGATTTAATTATCAAAAATATTAGTTCCGGTACACAAGTGCCATAAAAATACTAATTCATAATAATTTAATCGAATTAAAATTTCTAAAAATAAATAATCAAATGAAAAAATTAAATTTACTTCTTATCAGTATGATCATTATCCAATGCCTTTTTGCAGATGAATGGATAAAGGTAAAAAAGGAACAGCCTTCACCGGCAAAAACTACTTTAGTTTCTTCAACCATAGAAACAACGGTTATCCATTTTGATATACCGGGATTTTTCCTGAATGAAGCAGTAACACCAAATGGTATAGAATATACCATCAGCCTGGATGAAGCTTCGCCTATTCTTCAGGGTGGCGACCCGGATCTGGTGAAATTGACTGCCTCGCTTTTGATTCCCGACCTTGCACGGATGAGTTTTAAAGTGATTTCATCAGATTTTGTCGAGTTCAATAATGTCATAATTGCACCTTCAAAAGGTAATTTTACCAGAGATATTGATCCTTCAACAGTTCCTTTTATTTATGGAAAACAATACAAACAGGATCAGTTTTTCCCTGGGAAACTCGCTGAAATGCGTGATCCGTACATTGTTCGTGATTACAGGGGTCAAACTGTAATTATTTATCCTTTTCAATATAATCCGGTTACCAAAGTGCTTAGGGTTTATTCTGATTTGGAAATTGAAATTTCAAAAACCGGCAATGATGGTATTAATCCACTGATCAGGACTTCAAAACTGGAAAAAGTCAATTCGCAGTTCAATGAAATATACAACAGGCAGTTCATAAATTATGGAAATGCTAAATATACTCCGGTTGATGAAGATGGGAGCATGCTTATTATTTGTTACAACAGCTTCATTTCGTCCATGACTGATTTTGTGAACTGGAAAAAAATGATAGGTATTCCGGTTGAAATGGTGGATGTGGCAACAATCGGAAATTCTGCAGCTATCAAAACCTATATTGCAAATTATTATGCTTCTCACAACCTTGCTTTTGTTCTTCTCGTTGGCGATGCCGCCCAGGTTCCAACAAGTTATGCGAGCGGTGATTCCGATAACAATTACACCTATATTGTCGGCGCTGATCATTATCCTGACATTTTTATCGGCAGATTTTCGGCTGAAAATACGACTCATGTTCAGACCCAGGTTCAAAGAACCCTGAATTATGAGCAAACGCCGAATATGAGCATGGATTGGACGAAATCCATAGGAATAGCTTCAGATCAGGGTCCCGGCGATGACAATGAATATGACTATCAGCATGTAAGAAACCTGCAAGCAAGGTTAACCACTTTTGGATATACTTATCATTATGAACTTTTCGATGGCTCACAGGGAGGGAATGATGGTGCAGGCAACCCAACGCCGACCATGGTAGCTGCAAATATCAACAGTGGTGCAAGCGTCATCCTTTATACAGGTCATGGCAGTGATGTGTCCTGGGGAACTTCCGGTTTTTCAAATACCAACGTTGCTGGTTTGACGAATACACAAAAACTTCCTTTCATCTGGTCAGTGGCTTGTGTTAATGGCAATTTTGTGACCACTACATGCTTTGCTGAAGCCTGGATGAGGTCAACTTATAGCGGTCAGCCAATTGGTGCCATTGCTACACTTATGAGTACGATCAATCAAAGCTGGAATCCTCCTATGGAAGGTCATGATGAAATGGTTGAAATCCTTGTGGAAAGCTATCCACTAAATATCAAAAGAACCTTCGGCGGACTTTCCATGAATGGATGTATGAAAATGAACGATTCTTATGGTGCCGACGGTTGGGCAATGACAGATACCTGGAATTTATTTGGCGATCCGTCTATTGTTGTAAGAACCAAAATGCCACAGACTCTGACAGTGAGTCATGATCCTGCGATATTTCTTGGCGCCACACAATTTACAGTTTTTGCCAACAAAGAAGGAGCAAAGGTCTGTCTGACCGTGAACAACGAAATCATCGGAACAGGTTACATTAATGGCGGGAATACAACAATAACCTTTCCTGCTTTAACAAATGTGGGAACCCTGAAAATTGCCGTGACCGCTTATAATTACATACCTTATATCGGTAATGTGACTATAACTCCGGCATCAGGGCCATACCTCAGCTATATAAGCCATCTGGTAAACGACGCTTCCGGTAATAATAACGGCCAGATTGATTTTGGCGAATCAATAATGCTTACAATTGCCATTAAAAATATTGGAACAACTACTGCAACCAATGTTAATGCAGTTTTATCTACCTCCGATCCCTATGTCACAATTACTGATAATAATGAATCTTACGGAAATATAATATCAAATCAAACAGCCTCTGTTACCAATGGATTTGCATGTTTCATAGCAAATAACGTTCCCGACAATCACTCAGTTTTGTTCAACTTACAACTCACTTCGTCAGAAAGTTCCTGGGCAACAAATTTAAGTGACATTGCCTATGCTCCATCTCTTGCTGCATCCGCTTCGCTCGTAATTGACGATCTCATCACCGGCAACGGCAATGGCCGTCTCGATCCGGGAGAAACAGCCAATATTACGGCATCTGTATTGAACAACGGCCAAAGCCTGTCGCCATCAGCTACGGCTACTCTTACTTCAGCATCATCCTACATCACCATCAATTCAGGTAGCGATGCCCTCGGACAGATAGCAGCTTCAGGCTCTGCCGATGCAGTTTTCAATTTAAGCTGTTCACCATCCACCCCGGTCGGCCAGTCGGTTGACCTTGCCATGGATGTAGCAGCAGGCAATTAC
>JAGVPB010000087.1 GCA_020052415.1 Bacteroidales bacterium | reverse complement strand
TACAATTAGCCACACCCCTTTAGAAACTAGCTCAAGGCTGTTTTAAAATGTAAAATTAAAAAATTAATATTTCATTTGGATTTTATCACAGAATCTTATACCATTATACCCTTACCATTATACCCTTACTCTCTTATACCCCTAATCCATTATACCCCTATTACCCCTATACCCTTTTCTCTTCATGAAACCATAAAAAATCCATCCCTGGTATTAATTTCATTTTTAATTTGATTTTCTCATCAAATACTTTTTAATTTTGCTCTTAATTTATTATGAGTATCTGTCATAAAATTTTCAGGAATCAATACAAAACAGTACAAGCATGTCAGGACACAGTAAATGGGCAACCATCAAGAGGAAAAAGGGAGCACTGGATTCAAAGAGGTCAAAAATCTTTTCAAAAATCATCAAAGACATAACCGTTGCAGTGAAGGAAGGTGGCCCGGATCCTGATGGGAATCCGAGGTTGCGACTTGCAATTGCAAATGCGAAAGGAGCTTCAATGCCCAAGGATAACATCGAAAGAGCAATCAGCAAGGGTAAGGACAAGGACGCATCCTCAATTCTGGAAATTACATACGAAGGTTATCTTTCACATGGCATAGCAGTATATATCGAATGTACCACCGACAATCAGCAAAGAACTCTTAGCAACGTCAGGGCTATTTTCAATAAATATGGCGGCAGTCTTGGAACCAACGGCTCATTGAGTTTTCTGTTCGAGCGCAAAGGAATTTTTACGGTTCCTAAAGGTAAGTTGAACGAAGACGATTTTGAACTCGAAATGATTGATGCCGGAGCCGAGGATATTGAGGTTGAAGATGAATTTTTCAGCATTACTACCGCAAAAGAAGATTTTGGAAAAATGCAGAAGAAATTTGAAGAAATGGGTATCGAGCCTGAAAGTGCAGAATTACAAAGGATACCACACGAAACCGTAAAACTTTCCGATGATGATGCCCGAAAAATCCTTAGGGTGATCGAAGTATTTGAGGATGATGATGACGTACAGCAAGTATTTCATAACCTCGAAATTTCGGATAAGATGATGGCCGAAATGTAATACGATTTAATATTGGATATCTATCAGGAATCCCGGTCATCCGGGATTTTTTATTCCTGCTCCGATCGTAGTATTCTGATTAACTCCCTGATACGAATAAGCCTGAGCGGTAAAATAAGCAAACCCGAACCAGTCAGCATCACTATGAAATTTATTTTCCAGGGAAATGGAAGTTGCTTTGAAATGATCCCTGCAAATATAACTCCGGCGATGAAAACAAAAAGTACTGCAATATAACGGTAATTAATCCTGAACATGAATATCCGCTGGACAACAATGATCTGAACTATACCGGTTACATATTGTGATCCCAGGCTGGCATAAGCCGAACCAACTGACTGTAAACGGGGAATAAGCAGAAAATTAATTATGAGACTGACAAGTACCGAACTTCCGGCAATGATATTTAATTGTCGCATATTTCCATTGGCGGTGAGTAATGTCCCGAAAATATAACTGGATGAAATGGCAATGAAGCTGAACATCAGCAGGCTGAAGATAAGGGCTGATTGGTCCAGCCGGGCTGAATATCTTATGATAACCTCATCGGCATGAATCGGGTAAAGCCATGTCATCAATTCTTTACTGTAATAAAAGGAACCCAGGGCAACAATTACACTTACTGTAAAAAGCAGGGAAAATGAAAGCTTTACCAGACTTTCAACCGATTGCTTTTGCTTTAACATTCGTGCAAATAACGGAAGAAGCAGAATAGCAAAAAGAAAAGCAATCATACCGGCTGCATCCAGTAACCGGTAAGCCTGGGCATAAATACCTGCCTGTGTTTCACCCGTATTTTCGGGCAGAAGCCTTTCAATAAGTACAGCATCTATCCTGTAGTAAATAACCATCAGCAAAGCCAGGATCGCAAACGGGATACTCTTTTTCAGGATCATCAGAGTAAATGGCCAGTTCCAGGTAAGTCTGCGGAAGGATGCCTTTTTTACAACCACAAGGAAAGCGATGACTGCCGTGAATCCGTAAGCTGCTGTTTGAGAATATACAAACCATTCAATTTGAAACTTTTCAGAAGTAAGGTTGCCCCATAATAAAACACTGCAAAACAGGATCATCAGTAACCGGTCGAGAACGGAAAGGAAACTATCGGTTTTAAAAAGCAGCAATCCAGAGACATTCGAACGCAGGTAGAGCACAAACGACATCAGGAACTGATTCACTGCAATCCAGCCAAGCATTTTAAACTGAGACGAATTGTAACCAATAATAAGTCCGACACCAAAAGTAAAAATCACATACACCACAAGCAATAATATCTTTAAAATTAAAATGCTCGAAAAGTGTTTGTTCAGCAACTGGCTGTTTTGAGCGATATTCCTGTTATTGAAATTGGTGATACCGAAATCGAGAAGGATGCTGAAGAGAAAGGAAAAGTTTAGAATGGAAAAATAAAACCCAAATTCTTCTGATCCGACAGCATTTTGTACTGAGCGGTCAATTCCAAGCACCCAGAAAGGTTTGATGAGTAAATTAAGTAAAAGGAGTAATCCCAGGTTCTTCAGGAATTTTTTCTGCATTCTTCCATTTTAATATACTTTTGCAAATATCCGAATATTATTTATACAGGTGTATCAACGTTTGACAATCTGACACTTTTGAATCGCTCAGGAATTAAGGATAATAATAAGATTGATGGTTTATCAGCCGGGAATTTTTTCGAACTTCTGCTCGAAGAACTAAAAGTCAATCCTGAACTGAAAGGTTATTACAGATTCCTGTCCAATGATTCCGGCTTCCTGTTCCGAAAAGCATATTTTATGCAAAGACTGCAGTTTATTGCCAGGCATGTCACCGTCAAGTCGTCTTCGATCTGGGATTGTGGTTCAGGATACGGGACTACCTGTTTGTTTTTAAGTCTCAACGGATTTACAACTTTTGGCTCCACCCTTGAATATTATTATAAGGAAATCCCAAACCGTTTGGATTACTGGAAAAAATTCGGCAATGTTGACTTGTTTAAAACAAGTTATGAAGATATTTATGACTCACATCCAACAGAATCATCCGTTGATATTATCATTCTGCAGGATACACTCCATCACCTCGAACCATTGCAGAAAGCGCTTGCAATTTTTGACAAAGTACTTAAACCGGAGGGAAAGATTATTCTCGTTGAGGAAAACGGTTCTAACTTAATCCAGAACTTCAAGCTTCTGCTTAAAAGAGGAAACAAAAGGATCATTGAATATTACGATGAAAAATTGAAAAAAAAGGTGATGATGGGCAATGAGAATATTCGTGGATACAAATCATGGGAAACGGAATTCGCCAGGCAAAATTTCAGGATTATACCGGAAGAAACCCGGTATGTGCGCTTATTCCCACCATTCTTCTTTAATGAAAATAATTATGAAAAACGAATACTGCAGGAACAGACAATCTGGAGAAACAATACTTTCCTGAAGAGATATTTCTATTTCGGGATTAACATGATCATAGAAAAGCAAAAATGAAAATTGCCGTCAATACCCGGTTGTTGCTGCCCGATAAGCTTGATGGAATCGGGTGGTTTACCTATGAAACACTGATAAGGATAACAACCGGCCACCCGGAACACAATTTTATTTTTATGTTCGACCGAAAGTTTTCGGATGAATTTGTTTTCTCCGATAACATTGAGCCTGTTATTGTGCATCCTCAGTCAAGACATCCGGTGCTTTGGTATTTATTTTTTGAGTTTGGAGTAACTAATGCTTTAAATAAATATAATCCCGATTTGTTCCTGTCGCCTGACGGATGGCTTTCGCTTCGAACCAAAACAAAGTCCGTGGCAGTGATCCATGATCTGAATTTTGAAACCTATCCGGAATTTCTTCCATTTCAAGTAAAACAATATTACAAGTTCTTTGTCCCCAGGTTTGCAAAAAAAGCATCACGAATAGCTACCGTTTCGGAATTTACTAAAAAAGATATCATTGACAAATACAGGATCAGTCCTGATTTGATTGATGTGGTTTACAACGGAGCGAATGAAAAATTTGTCCCGCTCTCATTAGAGGACAAAATGAAAACCAAACAAAAACTCACCGGCGGAAATCCCTATTTTATTTTCGTCGGAACCATCCATCCAAGAAAAAATATGACCAACATGTTCAAGGCTTATAACCATTTCAGGATGAATCATTCCTCAAATGTTAAACTATTGATCATCGGTGAAAAAAAATGGTGGACTGCCGATATCAGGAAAGCCTGGGATGAAATACAATATAAGGATGATGTTGTTTTCGTCGGCAGGTTAAATTCCGAAGAACTGCATACAGCAATTGCTTCGGCTTTGGCAATGTTATATGTTTCTTTTTTTGAAGGATTCGGAATCCCTATCATTGAAGCATTTTATTGCGATGTGCCGGTAATTACTTCCAATGTCACATCCATGCCAGAAGTTGCCGGCGATGCCGCCCTGCTGGTTGATCCGTTTTCATTTGAGTCCATTAGTAATGCCATGGTTCGGATTGTAACTGATGATAAGCTTAGAAGGGGGCTCGTTGAGAAAGGTATTGAGAGGAGGAAATTATATACCTGGCAGAAAACCGCTGATGGTTTGTGGAATACCATTTTGAAAGCAACATAATTGGCTGTTTATCTTATTTAGAACTTTATCCCGTTAATCCATCAGTGGCTATATTAAACTGTCAGTGAATTTGAATCGTATTTAAATTAATTTTGGAGGGTAATAATTCAGTTGATCATGAAATTATCTGAAATTATAAGATTACTTGAATCCAACTTTCCGCTTTATCTTCAGGAATCCTGGGACAATTCAGGATTACTACTCGGTAATCCCGGAAATGAAATAAATAAGGTACTGGTTACTCTGGACGTAACCGAAGAAGTTGTAAAGGAAGCCATTAGTAAAGACAGTGAATTAATTATTTCGCATCATCCGGTTATTTTCAACGGTATAAAAAGCATTACGGGGAAAAATGCAACTGAACGAATTGTTGAAACCTCCATAAGAAATAAAATTTCAATTTATGCCATCCATACCAACCTGGATAATTCATTTGCCGGTATCAATGCAATTCTTTGTAATAAACTTGGCCTTAATAATATCAGAATCCTTGTTCCAAAAGGTGATATTCTTCGTAAGCTGGTAACATTTTGTCCGGTAAGTGATGCCGAAAAAGTTAGGACAGCTTTATTCAACGCGGGTGCCGGACACATTGGCAATTACGATAGTTGCAGTTTCAATGCTGCGGGAACCGGGACTTTCAGAGGATCAGAAGACTCAAATCCTTATGTTGGCGAAAGGGGTAAGCTACACTATGAAAATGAAATCAGGATTGAAACGATTTATCCGGTTTACCTGGAATCTGATGTACTTGGCGCCTTGCATGCCGCGCACCCTTACGAAGAAGTTGCTTATGACCTTTATAACCTCGGTAACGAATATTTAAGAGCCGGAACTGGAATGGTCGGTGAACTCAGCCGGGAAATCAGTGAACCCGATTTTCTGAACCTCCTGAAAAAAACATTTGGCTCAACGATTATTAGGCATTCGAAATTGATAGGAAAAAAAGCCGGGAGAATTGCAGTTTGTGGTGGCTCGGGTAGTTTCCTTATTAATGATGCAATAAAAGCCGGAGCCGATTTTTTAGTTACTTCTGACGTGAAATATCATAATTTTTTTGAAACGGATGGTGAAATTGTGATCGCGGATATCGGACATTATGAAAGTGAACAATTTGCAAAAGAATTAATTTATAATATATTAATTAAAAATTTTTCTACTTTTGCAGTCCTCATTTCTGAATTGAATACAAATTCAGTTAATTATCTATAAGACAATTTTTTATGGCAAAAAAAATAAAAGAAACTAAGGCAGAAAAAACCATCCTGGAAGAACCAGTAAAGCCTTCCACGATTATCGCTGAAAAAACAGAAGAAGAAATTACGATTGAGCAGAAACTGATTGCATTGTACACGCTGCAACAAATAGATTCTCAGATTGACAGAATAAGGATTGTCCGTGGTGAGCTTCCTCTTGAAGTCCAGGATCTGGAGGATGAGATTGCCGGACTTGAAACCAGGATCAGCAATTTCATGGAAGAGTCGGAAGACTTGAAAAAGCAGATCACTGACAAAAAAAATTCGATGAAGGAAAGTGAAACAATGATAAAAAAATATGAACAGCAGCAAAATGAAGTAAGAAATAACCGCGAATATGATTCCCTTTCCAAAGAAATTGAATTCCAGACACTTGAAATTCAACTCAGCGAAAAAAGAATAAAAGAGTTTACCTTTAAGCTGGATACCATCAAGGAAGATATTACTAAATCGAAAGTAATACTTGATGAGAGGAAAAATGACCTTGTTGCTAAAAAAGGCGAACTAAATGATATAATTTCCGATACTGAAAAAGATGAAAATGAACTGATTCGAAAATCAAATGAAAATCATAAATTTATCGAAGACAGACTTTTAAACGCATATCAAAGGATTCGGAAAAACGCTAGGAATGGTTTGGCTGTTGTACATATTGAGAGGGATGCCTGTGGAGGTTGTTTTAATAAAATTCCACCTCAGTCGCAATTGGATATTCGCATGCATAAGAAGATTATTGTGTGTGAATATTGCGGAAGAATCATAGTAGATGAGGCAATTTCAAACCTCATAAGCAAGGAAAACTAAAAATAGTTTTATTCGTATGAAAGAGGGGTTTTAAATATATTCCCCTCTTTTTTTATTTTTACGTTCGACTTAACTTTATTATTTATGCAAAAGACACTTCTCATCAGCATACTGTTACTTGCATCCGGGATAAGCTATAGTCAATATCATTATGATTTTAACCAGAACTGTAGGGATGCATACACTGAAATCATCAGTCTTAAATTCAAAGAGGGTAAAAAGTTGATTGAGCATGAAAAAACCGCAAATCCTGGCAACAATATTCCGTATTTGCTTGATAATTACATTTATTTTCTCACCATTTTCATTGCCGAGGAAGAAGTAACTTTCAACAAATATGACGATCTTAAAGATGACATTATCGAACGACTCAAAAAAGGTGATGAAAATTCACCATATTATCGTTATTGCCTCGCTCAGACTTATCTTCAATGGGCAGTTGCAAGAGGCAAATTTAAAGAATACACTACTGCAGCTTTGGAAATCAATAAGGCTTACAGATTACTCGAGGAAAACAATGAACAACATCCTGAATTTCTCCCTAACCTGATCAACCTTGGGCTGCTGCACACCTTTATTGGAACTATACCCGACAATTATAACTGGATTAAAAAGCTGATCGGTATTGAAGGAACCATTGACCAGGGAGTTAAGGAGATATTAAAAGTTTTAAATGCTTCCATGACGAATAAAGAAATGGGCCATTATAAAGCGGAGTGTTTGTTCTACCTGAGTTTTATCCAGATGAACCTGTCAACCGATAAGCAAAAGGCTCTTGATTACATTAAGCTTATTGAATCCGATCAGTCTGGTTTGCAAAGCCCTTTGGCAATTTATGCAGTCTCACGCATCTATTCCGATAACGGAATGAATGATAAGGCTATCAGTCTTTTAACTTCAAGGCCTTCCGGTGATGAATATTTTCCATTTTATTTCCTCGACTATCTGACCGGTCTGGCAAAGCTTCACCGGCTGGACGCCGACGCTGACAAATACTTCCTCAAATATATAGTCAGCTTTAAGGGCATAAATTATATCAAAGATACCTATCAGAAATTAGCCTGGTTTTATCTTGTAAATGAAAATATTGCCAAATACAATGAATACATGGCAAAAGTGACTCAATACGGCAATACTGTTGTTGATGCTGATATCCAGGCAGAGCGCGAAGCTGAAAGAGGCATAGTTCCAAACATTTACCTGCTGAGAGCTCGTTTGTTATCCGATGGCGGTTATTATGACAAGGCCCTGATAGCCATTACAGGCTCCAAAACAACAGGTTTTTTAAAGAATTCACGCGATTCCCTTGAGTTTTCCTATCGGATCGGAAGAATTTATCATGAATGGGGGAAAATTGACAATTCCGTATCTTTCTATACCAGAACCATTGAAAATGGCTCGGAATCCCCCTATTATTTTGCCGCCAATTCAGCTCTGCAGCTTGGCATGATTTACGAAAACAAAGGTGATTTCACCAAAGCTGCCTATTATTATGAGCAGGCACAATCCATGGAAAACGAAGAGTACCGAAACAGCATCAATCAAAAAGCAAAAGCCGGAATTCACAGGATTGAGAACCGGAAGTAAACTGCCTTTTTAATCACCTTTTTTTCTCACCATTATTTTTTTCAGACTTTTTTCTGATAGAAAAATCTCAAGTCCAGATGTTTCTCAACAAAAAGCTTGACATGCGGCCTATATTTTCATATCTTAGCGGGTTCAATATTTCAGGTTGATTAATGTATTAAATGCCTTGAATCACAATGAAAAAGTTAACATAAACTTTAAACCAAATGTTATGAAAAAGATTCTTCTACTTTCATTTCTGGGCTTTTGCCTTCAGGATTTTTTCATTTATCCGGTTTATCCGCAAAACAATGGAGAAAATTCAGGTCAACAATCTATCCAAACTTATCTCTGTGAAGAAGATTGGATAGAAGTGATGTTCACAAGCGAATCAAAGGTACGATTACGAAATGGAAATCTGATTGACCTGTCGACCCAGGCATTGCAGGGAACAGATCAGGTTTTGAATGAACTGGAATGGCATCAGTGGTATAGGTTTACCGAGGTGCCTGAATCCACGATTGATGATTGGGAAGTAAACGGCGAAAGAAACACAGGTGAGGATATTTATAACCTGAACAATATTTACAGGCTTCAGATTCCAAAAGGCAAGAATATCTGGAATATTTCTCAAACTCTTGAGTCGCTACCGGGAATTTATCTTGCGAGACCAGTACCTAAACCGGTTATACCGCCATTACCCCCCAACTACCAGAGTCAGCAGGGGTATCTGTATCCTGCAACCAATAATCCATCAGGTGTAGAAGCACTATATGCATGGACGCAAAGCGGCGGAACCGGAACCGGAGTGACTATTTGCGATTTGGAATATAGCTGGAATTATAACCATGCAGACGTTACGAAAGGGTTCGGTTCTCAAATAAATACAAATGTCGCCGATCCTTTTAGCAATAACAATCACGGTACAGCAGTCATCGGAGAACTTGTAGCAAACAGTAACGGATGGGGGACCACAGGAATTTGTTATGGATCCAACCTTAAAACCTGCGGCACTTATTATGGTTTACCATCTCCTACATGGAATGTTCCTGGTGCTATTGCGATCGCTATTGCTAACCTGAATGCCGGAGATATTATCCTGCTCGAACAGCAATGGGATTATTCAGGTACAGGAGCAGGGTCTTATATTCCCATTGAATGGTGGTTGAATTACTCTCCATCAGCACAGACGAATAATGGTGTATATGCAGCCATAGTGAATGCTATTGCCAATGGAATTCATGTTGTTGAAGCAGGTGGCAACGGCAGTTTTGACACAGGGACTTTAACCTGGTTTGGAAATTCCGGCGCCATCATTGTTGGGGCCGGAGGAGCATATTCGGGTGGAACGTGGCCTGAAGGAAATCTTCAGAAACTTTCCTTTTCCAGTTATGGTCCACGATTCGATTTACAAGGTTGGGGCGAGAATGTTGTGACCACAGGTTATGGTGATTTGTATAGTGCAGAAGGTATCAATAATTATTATACATCAACCTTTAGCGGAACATCCAGCGCTTCACCCATTGTTGCCGGTGCTCTGGCTTGTGCCGAGGGTTATTACCTTGCAAATATATCCGCTACCCCGCCAACCCCTTCATATATGAGGACTCATTTAGTTACCTGGGGTACTGCTCAAATAACACCTCCTATTGGAAATATAGGCCCCAGGCCAAACATACAGGCAGCCATAATGAACTTTACACTTTCTTATGAATATGGTGATGCGCCGGATCCTACCTATCCCACTTTATTGGCATCCGGTGGAGCAAGGCACACGAATACCGGATTGATGCTCGGCGCCTTAATAGATGTAGAGGCTAACGGACAACCCAATGCAACAGCAACAGGAGATGATATTAATCCCCCGGGATTAGACGACGAAGACGGGATATGGTGGCCATTCAATTTCGTACCAGGTCAGGGTAATACTATCAGGGTAACAACTTCGGGTTCAGGATATCTTAATGCGTGGATGGATTTTAATAAAAACGGAAGCTGGGCAGACGCAAATGAAAAAATATTCACAAATCAGTTTTTGGGTGCAGGCACCACAGATTTGTCAATGGTAGTTCCGGCAAATGCTTTAATTGGAAATACCTTCGCAAGGTTTAGGTTCAGCACACAACAGAATCTTGGATATACCGGCCTGGCGCCTGATGGTGAAGTGGAGGATTACCAAATCACGATCCAGGAACCTGAATTGATGGATTATGGCGATGCACCCGATGTAAATTATAAAACTCTTGCTGTTTCGAACGGTGCCAGGCATGATAATATTGGACCCCTTGTTTTTATGGGAAACATCAGGGATTTGGAAATTGATGGACAGCCAAATGCCAGTGCTTCAGGTGATGATTTTAATCCAATAGGAGCTATGGATGATGAAGATGGAGTTGTTTTTAACACACCTATGAATCCGGGACAAATCGCTACTGTAACAATAACTGTTAACATGATGGGAGGATTTCAGCAGGGATGGATTGATTTCAATACAGATGGTGATTTTACTGATCCCGGAGAGCAAATTATTTCCAATATAAATCCACCTGCTCTAATTAGTCCTTATAATTTTAACGTTCCCGCAGGCGCTATGTTGGGAACAACCTATGCCAGGTTCCGCTATGCCACCATGCCCAATATTCCAAGTTTCGGTCCTGTGCCAAATGGGGAAGTAGAAGATTATTTGATCATTATGGGAGAGTATGATTTTGGCGATGCTCCCGACCCATTCTATCCAACACTTCTTATTTCGAACGGTGCATATCACAAGAATGTGCCACCATTTATGGGTGTAAGTATTGATCCGGAACCAGATGGACAACCTGATTTCTCAGCAACCGGAGATGATAACAATCCTTTTGGGTTTGACGATGAAGATGGTATATGGTGGGCGTGCAATTTTGTTCCTGGTCATGCCAATACTGTAAAGGTAACCGTGACCGGACCCGGATTTCTCAATGCGTGGTTCGATTATAATATAGACAACGACTGGGCTGATCCGGGAGAACAAATATTTACAAATGTTCCATTTTTAGCTGTAGGGACATTCGACCAGACAGTAAACGTTCCGCTTAATGCCGCAATTGGAACAACATTTATGAGATACAGGTTCAGCACTCAGCAAAACCTTGCATATACCGGCCCGGCTCCAGATGGCGAAGTGGAAGATTACATGGTATTTGTTCAGGAACCCGAAATGATGGACTATGGTGATGCACCTGATTTGAATTATCAAACACTTGCCGTAAACAATGGAGCAAGACATGCTATTCAACCACCTCCGGGAATATATATGGGGGCTCAGATAGATTATGAAATTGACGGGCAGCCTGATGCAAATGCCACCGGAGATGATAATAATCCTGCCGGTGCAGACGATGAGGAGGGAGTTGTACTGAACACTCCGTTGATACCTGGTAATCCAGCTACAGTCACTGTTACCGTTTCTATAACGGGCGGAGCAATCCAGGGGTGGATAGACTTCAATGCCGACGGTGACTGGTTGGATCCGAATGAACAGATCATAACAAATTTTGCAGCATTTAATTTTGTAAATATTATTAGTTTCAATGTTCCGGCTGGTGCTGTCCTTGGAAGTACTTTTGCACGCTACAGATACAGCACTATGGGTAATCTTGCCCCTTATGGTTGTGCCCCGAATGGCGAAGTGGAAGACTATCAGGTGCTTATTGGAGCCGTAGCCGGCGATATTCCTGTTGATCCTGATCCGGGTGGATTATACACACAAAATGAAATTTCAATGGCGCTGTTACCTGGTACTCAACCCGGTATTCCTGCTGTGTTGCTGGCTGCATATAACGATGAGCCATATCCGGGCGGACCGGGACTCGGGATTGCTTACAGCAATGATGGAGGCGCTACATGGAATAACACACATTTGTCATATCCTCCCGATCCTTATGGAGGCGGTTTTTTTGTTGATCAGTTTGATCCGACAGCGACCGCAGATGCAAATGGCAACCTATATGTCGGACATATTTCCACTGATTATGACTGGATAAATGGACCGGCAAGCGGCCTCTATGTTGAGAAATCAACGGATGGCGGCGTGACCTGGTCAGGACCCATCGCAGTAGCCACAGATGGTCCGCCGGTTGGAAATCCTGATCCGAATTACAGATTTAACGACCGGTGTCAAATTACCTGCGATATCAATCCTTCAAGTCCTTATTTTAACAATCTATATATTGTGGAGATCAAAGACCGTGGCTGGAATTCGCCTTCTCCCTGGGGTGATATATATTTCTCGGCTTCTACCGATGGTGGTTTAACATGGAGCCCTCAGGTTATCCTTAACGGGTTGCAAAGCAATATGGCAAATATGCCTGTTCCCGCTGTTGCCCCCGATGGGACTGTCTATGTTTGCTGGATGGATTATAATGTTCAAACCGGTGGAACCGGAACAATTTATCTCGATATTTCTACTGATGGGGGTACCACCTGGCTTGCTTCAGATATAATGGTTCGAACCGTAAATCTTCCACCCTTACGATTGAATGGTGGTTCGGATGTCTTAGCAAAGGGTGCTGCTGTTATTGACGTTTCACCTTTCAATTCTCAGGAAATATATTTGACATGGGCTGAACAGAACATGCTTACAATGGATGAAGCAGACATATATTTCATTAAATCAACTGATGGCGGAATGACCTGGTCAATGCCGATGAGGGTGAATGATGATATAACAGTCAATGATCAGATTTTACCCTGGATGGATGTTAAGCCAAACGGAATCATTGATATTGCATGGTACGACAGGAGAAATGATCTGGCTGATATGAAATGGGATGTTTATATAGCAATGAGCACAGATGGTGGTAACTCCTTTAATGCAAATCAGATTATAACCAATGTAAATTCCTCTTCACCAAATACTCCTTCAGGTCTCTGGATGGGTGAATATTTGGGTCTGGTAACGGATAATAGCTATGCCTACCTTACTTTCTGTCAGGCATTAAATGATGCCAAGGGTGATATATATTTTGACAAAATTCAGAACCCTGAAATGCATGAAATTGACTATGGAGATGCCATTGACCCGAGTTATCCAACTCTGCTATCAAACAACGGGGCAAGACATATTATTGATGGGCTCACTTTCCTCGGTGGAACCATTGATCCCGATGGCGATGGACAGCCTGATCCAAATGCCCTCGGCGATGATAACGATGAAGGCGACGACGAGGACGGCGTTTCATTCAATTGGGCTCTTGGTGTGGGAAATCCGTGTAAAATTACGGTCATTGCTTCGGTTGCAGGGGGTTACCTAAATGGCTGGATAGATTTTAACCTGAACGGTAACTGGAGCGATCCCGGTGAGCAGATTTTCATTGATTTACCACTTGTTGCAGGATCCAATGATCTGAGTTTCATTGTACCGCTAAATGCCGCTCCCGGTTGGACATTCGCCAGATTCCGGTTCAGTACACTGGCAGGGCTGTCTTATACAGGTCTTGCATCGGATGGAGAGGTGGAAGATTATTATATCGAAATAACCGAAAATCCGGATTACAAATGGTACCAGTATCCTGATGTAACTTTACCCGGCTTGCATGCTCATGATGCTGTAATCCCTCCTTATCAGTCAATAATTTTAGCAGATGACTGGCAGTGCAACGGTGGAGTAGTTACTGACATCCATTGGTGGGGAAATTATGAACTGGATCCGCTGGGTCAGGAAAAGAGAGGCTCGGGAATAAATTATTTCCATATCAGTATTCACCAGGATGATCCATCCGGAACTTGTCTGCCGCTTGAACCCGAAGTTGCAGGATATACCGTACCCTTCTCAGCAGGGATTGAACAAAACACCGGATTGTTAAATAATGAGGGTTGCCCGATCTATTACTACCAGTTTATATTACCTTCGGCATTTAACCAGGAATTTGGGGCAAGGTACTGGATTGATATTTCAGCTTTCGCAAATGATGCAAATAATCCGGCACTCTGGAGATGGCAGGAATCAAGAAGGAGCTATTTTCCCATCCTGTGCGGTGCAGCCAATAAATCAAATCCTAATCCCGGCACCTGGTCAACCATTCAATGGGGTTCAGCGTCGCCTTACAGGTATAGTGATATGGCATTTATCATCACATCCGTAGAATATCCAGATATTGATTATGGAGATGCAAGCGATCCGCCCTATCCGACATTAACACTAAATAATGGTGCACGTCATATACTTGATGGTATTACCTACCTGGGTGTATCTGTCGATCCTGATCCTGATGGTCAGCCACATCCTAATGCTTTGGGTGATGATAACGGTGGCATTGATGATGAAGACGGTGTAACCGTTATTTTCCCATTAACTCCAGGTGGAACAGGTGGATTTGACGTTACTGCTTCTGTTCCTGGTATGCTGAATGGATGGATTGATTACAATGCCAATGGATTTTGGGGAGATCCTGGTGAACAAGTCTTTATTGATCAGGGATTGTTTCCAGGAAGTAACTGGATGTTCGTGTTTGTTCCTTCAAATGCCCAGATCGGAAAAACGAATGCAAGGTTCAGGTTCAGTTCGGTTGGAGGATTATCTTACACCGGTTTAGCCCCTGACGGTGAAGTAGAAGATCATGAAATCACCATTGAAGGAGATGTCGATATTATATTGAAAGTCTTCCTCGAAGGCCCGTATGTAGGTACAAACATGACCACTAACCTCAACAACATGGGTGTGATACCCTTGAACCAACCTTATAATTCTGATCCTGCTGCTGTCTGGTATTATACCGGAACAGAAAATGTTCCTTCTATACCGAATACCGATATTACAGACTGGATTTTGGTTGAGTTCAGGGATGCTCCAACAGCAGCGATGGCTACAAGAGCGACAATGACAGGAATGCAGGCAGCGTTTATTAAGAAAAATGGTTCAGTTGTAGCAATGGATGGGGCCAGTCCAATTAAGTTTAATGGTGTTTTCCAGCACAACCTTTATGTTGTAATATGGCATAGGAATCACCTTGGAGTTCTTTCTGCAACACCGTTAGTGCCTTCGGGTATCAACCAGTACAGTTATGATTTCACATCCGGAGCCGGACAGGCTTACCTGAATGGTCATAAAAACCTGGGAGGCGGTGTTTATGGAATGTACGGGGCAGATGGAGCTCCTAACCAACTAATCAATCTGACTGATAAAACAACTGTTTGGGCTCCACAGGTTGGAACCAGGGGTTATAAGATGGGCGATTTCAATTTGAATGGCCACGTGAATAATCCAGATAAAAATAATGTCTGGGTTCCGAATCTTGGACAAGGGACTAAGGTTCCCTGATAATTTACTTTATTGAAATTAGAACGGCTGTCAATGAATGATAGCCGTTTTTTTATTAATATCTAAGACCTATTGTCAAAAGAAAATTATTCGAACTTAGTGTATTAACGGCTTTCTCAGAATAATACAAGTAATAATCTTCGTCACTAACTGATCTCACATACGCCAGATCAACGAAGAAATTCTTTTCCCTGTAACCAAGACCGCCGGTGAAGTATGTTATTTCACCATCGTTTATGCTGGAAGCAAATGGACTTCCAAACATCGCATATCCTCCTCTTACCGCAAAATTTCCAATTTTATACTCCCCTCCTATTCTTATATTTTGAGTAGCAGAATATTTATTACTGATTGCTGCATTTTCATTCGAAAAACCATATTCAACTCCCCTGAGTCTTGCAGATGTATAATCAATAAATTCATAATCAGCGCTCACAAGGGCAACTTTGCCGATAATAAAAGAAATGCCTCCAAGTGCTTTCCAGGGGGTTTCAAGATTATAATCGTAATAACCATAGGGAGACTCTTCGTAATAATGATCATTATTATCGAAATCAGTAGTGAGAATCGAACGCCATTCATCCGACATGTTATTGTACCAGGTAGGAGAATGTACAGCCCCGCCTATGCGTAACCAGTCAGCAGCACGTAAGATCATCCCGAACTTTAAATTAAAGCCGCTTCCCCTCGTGGCTAATTCTTCATATAAACTCATTTTATTAAAATCGCTGATCTCATTTTTATTATCTGCTTCGGTGTAATGGGATTCCTCAAAATACCTGACATAGGGAAATCCAAATGATCCACCGAGATATAGCCGATTCCCAATATTGGTGCCAAATGCAATCAGGAATTCGTTTGTTGAACCCCATGAATTAACTTCCTTCCTCTGTAATTTATTTACTCCCACCGGAACAGCGCCCCAATATTCACTTGTAGTTCCCGGCAAAGTGTCAATAAGATAAGTCATCCAGGCAAGGTTCAAATCATAAGCAAAATCACCGTAAGGGTCATTCTCAATTTCAGAATAATTAATTCCGTTGGCATCATCAACATAAGTATCAACAAAAGAATTTTCATTGTTCTCCCCTTCAATTATCATCCTTCTGTTAAAATTATTGATCCTGTTCAATCCGATTCCAAACTGAATATATTTTAAAACAGAGTTCTTTTCTTTTCCTGTTTCTGTTGTAAATACAACACCTGCATTGCTGATATTGAAGTTACTTTTTGAATCCTCAGCAGTACTGTTTTTAAAGTCTGAGTTTGTATTTCCAAAATAAATGGAAGGGGTAAATGAAAATTCAGATTTCCGGTACAAGCCTATTCCTGCTGGATTAGAGCTGAGGGTTGAAAAATCTGCACCCAGTGCACCGAAAGCACCTCCCATTGACATATACCGAGCTGTTCCTCCGAATGTCGTTCTGGAATATCGCAGCGCATCAACTTCATTTTGCGATACGAGTAAATAACCATTAGCCATGATGACAGCCAGGATCAGAATTATCCTTTTCATAACTTTAATTATTATATTGTCCTGATAAATAACCTTAGAAACATCTGAATTATTTTCTTCCGCCCCTGCTTGATCCGCTGCTTCCGCTACTTGAGCGTGAAGGTGATGAAGAGGATCCACTGTTGCTTGACCTGGAAGGTGATGAGTAGCTTTTGCTGCTTCCTGAATTTGATGGAGCTGAATAGCTTTTACTGCTGTTTGAACGTGAGGGTTGATTATAAGTTCCTGATGACCTTGAAGGCTGTGAATAGCTTTTATTTTCTGAAGGTGCAGGTTTTGAATAAGAATCAGAAGATTGCCGCGAGGGCTGATTATTTCTGCTATTATCTGTGTTGTATTTTGCCGGCCTCGAATAACTGTCATTCTGAGTTGACTGTGGCCTCGAATAAGTTTGAGTATTCTTACTTCCGGTAGTTGAGCCCTGCTGGCTTCTTCCAGTATTATCAGATGACGAGTGCCCGGAAGGTTTGCTGTATTTTTGAGTTGGCCTTTGATCACTTATCTTAATGGTTTCACCTGGTTTATAGTCTGATTTTGACTGTGTGGAAGATTCCGGTTTTTTATAAGTGTACCTCTGATTTGATCCCTGTTCTTTTTGCTTTGGATTACTAATATCGTTCTGAGGAATTTTCTTTTCATCAGAAATTACGATACTTCTTTGACTATTATTTTCCGAACTATTTCCTTTAATCTCTGATTGCCTGTTAGCTGAATTAGATACTGGCTGTTCATTAACCTTAGTATTGACAACATCAGGTTCTGAAATTGCACCACCGGGATTATTGTTTATAGAATTCGAGCTGATTCTGCCGGGAATTTCAACATCCTTTTCAGAACTGCGGCTGCCTTTACTGAAATCACCAGACAATTCAGGTTTGGTTCTCTCAAAATAATTTGGATGTAAAGTAGCAAGATTATTTTGTTGTTCAGTTCTGCTTACATTTGAATTCGGTCCGTTTGAGCCACTGCGGGTTGGTCTGTGTCCGTAATAATAGTTGTTTGAACCATAATAATCATTACCATAATTTCCATAATAATATCCATCCCAGAATCCATTATTATATCCATACCAATAGCTGTTATAAGGGTAATAATAGGAATAATACGGATAACCCCAGTACATACTGCCATAGCCCCAGTTATATCCGAAGGAAAAATAAGGCCCGTACCAGCTGTCATAATACCACGGGTCATAATAAAAACCTGTGTAGTAGGGTGCATAATAATTGTAACCCATGTATGGACTGTAAAATCTGTTTATCCTTGAAGCGTACGAATAATCATAGTAATCATCATAGCCATATCCGTCATAATAATTATTGGTAATGTTCGAAGTTCCTTCCGGGGATGTAGTTGTTTCAGTTGTTGTCAGATAAGGTTCATCTTTAAAAGCGGCATTTTCACCGGTCTCAAAATCTTCGACATAATAATCTGCGGGATTATTTTGTTCGGAGTAATCAGGGCTGACTGTGTTGTTACCCGCCATATTGTTGGTTGGTTCTTCCTTTATGGATTTTGAGCCTGAATATACATCGTCATAATCTGCAGTTGTTTTCGTGGTTGAACAACCTGCAAGAATTAAAAGCGAAAGGGCTGAAATTATTAAATAAGTTTTCATTTTTGTACCCTCCATGTGGTTATGTTTTTTATTTATTTTTGTGAACCAAATATTACAGGTGAAAATATACAAACACCGTACCACATATAAAATTATGGCAAAAGATTTTCCAACTCGTGAAGAGAATTATGCCCAATGGTATAACGATCTCGTGATCAAGGCAGACCTGGCTGAGAACTCAGCTGTTAGGGGTTGCATGGTCATTAAACCTTATGGATATGCCATTTGGGAAAAGATTCAGGGAACACTGGATAAAATGTTTAAGGATACCGGTCACGTAAATGCATACTTTCCCTTATTTATTCCGAAATCTTTCTTTAGCAGGGAAGCTCAGCATGTTGAAGGATTTGCAAAAGAATGTGCGGTTGTGACACACTATCGCTTAAAAAAATCGCCTGATGGGAAAGGTGTTGTTGTGGATGAGGATGCAAAGCTTGATGAGGAACTGATCATTCGTCCTACTTCTGAAACAATTATCTGGGATACCTACAGGAATTGGATACAGTCGTACCGTGACCTGCCCTTGCTGATAAACCAATGGGCCAATGTGGTTCGCTGGGAAATGAGGACAAGACTGTTTCTAAGGACGACTGAATTTCTTTGGCAGGAAGGGCATACTGCTCATGCTACAAGCGAAGAAGCTATTGAAGAGACCCGAAAAATTCTTGATATATACGCATCCTTTGCCGAAAACTGGATGGGCATTCCTGTTTTAAAAGGGACAAAATCACCAAATGAAAGATTTGCCGGCGCTGTTGATACGTATTGTATAGAGGCTCTGATGCAGGATGGGAAAGCGTTACAAGCTGGAACATCTCATTTTTTAGGTCAAAATTTTGCTAAAGCGTTTGATGTTAAATTCCTTTCAAAAGAAAATAAACTTGAATATGTTTGGGCGACATCCTGGGGTGTTTCAACAAGGCTTATGGGCGCATTAATTATGGCCCATTCCGATGATCATGGTCTTGTTCTGCCTCCTAAATTAGCACCAACTCAGGTCGTGATCGTACCGATTTATAAAAAAATTGAACAGCTTGGAGAAATTTCAGAATTCGCCCTGAAAATAAAGAAATCATTGGAATCAAAAGGGATAACCGTAAAATATGATGACAGAGATACCTTTAAACCGGGGTGGAAATTTTCGGAATATGAATTCAAGGGTGTTCCTGTAAGATTAGCCATTGGTCCAAGAGACCTTGAAAACCAGACAGTGGAAGTTGCCCGAAGAGACACTCTTGAAAAAGAGATTTTACAGGTGACGGATATTGAAAAAAAGATCGAGCATCTACTTGAACAGATTCAGAAAAAACTTTATCACAAAGCCCTTTCATTCAGAGAGAATAATACACATACCGTTAATACCTGGGAAGAATTTCTGGATATTATTGAGAATAAAGGTGGTTTTGCTTTAGCTCATTGGGATGGAACAGTTGAAACTGAGGAGAAAATTAAAGAAGAAACCAAGGCTACCATCAGGACAATTCCACTTGACTCAAAACAGGAAAATGGTTTTTGTATTTATTCAGGTAAGCCTTCCATGCAAAGGGTTGTATTTGCAAGGGCTTATTGATAAGTCAGCGCCAATATTTTTAGAGGCCCATCGCATTTTTTAATTTAAGTTGAGATTGAAGACAGATCAATTCGCCGGATTATTTAGTTCCAAAGTTTTTTGATTACCACTACCAACATTTGAATCGGGCATTTTTGTGTCCTCTTCACTTAGATGCCCTTCTGAATATAACCTAATCCTGAATTTTAAGTATAAGCTTTACAGCGATATTAAAAATATTGCGGCTAAATGTATTATACAAAATGGGCAGGTCCAGGAGATTGATATTCACACTTATTTTGACGGCGCAGACCATCTTCGCAGGATATGGTGGAAATGAGGCTGACAGCATTTTAAGCATAATCAACACTGTAAGCCGTGAAGAAAAGATTTCCCTGCTTAATCGTCTGGCATATCTTTACCGGTTGAATGAACCGGATAAAACACTGGACTATGCTGGAGAAGCTCTTCAAATTGCTGAATCCATTGACAATCTAAGAGGTGTATATATTGCACTCAGTAATCTCGGATTAGGTCACAGATATAAAGGAAATTATTACGAAGCGATGGTCTTTCAGCAAAAAGCCCTTGACGCCGCCCGGAAATTGCAAAGCGATCCGGATATTGTGCAGGAATACAACAGGATCGGAATTATTTATAAAAATTTGGGATTGTATAATGACGCACTTGAATATTTTTTAAAAGCTATTACCATCCTGGAGAAAAACGGAGACACCAATGACGGCGATATAGCCAATCTCTATAATAATTTAGGGAATGTTTACCGCAAGCGGGGTGATCTTGAACTTGCCCTTGAATTTTTCTTTAAAACTTTAAAGATCAATAAAGATTTAGGCGATAAAGAAGGTTATGCATATATTCTAAACAACATCGGTAATATATATGCTGATCTTGAAATTTATGATCAGGCTTTAGACTACCACAAGCAATCATTAGAGGCTAAGAAGGATTTGGGAAATAAATACGGCATCAGTACTTCAATGAAAAACATAGGCGATATTTATCTTAATCTTGAAAAGCCCGAGAAAGCACTTGAATATTACAGGCAATTCCAGACACTTTCTTCAGAAATGAATGATAAGAACGGCATTGCTTCAAGCATGACGGATATAGGCAGGGCTTATATAGCACTGAAGAATTATACAATGGCAGAAGAATACCTGTTCAGCGCCTTGAAAATAAAGAATGAAATAGGAGATAAAATTGGAATCATTGACTCTTATATAAGCTTAAGTAATTTTTATATTCAAATTAACAGACATCCGGATGCACTTAAATTTATTAACAAGGCTTATGGTTTAGCCAAGGATGAAAACTTTTTGGAGGATTTGCGTGATATTTATCTTAATTATTCCATTATTTATGATAAAATAATGCTGTATGACAAAGCGCTTGAATACTATCAAAAATATTCAGCCATAAAGGACTCTATTTTCAATACGGGAATAAGCAACAAAATAACACAATTACAAATTAAACAAAAATCAGAAGAGCTTGAAAAAGAAAAACTGCTTTTAGAAGAAAAGAACAAATTTCAGCAATTATCTCTCGTAAAGAAAAATCAATTGATTTATTCTCTTATTGCCATTACCGTTTTAGTTCTGGTGCTTATAATTTTACTCTTAAACCGTTACCGAAACAATCAAAAGGCAAACCAGGAACTTGCCGAAATGAACAAAGGTATCACCGGTCAAAATATATTTCTGCAGGTTCTTATGGACACCATACCAAATCCAATGTATTACACTGATAATAAAGGTATTTTCATCGGATGCAATAAAGCCTTTAAGGAAATACATTATCTTGAAGGGGATGTTATTAAAGGTAAAACAATGTTTCATCTCTATTCCGGAGAAGTTGCCGAAAAACATCAAAAAAATGATAAAGAATTACTGATCAATAAAGGCATTCAGCAATATGAAACCAAACTTGAGTTGCCGGATGGGCATATTCACGACGTTATTTATTATAAAAATACTTTTCAGGACAGTTCAGGTCAGGTGGCAGGAATCGTAGGAATTATGCTTGACATAACGGACAGAAAAAAAGTAGAGGACAGGATTATCCGATCTGAAAAACAACTACGAAAAGCCAATGCAACTAAGGATAAGTTTTTTTCAATCATAGCACATGACCTTAAAAATCCATTCAATGCTATCCTTGGATTTTCGGGACTGCTTCATTCAGATTATGATAAATACAGCGAAGAAGAAAGGCAGTCAATTATCTGTAATCTTTTCAATGCTTCTGAAAACACAGCCAAATTACTTCAGAATCTGCTTGAATGGGCCAAAACCCAAACAGGCAATATTGAATTCCATCCGGAATTGCTTGATTTATATGAAATTTCACATGAGAATATTTCAATATTCAATACTGTTGCCGGAAGAAAAATGATTCAGGTCACCTCAGATATACCTGAAAAGACTTTTGTCTATGGTGATAAAAATATGGTTAATACCATCTTCAGGAACCTGATTTCAAATGCCATTAAATTTACTCCAAATAATGGAAAAGTTGAACTGAAATCTTCGTGGACAGAAAATGGTGTGGAGGTTTGCGTCACCGACAGCGGTATTGGTATAAAAGAAAATGATATATCGAAATTATTCAATATTGACAATCATATTCAAACCCCCGGAACAGCCAATGAAAACGGAAGCGGACTCGGCCTGATACTCTGCAGGGAGTTTGTTGAAATAAACGGTGGCAATATAAAGGCTGAAAGCATTCCTAACAAAGGAAGCAACTTCTATTTTACACTGCCCGACCTGATGCCGGTTTCTTAATTGCGGTTAACGATTAAACTCATCGTAACCTATATCTATCCTATATTTGATACATCATACAAATGGCATCAGGTTATGTTTAATAATTTAAAACTTAGCTGATTTGCATAATATACTCAATTAAAATTTAAGTATTAATATTGCAAAAATGTGTGACTTGTATTACTCGAAAAGCAAAATGAAACTTAAAATTTGTATTTTACTTTTTTTTATTACGGCCTGTAATTTTTCATATCCGCAGACTGATAGCATTGAAAGCAATCTGCATACGGCTGAAGGAAAAGAAAAGATTGAGCTTTTCATAAAAATTTCGGATCAATACCGGCTTTCGAATACACTGAAAAGTATTGAATATGCCAGGAACGCCTTTAATTTAAGTCAGAAAGCAGGAAACAATGATCAAAAAGCAAGAGCTTTAAACTTAATTGCAAGCGGCTACTATTCGCTGGGACAATCCAAACTTGCACTTGAATACTTCATGAAATCATTGGAGTTAAGTGAAATAACCAATAATAAAGCAGGTATTGCAAGCGCCACTGAGAACATTGGTAAAATTTACAAAAAACTTGCCGACTACGATGTTGCAATTGAATATTATCAAAAATCGCTCGCAATCGAAAAAAAGAGCAAAAATAAAACAGGGATTGCAAATATTGCAATGGAACTCGGGTCCATTTACTATACTACAGGGACTTTCGATAAAGCCTTGATTTATTTCAGTGAGAGCCTGCAAATGAACATTGAATTAAATGACAATAATGGCATCTGGGAAGCTTATAATATGATCGGGAATACCCATTTCGGGTTAAAAAATTCCGATAGCTCTCTCTCATATTTTATTCTGGCCCACAATCTAAGCGTAAAAATTAATGACCTCGATAAGCAGGCCACTTCTCTACAGAACCTTGGGATGTTTTACTTTGATAAAAAGAATTACCAAAAGTCTCTTGAATATTACAATTCTGCCCTTAACATAGAAATCGGCCAGGATGATTTCTGGGCTGAAGCAAATACCATCAAAACCATTGGCGAGATATACATGTTCCTCAAAAAATATGATGAATCTCTAAACTATTTTAACCGGGCAGTGGAGATTGCCGGAAACATAGGAGCTAAACGACTTTTAACCGACATTTATTCAGATTTATCTTCCTTTTATAAAATTCACAACAATTATCAAAAAGCTTATGATTACTTCAAGATGGCGACAGAAGTAAAAGACCAGGTTACAAATGAAGCAAGCATAAATCAGATTTCGGAAATCGAAAGTAAATATACGATGCGAAGCAAAGATCAGCAACTTCAAATCATCACTCAGGAAAACAAAGTTCAGGCGTTGCAGATTAAAACCCAAAAATATATTATTTACATCATTGCAAGTCTCAGTCTATTCATTCTCGCACTTTTTTTTATTTTTTATTCACGGTTACAGATAAACAAGAGAGCGAAAAAAAATCTTGAAGAAAAGAATATTAAAATCACCGAGCAAAAAATTCTGCTCGAAAAAGCTTTAGCCGAATTAAAAGAAAATGCTGAAATTCATGAATCCTTAATAAAAAATATTCAGGATGGAATATTCGTGATACAAAACGAAAAAATTCGTTTTGCTAATGAAAGCTTTGCTAAAATTGCCGGTTATCCTATCGAAACCATTTATGACATGGATTACCGCGAGTTTATTCATCCTGATGATTTAGCACGTATTGAAACAAATTATAAGAAAAGGCTTGCCGGGGAATACGTACCCACTTCCTATGAATTCAGGATTAAAAACAAAGAGGGCAAAACGGTGTATCTTAGCCTCAGCGTCGGACTTATAAATTATCTTGGTAAACCTGCACATATCGGAACCGTTAAGGATATTCACCAGATCAAATATCATGAAAATGAATTGATACGACAAAAAGAAAAAGCGGAACTGGCCACAAAATCCAAATCTTTTTTCCTGGCCAATATGAGCCATGAAATCAGGAATCACATGAACAGCATTATTGGTATTACTGAAGTGCTCTCAGAAACAAAACTCGATCCTGAACAAGAGGAATTCGTAAATGTTATTAAGAATTCCGGGAATAATTTATTAAACATAATCAATGAAATACTTGATTTCTCTAAGATTGAAGCTGGCCAGATAGTTTTGGAGCCGGTTGAGTTTAACCTTCGCGATATGGTTCGGAACATTTTTGTAATGCATGAGATGAATGCGCGTCAATCAGGACTATACCTTAATTCGGAGTTTGGCGAGGATATCCCTGAAAAACTGATTGGCGATCCAACCCGTCTTGGCCAAATCCTTATCAACTTAATAAACAATGCTATAAAATTTACCGAAAAGGGTGGAGTAACAATTAAAGTAGAACACAAGGAAGAAAAATATTTCGGTTCATTTAAAAATGCGGTCCCATGCACAATAAAATTTGAAATTATTGACACGGGACTTGGAATAACAAGCGAAAGCATAGATAAACTATTCAAACCATTCTCCCAGACTCATTCGGCAATTCAGCGAAAGCACAAGGGAACCGGACTGGGATTAGCTATTTGTAAACAACTCGTAGAATTGATGGAAGGAGAGATTGGGGTAAATTCAGAAGTTGAAAAAGGTTCAACATTCTGGTTTACCGTACGACTTTTAAATCCGGATGTTAATAATATCGCTGCTGAAAATGCAAGGATACTTGATAACCTGAATAGCCGAAGTTCACGAATACTTGTTGTTGAAGATCATCTGTTAAACAAGCAACTCATGATCAATATCCTTACAAGGGCAGGTTACACTGCCCATGCTGCCGAAAACGGAAAAGTAGGCTACGACCTTTATAAATTAAATCATTACGACGCAATATTGATGGATATTCAAATGCCAATTATGGACGGCATCCAGGCTACACGGCTAATCAGGGAATATGAAGTAAAAAATAACCTGAAAAAATCAGTTATTATTGCTGTTACTGCGCATACAAAAGAGGGCGAACAACAGAAACTTTTCGATGCCGGTATGGATTTTTATCTGAGTAAACCCTTCAAATCGTCTGAACTTACAGGTTTGTTAAATGATCTGAAACTTACTTAAATATTAAGGGTTTGAAACTTTGATTAAATATCAATTCAACATTTGAGAATATTCTATGACCGATCTCAATGAAAAAATAACAGCCTTTAAAAAACTACTTGAAGTCATGGACGAACTCCGGGCTCAATGCCCATGGGACAAGCAGCAAACCTTTGAAAGTCTGCGCCATTTGACTATCGAAGAAACCTACGAACTGTCTGAGGCTGTTCTGGATAATGATGTTGATTCGATTAAAAAAGAACTTGGCGACCTGATGTTGCATCTGGTTTTTTATGCAAAAATCGGGTCCGAAAAAGGGAATTTTGATTTTGGCGATGTTTTAAACCATATTATTGAAAAGCTGGTATATCGCCATCCGCATATTTATGGTGATGTAATCGTAAAGGATGCTAAAAATGTGAAAGAAAATTGGGAAAAGATAAAGCTTAATGAGGGTCGGGAATCGGTGCTTTCGGGTGTACCGGTGTCGTTGCCTCCTCTTGTAAAAGCTTACCGTATCCAGGAAAAAGCAAAGGGAGTTGGTTTTGATTGGGAAAAACCGGAACAGGTTTGGGAAAAAGTTATCGAAGAATTGAATGAGCTTAAGCATGAGGTCGAAATCAGCAGAGATAAGAATAAAATGGAGCATGAGCTTGGCGATTTGATATTCGCTCTGGTTAATTATGCCAGGTTTATCGGCGTGAACCCGGAGGATGCACTTGAAAGGACAAATAAAAAGTTTATTAACCGGTTTCAACATCTCGAAAGCAAAGCAAAAGCTATGGGTAAATCTCTTAAAGATATGACCCTTGAAGAAATGGATGTGTTTTGGGAAGAGGCAAAGAAGATGGAGGATTAGTTCAAGGTTCAAAGTTTCTGGTTTCAGGTTTCATCTCGCCATAGGCGAGACAGGTTTCAAGTTCAAGGTTTAAGTAAAGTTAAGAGTTTGGCCGTAAATTGATGAATATGGTTAAAGTTGTGGATAGAAAGTAATAATTTGCATATTGCTTAACAAATCTAAATACTGCTTTTCAATTTTTCTCAAGGTCATCCTCCTTATTATATTTATCAATGGTGCTTCTTTAAATTCAAAGCCTCAGCAGTATGATACCTCCGGGCAACGAAGCTTCAATAAAA
Source organism: Bacteroidales bacterium (assembly GCA_020052415.1). Lineage (GTDB taxonomy): Bacteria > Bacteroidota > Bacteroidia > Bacteroidales > JAADJA01 > JAADJA01. The sequence continues at coordinate 21,888 of JAGVPB010000087.1, read as the reverse complement.
AATACATTGCTTCATACTGGTACGATACCAAAAAAATAATTGCTGAACCCTTTCACTGGAAATCAAAGCAATGGTCCGTGTTTGCGGGAGTGCTTGGGGCATCGGTTATAACTTATGTTTACGATAAAGAAGTTTATAATTTTTTTCAAAGGAACCGGACAACAACATCTAAATCTATCAGTAAATATGCGGTTGAACCCTGGGGAAGCGGATTGTACTCTATACCATTACTGGCCGTAATATATATTTCAGGAATCAAAAACAATCATCATAAAAATATTGCTCTTACGGGCTTGAAAGCGTATTTGTTAAGTGGTGGGGCGGCCATCATTGTCAAACATCTGTCGCACCGGCACCGTCCAGGCGAAAATATTCCTCCTGATCCATACCTGTGGGAAGGTCCTTTTCCTTTCACAACTGATTACACTGCTTTTCCTTCAGGCCATTCGACTACTGCCTTTGCAATTGCATCCGTACTGGCACAGGGCTATAAAGATAAAATGTGGGTGGGATTAACCTCTTATACAATTGCTGCATTGGTCGGAATCTCAAGAATCCATGATGGAAAGCACTGGCCAACCGATGTCATTGCCGGTGCAGCTTTGGGGACCTTTATCGGGACAACACTTAGCCGAATAAATTTTAGTAAGGATAATAATATTGCTCTAAGACCAGCCTGTATAAATGGGTTATCCGGAATTAGCCTGGCCTACCGCATTCAATAGATTTGCCGGTTAATTAAAATCTTTAAATAAAGAATTAACCTGTGCTATTTCAACTCCTGACGATTGCAATCCTAATGCAATTGACTATTTTGTTAATTTATAGTTAAATAACCGAATACAAATCTGTGATTTATTATATTCGCAAAAAAATATATATTTAGTTATTTATATATTTAAGTTTGATTTTTTCTTAGCTCAGGTTTTTAACAAATTGCATATTATTCGTTTTCCTTATTCCACTTTTTGTAAATAAAACATAGGCCATGGTTAGTCTATTTAAAATATTCTTCAATAGTGAACAAATTTACCGCGAATGTTATGAAAAATCTGCAGTTTTACAGGTCAAGGAAAAACCTTTATCGAATTTTCCTCACTTTACTTTGTAGTTTACCTGGATTTTGTAACACCTTTTGTCAAAATCTTATAAAGCCAAATATTCAAGGCTATTTTGGGGCTTCGGTGAATTCATATTCCGGTAATTTATTCTACAGGCGATCTGACTTTTTCATTCCCGGGCGCGGTATTTCGATGAATATTACCTTTTCCTATAACAGTGGGAAAACTGCATTGGATTTTGGATTTGGAGGAGGCTGGACATTTACTTACAACCTCCTTTATGAGAAAAGCGGGGCACAGATTACCTTTCAAACTGGGGATGGGATTGAACAAACCTATACCTGGAACGGCTCAACCTGGAACCCTGAGTCCGGAGTTTTTCATGAACTCTCCGAGTACCAGCCCGGCAAATTCATGGTTGCTACAAAACATGGAACAAAGTACTTTTTCGATGACAGCACTCATAAAAAAATAACCAAAATAGAAGACCGCAACCTGAATGCTCTCCAGTTCACGTATTCCGGGGGCAAACTTTCAACGATTACCGATGCCTGCGGGAAAACATTGCAATTTTCATGGGATGGCAGCGGGCACCTTGACCAGATCACAGATCCCAACAACGGCGCTCCAAGGATCATGAAATATAAAGCAGAATTAAGCCAAGCCGGATATTATAGTGAATTTGCAATTAATCCATTAGATGATACTACGAGATACCAGTACGGAATTTGGAATAACCTTATAAACATCACTGATGCGATGTCAAAAGCTGTCAATATCCACTTTAATCCAAATAAAGCAGTTTCAAACCTTGAATGCCCGGAAACCGGTTCGATGAAGTCGTTCACCTACGACACCGTAACCCGCATTACCACAGTGGAAGAATTTGTTACATCCGGGAACAGGATCACTTACTATGCGTACGATTTGCAGGGGCGGGTAACCAGTATACAATTGCCCACAGGCAATCATTCTTATGGATATGATTCTCAGAACAATGTAACCAGCTACACCGATCCGAATGGCAATGTAACAAGTTTAGCTTACGATAGCATGGGCAATTTGCTCAGTGCAACGGATGCCCTGAGCAATGTCGTAAACTACACCTATGATGCTGTTTATAACCAGGTGTTAACGTTTACCGACAAAAACGGAAACACTTACACCAATACTTATGATACCTCAGGAAATCTTCTTGCAAATAGTGATCCTTACGCTGAAGATTTGATACGAACTTATAACTCGTTTGGTGAGATGCTCACCCAAACCGATAAAAACAGTAATACAACCGAATATACCTACGACACGTTTGGAAATGTCATAAGTATTAAAGACCCCTTAAATAATATCATGTCATTGACGTGGACACCTTCAGGAAACATATCCGGTATTACAAACAAGAACGGAAATACCACTACCTATTCCTTTGATCCTCTGAACAGGTTGATAATTAGTGTGAATCCACAAGGGAATACCGTCACACTTAATTATGACAAAAACAGTAATCTTATCAGCCGGACTAATCAAAACGGCAATAATACAACTTATACCTATGACGCTTTAAACAGGTTGATTCAAAAAACCGAACCTGATGGAAGTACCACACAATGGAATTATAATGAGGCAAGCAATAAAACTTCCATTACCGACCCAAATGGGAACATCACCCATTTCATTTATGACTGCTGCAGGGTGACAGGCATTACGGATCCTCTCGGGAACAGTGATCTCTTTTCGTATGATTCCAATGGAAACAGGTTAAGCCATACGAACAAGACCGGGCAGGTAACTTTATTTTCTTATGATGTGCTAAACCGGCAGGCCAGTTTTACTGATCCACTTGGGAATACCACTTTATTTAGTTATGATCCATCCGGTAATCTGATCAACCAGACCGACCCATTGGGAAATGCAACCTCATTTACTTATGACGCATTGAACCGGCTGATCAACACTACAAACGCTCTTGGTGGAACAACAGGATATACCTTTGACGCCATGAGTAACACGATTAGCAAAACGGACGAAAACATTAATGTTACTACCTATGCCTACGATGCCATGAACCGGCCTGTTACTGTAACCGGGCCAATGGGTGGTGTGGCTCAGGCAAGTTATGACGCGGTGGGTAATATTCTTACTATAAATGATGCTAATGGAAATCCTACAACTTATGGCTATGACGCACTTTACCGTCCGGTTTCTATTACCAATGCGATTGCCCGGCAGGCAGGGTTCATTCAGAATGACGGAAATATCGTGGGGCTGGATGGAAGCAGCAACCTGAGAATACAGGCTGGAGTTGATCAGAACCTATACCTCGTCGTCTGGCAACGGAATAATCTTGGGATTATGTCGGCAGTCCCATTAATGAATTCTGGAAATGTTTATGCTTATGATTTCAGCATTGGTTCAGGACAAGCGTATGGCGACGCAGCAGCCCACAAGGAAATAGCGCCGGGAATCTGGGGAATGGTTAATGGTGATGGTAATCCTGATGGATTGATTGCTGGTTCTGACAAGGAAGTCTGGATATCTTCGGCAGGCACAGTGGGATATATACAAGCTGATTTCAACCTGGATGGAGAGGTTGATAACCGGGATAAAAATGATGAGTGGGTACCGAATATCGGAAAAGGGAGCCAGGTACCGAATTAACAGTTAGAAAAATTGGCTATTGAATTAGATATTTTATAAACAAAATGGAAGAAACATGAGTTCTGAATTACTAACACAACTTGAAAATGAAAACTAATATTCAAAAACTACTTGCGATTATTACAGGGCAAACGCTCATATTTCTGTTGCAATCATCTATTTGCATGGTATCAGCGCAGAATCATACCCGGCCCAATATCCTGGGACCGGTACCATACCTTGAAGTGAATTCCTATACCGGTAATTTGTTCTGCCGGCGCATTGATCTAACCATCCCATGCATGGGACCCGACATTGAAATCATCTTTGCCTACAACAGCGGCAGGACCGGAACAAACACGGGCTTTGGCAACGGCTGGACATTTACCGGCAATTTGTTTTATTCCGTCAGTGGTGATTCCATTACTATCGAGAGGGGCGACGGAAACCAGGATATTTTTACATGGAATGGTACAGGTTATGATCCTCCTGTTGGCGTATTTGATTCGCTGTCGGAGTACCAACCCGGCAAATACTCGTTGACCACCGTCAACCGACAGGTTTTTTATTTTGAGGATAATACCCATAAAAAAGTTACCCGTGTTGCCGACAGGAACGGAAATGAACTTGATTTTTCTTATTCCGGCGGAATATTGACTTCCATGACCGATGCCTGCGGACGGGTCGTTTCTTTCCTGTACAATACCCAGGGATTTTTATCCCAGATTCAGGATTTAAGTGTGACGCCGAACCGGACATGCACTTATGAGTACGATGCTTACGGGAATATGATAAAGGTTACTGACCCGGCGGGACAGATGATTGCGTATAGTTACGGACTCTGGCGAAATCTTTTGCACATTATTGACGCACGTTTTACGGAGTTCGTTATTTCATATAATGCGAACAAAGCAGTGGATGAGATTACCTGCCCCGCAGAGAGCACAAGCAAATCGTTTACCTACGATTCCGGCAGTAATTCAACTATCGCTGTTGAATTCGCATCATCCGGAAACCAAACCACAACCTACACTTATGATGTACAGGGAAGGGTCACTGCCATTCAACTTCCTTCAGGACAATCTTCGTTTGTTTATGATTCCGACAACAATATAACTCAAATAACCGATGCAAACGGAAATAAGGTGAATTATACCTACAACAGCAAAGGTCTGATACTTGAGGAAAAAGGTCCATTGGGTTTCACAAAACTATACACCTATCACCCTGTTCACAATAGTTACATGACATTCACCGATCCAAACAGCAATGTGTATCAATGCAGCTATGATGCGAACGGCAACCAGATCAGTGAAACCGACCCGCTCGGATACCTGGTAACCCGTGCTTATGATGGATCCGGTAACATGATAAGTCAAACCAATAAGAACGGTTATACCACTCAATTTGCCTATGATGGATGCGGAAACCTGTTATCGGTTACTGATGCAAACAGTGATGCCTTCTTATATTCCTGGTCACCTTCCGGATGTAAAACTTCATTTACCGATAAAAATGGCAACGCAACTTTATATTTTTATGATGTCCTGAACAGGCTGGTTAAAACGGTGAATCCGAAAGGCGATTCCACAAAATGCGGATATGATGCCAATAATAACCGTATTTGGGAGACCAACGAAAACGGCAACACAACCGTTTACTCCTATGACGGACTTGACCGCCTAATAAAAATAACTTATCCTGACGCTTCCTATTCCGATTTTGTTTACGATGAAAGAAGCCACCAAACGTCGGTCACTGATCCGCTGGGAAACCTTACTTCCTACACTTATGATTGCTGCAGGCTGACTTCAGTGACCGATGATCTCGGATTTTCAAAACTCTACGCTTACGATGCCCGCGGAAACAGGGTGGCAACGACTGATGAAAACGGATTTACAGCCCTCTATGCTTATGATTCGCTGAACCGGGTTATTTCGGAAACGAATCCTCTTGGCAACGTGAGATATTATTTTTATGATGCAGTTGGAAACAGGATAAGCGAAACGGATGCCGGCGGAAATACCACAACCTTTGTTTATGATGGCTTGAACAGGTTAACCGATATTACCAATGCGCTGGGTAACACTGTCAGCTACACCTATGATGCGGAAGGCAACAGGCTTACCGAAACCGATGCCAACGGATTCACGAATTCTGATTCTTATGATTACAACAACAGGAGAATCTCAAAAACCGATGCACTTGGCGGCATAACAAGTTATGTTTATGACGCCAACAGCAATATGATCACGGAAACTGATGCATTGGGAAATCCAATATTCTTCTATTATGATGAACTTAACCGTCTTGACTCCACCATGAATATGCTGGGTCATAAACACAGGTATTCTTACGATCCGGCAGGTAAAAAAATAAGCGAAACTGATCCCAACGGAAATATCACCAACTTTGCATACGACAACAGGGGGAGGTTGGTAACGGTGACGGATGCGCTCGGTGGAACCAATTCATTCTCTCTGGATGCTGCCGGAAATATAAGTTCTGCTACCGACGTTAACGGGAATGTTACTACTTACGCCTATGATGGATTAAGCCGGATTGTTTCGATGACCAATCCTGCCGGCGGAACGGAATTGTACCAGTATGATCCTGCCGGAAATAAAATATCATCAACCAATGCAAATGGCCATACAACACTATATACTTACGATGCGCTGAACCGGCGCACAACCATTACCGATCCACTCGGCGGCGCTGCACTTTTTAGTTATGATGCCAATGGCAACCAAATCACGGAAACCGATCCAAACAGCAATACAACAACCCGGACTTATAATCAGATCAACCAGGTGATCAATGTTGCCGATGCACTTGGTAATATTACAGCATTTGGATACGATCCTTCAGGAAACAGGATAACCGTTACCAACCCCCTTGGAAATTCAACCCATTATACTTATGATGGTCTGAACAGGTTGGTTCGGATTGTTGGTCCTTTGGGCGATTCTACAAATTACATATACGATGCTATCGGTTATTTGATTTCCAGTACCGATCCGCGTGGAAAAACCACAACCTATGTTTATGATGCGGCAGGCAGGCTTCAGACGGTAACCAACGCCCTGGGCGGTGTCACCTCCTACACTTACGATTCAAACGGAAATAAAACAACTGTCACCGATCCCAATGGGCATACAACTACATTTGCTTACGATGTCCTGAACCGTATCATTTCCTCGACAGATCCTGCAGGAGGTGTTACGCTGAACGCTTATGATTCTGCCGGAAACAGGATTACGGAAACAAATGAGAATGGCGATGTAACCCAGTACAGTTACGATGCATTAAACCGGAATATCAGCAAGGAAGATCCCCTTGGAAGTATTTTGACTTACGGTTATGATGCGGTGGGAAACCTCCTAAGCGAAACCGATGCTAATGGCAAAACAACGACCACGTCCTATAATGCTCTGAACCGCATAACAAGTATTACAAATGCCCTGGGCGCATCGGTTTCATTAACCTACGACGCAGCCGGGAATAAAACATCCACCACCGATCCGCTTGGAAATGTTGCCATCTATGCTTATGATGCACTGAACCGGATTATTTCAACAACCGGTACCGCCGGAGGAATTTCAACTTATGCATATGACGCTCTTGGAAACCGGATTTCGGTTACCGACGCAAACGCGAACACTACCCTGTACACTTACGATGCACTAAACAGACCGGTTGTTACCACCGATGCACTTGGTTCTTCGTTAATCTATTCTTATGATAAAGCGGGCAACAGAACATCGGTTACCGACCAGATCGGTAATACCACAAGTTACGGATATGACCACCTGAACAGGCTCGCATTCGAAGGGTCACCGATGGGTTTTGTAAACACCTATTCATACGATGCCTCTGGCAACAGGACTGCCAAAACCGATCCCAACGGAAACACGATACTCTATTCATACGATACCCGCGATCAGCTTGTGCTTGAAACCTATCCAGATGCAACAACCGTATCCTATACCTTTGATCCGGTCGGGAACATTACACAGGTTGCCAATACGGGAAGCCTTGGTGATATTACAACCAAAACTTACGATGCTGCCAACAGGGTTACTTCAGTTGCGTTGGATTACGGGGGAATGTTTACAAAATCCTGTTCTTACACCTATGATTCAGCAGGAAACAGGCTTACCATGACCAATCCCGAAGGACTTGTGACGGAATACTTTTACGATGACATTTACCGGTTATCCTCACTGGTTGACCCAAACGGTGATACTACGAAATATGGGTACGATGCAGCGAACAGAAGGACAGGACTTGAATATCCCAATCAAACAATGACAACTTATTCTTATGATGCTGCCGGACGGACAACTGCATTAACCATTCAGGACAACTCCAAAGCCATTCTTTCGACCATTAATTACAGTTATGATAATGTTGGCAATAAATTAAGCAAAACAGAAAACGGGTCACAGATAACTAACTATGAATATGATGATTTATACCGGTTAACCGAAGTTCAGTTCCCATCGGGAGATATTCATACCTTCCAGTACGACCCTGCCGGGAACAGGACTAATATGACCGAAAACGCGGTTCCTTACTTTTTCAACTACGACAACGACAACCGGCTGTTATTCGACAGCAAGACAAATTCGAACTACAACTACGACAACAACGGAAATTTGATGATGAAAACATCCTTCTCATCCATGAGCCAGTACCAGTATGATTATAATAACCGGCTTTCCACAGCAGTAGTGAACGGCATGCCGGCATTCTATAAATATTCGGCTCTGGGTGATCGTTTAGGCTCAGCTACAGGATCAAACCAGTTGTTTGTATTTGCCGATTACGAAAATCTCTGGAGCAATTTTTACAGTAAACCCTCACTGCATAATGTGCTTGGCGAATACAATGCCCTCGGGATCCCTCTCGCTACCTACACTTACGGACCGACGATTGATGAACCGATCTGCATCAATAAAGATGGAAATACCGCTTTTTATTATTTTGACGGACAGGGAAGTGTGATCAGAACCATTGATCAGGCGGGTATTCAGACTGGTGACTATCACTATGATCCCTTCGGCGGAATCCTGTTTCAGAATGAGTTGATTGAACAACCTTTCAAATACACCGGCAGGGAATTCGATTCCTTCAGCAATCTCTATTTTTACAGGGCAAGGTATTACAATCCTCTGGTAAGCAGGTACCTCTCGAAAGACCCGGCAGGTATGATCAACGGTCCAAATATTTATACCTATGCACTCAATAATCCGGTAAACCTGGTTGATCCGTCCGGCTTACAGATTTTGCCGCCTGTGCAGAAACCCGATATGACCGGAAAGAATTTTGCCTTTCAACTTAAGGTAGGCTCACAAGGCAATAACATTGTGCAAAAGGATGAATCATACATACACCTTTACCATTATCCGGATTTTGAAATTGAATTGTTGTTTGCTTCCCGGCATGAGGGTTCACTTGATATCAAAAGAGATCAGGAGCTGTTCATGGACCAGGAACGGAAGAAATGCTTCCTGAGATACACGCCGGTTAAAGTGATCAATCCTTATATTCAGTACTTCTATTTTTACCTGATGATATATTTTTCAGTTGATATTGACCAAAACCTTGTAAAACAGGCTAAACAAGCTGCAAATAATGCCGCCAATGCATCATCTGCTTCTACAGCCATTAATGTACTGGCAACCGGAACCTCTCTCATTCCGGGAGTAGGCAATGTTGTTGGCTTGGTGGGTGGCATTGCCGGTGAGGCGGCCTCCCAGATATCGGAAGCGCAGTACAAGGATGCCCTGAGTAAAATGGAGGAAGCCCTTAACGGTGCCAATGCGCAGATTGATTACTGGGAATATATTTACCGTTATTGGCAGGAAGATTTGGAATCACGGGAAGAAGTCGGAACGCCTGTTGAAGTGAAACATCCCTGCCCGCCGGAATACGAAAAAACCGGTGGGTGTCCGAATGGCGACGGCGAAGATCCAATTCGTCCAAAGCCGGTTATTACTCCTGGCCCTGGTAATTACCGCAGACCCAGCCAGGGATTACCGCCCAATGTTCCGGGCAATCCTTTTCCACCGTTCGGATTCCCCGATGACGGAAACCTGTATGATCCCGTGTATCCATTACCAAATCGCGACATTTTTGGGGATCCGCCTCCATTCTATCGGCTTGATGGATTTCTGCCGGGGATCAACCCACCCGGTTTCAATGACGGCATACTGTGGGATCCGGAATATTTGAGAGAATTTCCCGGTGATATCTGGTGGGACCCACCCATACCCTATTTCAATCCTGACAATATCTGGGTTGACAAAGCCCTGGATAAATACTATATCAGACCGGTTTATAATCTGGCGAGATAATTCCAGTATCCCTTATGTTAAATAGATTGTATAATTTTAAAAGTTCAACGGCTATGAAACCAAAGCAACGAAACAATATTTTTTTAACAGTTTTTATTCTGTTACTGTCATTTTCAGGATTCGGACAGGCATTTCTCACCGGCGGTTATCAGGGAGGAATTCTCGGTCAGGGAGGAGATGACGCTTATAATGACGTTCCCCCGCCACGGAATCTTTCTGCCTTAGGTGGAAACAGTGAAGTTATACTGGAATGGGAAAGTCCGGCACCCCAGGGTGAAGTCCGCTATGATGATAATTCGGCTGAGTTATGGTATTGGCTTAATAATCCATCATCGGGCAACGACCTTTTTTATGTAAAATTCAATGCGCCGGTAAACGGAGATGTAACCCATATCGCCATCCTGACTTCAGCAGTATCGCCGGTTAGTTGGAACAAGGTTATGGTTTGTCCGGATGATGGCTCCGGAAAACCGGATCTGATCAATCCCTGGCAATCCTTCACTTCAGTAAATGTGACCACATCCCCTTTGTCAGGCGGGGAATGGGCTGTACTTGCGCTTACTTTTCCACAGACGGTCAGTTATAATGACATTTTCTATGTTGTTACCCAATGGCCTTCCGGGTCAACAACTGGTCCCTTTATCGGAACGGATAACAATAGCAGCAGCGGCAGAAGCGCCTATTCGGTAAATAATGGCACAACGTGGGTATTATGGACAGAGAATTTCATTATGCGTGCTTATATGACGGATAATTTCAGTAAATCCGTTATGCCGCCTTCCATCCCTGTGAACAAGAATGGATTTCTTCCGGTATTAACTTTAAATTCTGGGTTATCGCCCGCTTTTAATGTCACAAACCTTGCTCTATCAATCAAGTTACCTGAGATTCAGGGACTCTATCCCTCTGCCGGGAAAAGCGCCTCCTCGTATAACGTTTATCGTTCTGCCAACACCGGCGGACCATACAATTTCCTGGATAATGTTGCCGGCTTGTCTTATACTGACGTTTCTGCCGTTAACAGCACGCTTAATTATTATGTCGTCAGGGCGGTATATACCGAAGGCGAATCGGTAAATTCGAACGAAGCCTCAGCATATCCGCAGGTTGCTATCAACGCTCCTTACAGTAATAATTTTGATTCGGACAATGGCGAATTTTATGCCACCGGCGACTGGCAATGGGGATCACCTTCCTATGCCGGTGGTCCGGCGTCGGCTTACAGCGCTCCAAACGTTTGGGGAACCGTATTAAACGGCAACTACAGTGACAATTCCTATTCCTGGCTGATCCAGCCTTTCGATTTAAGCATGCCGGTAACATATATACTAAATTTTGCCTACTGGCATATATCCCAGTCTGGGTTTGATTTCGGGTATGTTGTCATTGATCATGATTATGACGGTATCTATCAGGTGATTAAAACCTATACCGGGAACCTGGGAGGCTGGCACCTGGAAAATATCACCATTCCTGATTCCCTGTGCACGGATTATGCCCGGCTGGCTTTTGTCCTGTCGTCGAATACAAACACGACTTTTGCCGGGTTGTATATTGACAATCTGAACATTGACCGGTATTTCGATACAGACCTCACCGTTTTCCTTGAGGGACCCTTTAACGGAGCCTCGATGAATACGCACCTGAATTCCGAAAGTCTAATCCCCCTTTCCCAGCCATTTAATACACCTCCATGGAATTACAGCGGGACGGAAAGCGTGGCTGCAATTCCAAACGGTAATGTTGTTGATTGGGTTCTGGTTCAGTCCCGGGATGCTGCTGATGCCGGTTCGGCAACGGGAGTAACGGCATTTTCACAACAGGCTGCTTTTTTACTTAGCAACGGAAGTATTACCGGTTTGGACGGGACATCCCTTATAAGGTTCAGTGCCGGTATTCAGCAACAACTATTCGTTGTTATTTATCACCGGAATCATGTTGCGGTGATGTCCGGGGTACCCATGAATGAAAGTGCGGGCCTACATACATTCGACTATTCCACAGGCGCAGGTCAGGTATATGGCGGCGCTCCTGCCCATAAAGAGTTAACCCCGGGTGTATGGGGAATGATGAGCGGTGATGCTGACGGCAACGGACTTATTGAAAATGCGGATAAAAACGATATATGGGAGGTTCAATCCGGCACTACCGGCTATAAAGAAAGCGACCTGAACATGAATGGGCAGATAAACAATCCAGACAAGGATGATAAATGGCTGCCGAATTTGGGAGCCGGTTCATTAGTGCCGGAATGATTCTCCCTGCCGCAGAGCATCGGGGTATTTTAGTTATTTAAATTTTACTTCTCGCTATAAAATGGCGGGGATCTAACACGTATAGAGATTAGGAAATTTGATTATCTCATAACAATATTTATAAATGAAAACATAAATATTTAAAAACAGTAATCTTATGAAAAAACTTTCACTTCATGTATTACTTACCCTTATCGTAGTAATCATTGGCATAAATCCAGGATATTCCCAGGATATAAAAACTAACAATCTAACGAATGAAAGCAGTTATTACCGTTGTGAAGATGACCTCATTGAGGTGATGTTTGTTGAATCTTCCGCAGTAAGGATTAGAAACGGCGAGCCGACCGATCACAATTCCAATGCAACGGCAGGACTAAATAATGTATTGAGCGCTCTTGCCTGGCATCAGTGGTCGCGGTTTTGTGATGTTGACGAGACTAAGTTGGATCAATGGGCTGCGAATGGAGAACGGAATACCGGCCAACCCGTTTATAACCTTAATAATATTTATTCCTTAAAAATCCCAAAAGGGCATGACATCTGGCAAATTTGCCGGCAACTGGAGGAACTTGAGGGCATATATCAGGCGAAACCTTATCCATTGCCGGTTGAACCTCCACTGCCTCCTGATTATCAGAACAATCAGGGCTATTTAAAGCAAGCAACTTTGAATCCATCAGGTATTGATGCCCTTTTTGCATGGACCCAAACAGGCGGAACAGGAACAGGAATAACTATCTGTGATCTTGAATATAGCTGGAATTATAACCATGCAGATATAACAAAAGCAATTGGTTCTTCATTGAATTCATGGGCAGATCCGGGATTTGGAAATGATCATGGAACGGCTGTTATAGGCCAACTCGTTGCTGATAATAACGGTTGGGGTATTACTGGAATCTGTTACGATGCAAACATTTTAACCTGCGGAACTTACTATCCTGCCGGCTCACCTGCCTGGAATGTACCGGGGGCAATGGCATTAGCTATTTCAAACTTATCAGCTGGAGACATTATTCTTTTAGAGCAGCAATGGAACTATGACGGAAGCGGAGGTTACGTCCCCATCGAATGGTGGACTAATACCAACACTCCTCAAACCAATAATGCGGTTTATGCAGCTATTGTAAATGCTGTCGCAAACGGGATTCATGTTGTAGAAGCGGGAGGTAATGGAAATATGGATACCGATATGATAACCTGGTACGGTAATTCGGGAGCCATTATCGTTGGCGCCGGAGGAGGATTTTCTTACAATAACCGGGAGAGGTTATCCTTTTCCAGCTACGGTTCAAGATTTGACTTGCAGGGATGGGGACAAAATGTTACAACTACAGGTTATGGAACTTTATATAATTCCGAAGGTGTAAACTATTACTATACCGGAACTTTTAATGGTACATCAAGCGCTTCACCCATTGTTACGGGAGCTTTGGCATGTGCTGAGGGATACTATCTTGCAAATATTTCCTCCACACCTCCTTCACCGGCTTTTATGCGAAACCACCTTGCAACATACAGCCAGCCCCAGGTTTTTGGTCTTACCGGGAATATAGGGCCACGCCCTGATCTATACCAGGCCATCTTGGCGTTTCTGCCTCCTCAAAACAATATTGATTGGGGCGATGCACCTGATCCTGCGTATCCAACACTTTTAGTAAATAATGGCGCCAGGCATCTGATTGATCCTACAATTTATATGGGTGCGTCAATTGATGCTGATCCTGATGGCCAGCCACATCCCAATGCCATGGGGGACGACAATAATGGGAATGATGATGAAGACGGCGTATTTTTTACCTCTATTATTATTGCGGGACAATCTAATACAATTACTGTTTTTGCATCGGTAACGGGCTTTCTGAATGCCTGGATGGATTTTAACGCCAATGGTTCATGGGCCGATCCCGGCGAGCAGGTGTTCACGGATGTTTTATTGAATCCGGGTATCAACAATATGTTATACAATGTTCCCCTGGTCCCTTTTTCAATTACAACCTACACCCGTTTCCGTTTCAGCACCCAACCCGGTTTGATTTATACCGGTCTGGCACCTGATGGGGAAGTTGAAGATTATGAAATACTCATCAATGAAGCCATTCAATATGAATTTGATTTTGGCGATGCACCCGATCCAACCTATCCAACCTTGCTGGCAAACAACGGTGCACATCATTTTATTGATCCAACCATTTTTCTGGGATCATCTATTGACGGAGACCCGGACGGCCAGTCCGATCCCAGTGCGCTCGGAGATGACAATGATGGCAATGATGATGAGGATGGCGTCATTTTTTATTATCCTCTGAACCCGGGAACAACAGCAACTGTGGACGTGATTGCATCTGGTTTCTTTTTCCTGAATGCATGGATTGATCAGGATTTTAACGGTTCATGGGCTGACCCTGGCGACCATGTTTTTATGGATGTACCATTGGTTTCAGGTGTGAATACACTTTCGTTTATTATAAGCTCACCTGCTGGTTCTGTCGGAAATACCTTTGCCCGGTTCCGCTTCAGCTCTATGACAGGATTGTCTTTTTTTGGTCCGGCTCCCGATGGCGAAGTGGAAGATTACATGATATTCATTGGCGATGAGTCACAGGATGTTTTCGACTGGGGCGATGCACCCGATGGACCCTACCCAACCTATGCTCCAAGCTTTGGAGCTCATCACCTGATTGTACCGGGTATTTATCTGGGAACAACCATTGATGGAGAACCCGACGGACAACCTGATCCGGCAGCTCTTGGAGATGACAATAACGGGAGTGATGACGAGGATGGAATAACATTCAATCTGCCGATCATCCCGAACCAGCCATCCTATATCATTGTTGAAGCATCTGTTCCCGGTTTTCTAAATGCATGGATTGATTTTAATTTCAATGGCTCCTGGGCTGACCCGGGAGATCAAATATTCATGGATTATCCTTTAAATGTTGGGTCAAACCTGCTCACTTTTACTTCGCCCCCTCTTGGAATATCAGGAAACACCTTTGCCCGTTTCCGTTTCAGTACGCTCGCAGGATTAAGCTTCACAGGTCCTGCTCCCGATGGCGAGGTGGAAGATTATATGATATTTATTAGCGAAGAAACTCAGGATGTATTGGATTGGGGGGATGCTCCGGATGGTCCTTACCCGACTTTTGCAGCTAACAGTGGTGCGCATCACCTGATTGTTCCTGGAATTTTCTTAGGCACCATAGTAGATGCAGACCCCGATGGACAACCAAATCCAGCCGCTTTGGGCGATGATAACGATGGCAATGATGATGAGGATGGAGTTAATTTTAATTATCCTTTTATACCGGGACAACCTGCAACCATAGATGTGATCGCTTCTATGGCTGGTTTCCTGAATGCGTGGATTGACCAGGACTTCAACGGTTCATGGGCTGATCCGGGCGATCATGTTTTCATAGATATTCCTCTGAACGCAGGTACGAATTCCATCACATTCATTGCCTCACCTGGTGGCTGGACAGGCAATACCTTTGCCAGGTTCCGCTTCAGTACCCTTGCAGGATTGAGCTACATAGGGCCAGCCTCCGATGGCGAGGTTGAAGATTACGTGATCTTTTTTGGCGAAGAAACTCAGGATGAATTTGATTTTGGTGATGCCTCCGATCCAACCTTTCCTACCCTGCTGGCAAATAATGGCGCAAGGCACATCATTGACGGAATTACTTTCCTTGGAGTCGGTATTGATGCTGATCCTGACGGCCAGCCTGATCCCAATGCCTTAGGCGATGATAACGATGGCAATGACGATGAAGACGGTGTAACGGTTATATTCCCGCTTTCCCCTGGTGGAACAGCAGGATTTGATGTGATTGCCTCGGTGGATGGTCTCCTCAATGCATGGATTGATTTCAATGGCAATGGTTCGTGGGCTGACGCTGCTGAACATGTTATTATTGATCAATCATTGTTTGCTGGTAGCAATTGGCAATTATTCAGTGTTCCAAACTTTGCGCAAGTGGGAAAAACAATAGCGCGCTTCCGGTTCAGCACAGTTGGAGGACTAAATTATGATGGCCTTTCTCCCAATGGAGAAGTGGAGGACTACGAACTGATTATTCATGGTGATGTAATTGTTAAACTGAAAGTTCTGCTGGAAGGCGCTTACAATGGCGCTGAGATGACCACTGATCTGAATGCCGGAGGAGTCCTTCCATTGTCTCAGCCATTCGACTCTGACACTACAGCCAAATGGTATTATACTGGTTCCGAATCTGTTCCTTCAATTCCCAATGCCGACATAACCGATTGGGTGCTTGTGGAATTCAGGGATGCACCTTCAGCCTCTTCAGCAACCGGATCAACCGTCGTTGCACGAAAAGCAGCATTCCTTAAGAAGGACGGTTCTATTACTGGCCTTGATGGGATAAATCCTATACAGGTATATGGCGTTTTCCAGTATCAGCCATTCGTTGTGATCTGGCACAGGAATCATTTGGGCGTATTGTCTGCCAATCCGCTGGTTAATACCGGGGTGAACGAATATGGTTATGAGTTTCCGACAAGTGCCGGACAGGCATTTGGCGGAGTATTAGGACACAAGTATCTGGGTGGTGGTGTTTGGGGGATGATCAGCGCCGATGGTGAACCCGACGGACTGGTTGATGCCGATGATTATCTTGTATGGAGAAAGACCTTGGGTACATCAGGCTATGATCCGGCCGACTACAACCTTGACACACAGGTGGACAATAAAGATAAAAATGATCAGTGGGTGCCAAATTTGGGAGAGGGGAGCCAGGTGCCTAATTAATTTAGAGCGTGGAATAACAAGGTTCTTTATAGAGAAAATTAATTCTATACGGCTTATTAGTTAATTGTGGTACTGTTGATATACATTGCCTTATGTCAGGATATTTTTTATATAGTAGATCACAACAGTGAAATAATAATACATCAAAGAAATGTAAAACTCAAAAATGATGAAATATTCAGCCTTACTTTCATATTAATGTTCCAGACTTCACTGTACTTTCTAATTAAACATTATTAACATATAGGTTTATGAAAAAAATTTTACAATACTATTTTTAATTACAGATCACCACCATATTAAAACTAAACACTATGAAAAAGAGTTTTACAATTACTCAGTCATTTCAGTGCTTGTTAATTTTGATAGTCAGCCTCTCAAGTAGCTCAGCACAGACTATTAACAAAAGCACTTGACCAAAGCCTGCCGCCAGATTACCTGACCAGGCATTAAAGCCACCAACAGGCATGTCGCTTACATCCGAAGGATCAATAGCGTATGGCAACAACCTGCAAGCATCTGATTTTTATTCTTTCGATGTCGACGACCCGGCAAGGTATATGGTGGCACTCCTGCCCATAAGGAGTTAATCCCGGGAGTATGGGGAATGAAGGGTGGTGATGTTGACGGCAACGGACTTATTGAGAATTTAGATAAAGATTACGTAGGAGGTACAGACCGGTACCAAAAGCTACAAGGGAAGCGACTTTAGTATGGACGGGCTGGTCAACAACCCCGACAAGGATGACAATTGGCTGCCGAATTTGGGGCCGGTTCATTTGTACCATATTGATTTACCTTTTATCAATTCAAATTTAACAAATTAGTATTTGTTAAATTTTTGTTAAATCCGACGAAATCCCCTTTATTATGTATATTTGTCTTGAAATTTATACATGTAATCAAGTTTACTGATAGTAAGACTGTTTATAAACATATTTTCTAATTTGATCATTTCGGGATAGATATTGTCATCACTGCGTTCTTTTATTTTCTTTCGCACAAATAATAATAAATAAAGGATATATTTTTTACAGTTAATTCCTCTAATTTTAAACAGATGTCCCTAAAAACTACCAAACTCTTACCTTATTACAGGCTATTGAAATTTATAGCCTAGAAATTTTGAGGAGTATAAATTTCGAATGACAATATATGTTTTTAGGATCAAACTAAAAATTATATAAGCGTTAAACTTTATTAGTAACAATGAAAAAGCTAAAACAATTTCCATGCATTGTATTATTCTTTTTTGTTCAATGGCAGAATTTAACTGCCCAGGTACTTCAGGCTTTTAAATACAAGGCTGCAACAAGGGACAATACCGGAAACCTCATTTCAAATCAACTTGTGGCCATCCGGACCAACATCCTTGAATTCACCATAACGGAGAAAAGGATTTATATTGAAACGCACAGCGTAACCACCAACCTGTTTGACATTATTGGCCTGGTAATTGGCCAGGGTGCACTAGTATCAAACTATTTCGGAAGCATCCAGCACAACAGTAGATTGTTCAATAAATAGCTCCATGGGAACAGATATTGCTCGAAAGCTTAAAGAAGCCGGGACAACCCATTGGGCACAGCAGAATACCGGCGCTACCAACTTGAGTAATTTCACGGCGCTTCCCGGCGGATGGTATTGTCACGCTCCGGTTTACTGTGCAGGCATCTTCCTGGAACTTACCCTCAGCGTTTTTTACCGGAAATCAATGGAATTCACATCTGGGGTTGGATGGACGAGGTGGATGGACAACGAATTCGGACAGATAGAAAGATACCCTGCCATTAAGCCTGCGGGTTGGTCAGCCTGCTGTATTAAGAATTAATCAAATCTTAAAAATAGAAGTGAAAGTGTTGATTATGATGAATTTCCATATTGCCACAATTAAAAATAAACAACCTATAAAAAATTTTTACACTTTATTATTGATTATCCTTGCTTTAAAACCAGCAATGATGGGACAAGTTCCATTCTCGGGTACATCAGGTAACTTTACAACCGATAGTAAGCTGCCCATAGTAATCCTTATGTCTCCAAACGGAGGAGAAAGTTATTATATCACCGATCCTTTGCCGGTCGAATGGACTACAACTGATGATGGTCTGAGTGGCGGCCCTATTACCATCCTGGTGAGTACCGATGGAGGCGTTAATTACAATGCGGTGGCAAGTGGGCTGCCGAATGCAAGCCCGGTAAATGTTACAGCGCCTTTAGTAATGACAAACCAGGCAAAAGTAAAAGTTATAGCCCAGGATATATTTGGTTTGACGGGTTATGATGAGAGCAATGGTATATTTTCATTGCAGGGCATTATTGTCAACTTGAAAGCATATCTCGAAAGCCCTATACTGCCTGATTCATCCATGAGAACCGACCTTAACTCCGGAGGGTATATTCCATTATTGCAACCCTATTATTTGCCTCCGTGGAATTACACAGGCACCGAAAGTGTTATTTCCATTCCCAATCCTGATGTTGTAGATTGGGTCTTGGTTGAACTTGGGGAAACAGTGGGTGATGCTACTACAGCCTATGCAGACAACGTCATTGCACGTCAGGCTGACTTTGTGTTTAAAAATGTAATCATCACTTCAATTGATGGCGTAAGTTCCATGTTTTTTCATACAACTTCCAGTCAGAACCTTTTTGCTGTTGTTTGGCATCGAAATCATATTCCTGTACATTCAGCCACATCACTGGTATTGAGCAATGGGAACTACAACTATAATTTCACCAGCAACGAAAACAAGGCTTATGGCGGAGCATTGGCATATATGGAAATTGGGCTTGGAATCCGGGGAATGATAACAGGTGATGGCGATGCCAACGGTGTAATTAATTCAATGCATAAATCTGAAATTTATAATTAACTTTAAAACATTATTTTATGAAAACATTTACGTTTAACAAGACATTTAGCAGTGCATTGGTTATCTTGCTGTCGCTACATCTCCACGGACAGGTTACCGTTGACCTGCGGGTTTTTATCGAAGGGCCATTCGAACTTATTGAGATGAATACCGACCTGAATGTTGCAGGTTATATTCCTTTACAGCAGCCATTTAATACCATGCCCTGGAACTACAACGGGAATGAAGAGGTGGTTGCCATACCAAATACAAATGTTACAGACTGGGTGCTGGTTGAAATACTTCAGGAAGAAATAATTGGCGGTGAAATAGTTTATTCTGTACAGTTGCGTAAAGTTGCATTTATCCTCAATAATGGTGCCTTAAGAGATTTGGATGGGACAAGTTTGTTGCTGTTTCCAATAAATTTAGCTGATTTTTATGTCAGGATACTTCACCGGAACCATGTCCCTGTTGTTTCTGCAGTCACTTTAACAGAAGTTGCGGGTATTTATTCCTACGATTTCACTACCGGCGCTGATCAGGCAATGGGAGATTTTGATTCACAAAACGAATTGGCACCAGGTATCTGGGGGATGATCGCGGGTGATGGAAATGCTGATTTTCAGATTGATAATGAGGATAAAGACGATACATGGGTTTCCCAGGAGGGATTTATCGGCTACCAAAGTGCTGATTATAATTTGGATGGTATTGTTGATGAAGCTGATAAAACTGATAAATGGGAGCCTAATGTAGGAAAAGGATTTAATGTTCCGGCCACTTACCCTGTCCCAATGGAATGCGGGGAACCATTTACAGATGCCCGCGACGGGCAGGTGTATAACACTGTGCTGATTGGCACTCAATGCTGGATGGCTGAAAACCTGAATATAGGAACTATGGTACTCGGCACAAGTGAAATGTCCAATAACGGAATTATTGAAAAATATTGTTACGACAATAACGAAGATAACTGCGCAACTTACGGTGGTTTGTATCAGTGGAATGAAATGATGCAATATGAAAATATTCAGGGTGGACAAGGTATTTGCCCGACAGAGTGGCACCAGCCAGAGGGTTTAGAATGGGGAATATTAAATAACTATTTAGGCGGCGCTTCTGTTTCAGGAGGCAAGATGAAAGAAGCAGGTTTTATCCATTGGAATCCTCCTAATACCGGAGCTACTAATGAGAGTGGTTTTACTGCCCTACCGGGTGGTTACCGATATATTAACGGCGGTTTCTATTTCCAGGGTGATTATGGTTACTTTTGGACATCTGAACTGAATGCCGGACAATATAAATGGGCCTGGCTCCTGTATTACACCGACGAAATAAACCACTGGTCGTATGAATTACAGACTGAAGGTCGTTCAGTACGTTGCCTGAAGGATTAAAGTGCGCCCTGAGTGTGAAAACGCTTAGAGGTCTCCCCCATTAGAACAAAACTTATAACTGATACTCTGAAATCAATTAAACAATTGAATTTAAAAAAACATCCTTATGAAAAAACAAATTTACATCATCATCAGCGCCTTGCTGCTCAATGGATTTGCATTTGCACAGACCCCTCAATCCTTTAACTACCAGGCAATAGCCCGTGATGGTTCAGGCAATCCCATTCCCGATCAGAATATCGGCATCCGTGTTACCCTTACCAATGGCAGTGGCGGAACGGTGTTATATCAGGAAACACACAATGCAACTACCAATCAATTCGGCTTATTTATTTTAAATATTGGAAATGGTACTCCGGTCAGCGGAATCTTTACAGACATCAGTTGGGCAACCGTAACACCCTGGATGCACGTAGAAATGGATCCCGCAGGTGGTTCTGCTTACCTTGATATGGGAACTTCACAACTTTTGAGTGTTCCCTATTCCTTATTTGCAGCCGACGGTAATCCGGGTCCGGAGGGACCGCAAGGTCCAATG
>JAGVPB010000018.1 GCA_020052415.1 Bacteroidales bacterium | reverse complement strand
TTCTGAATCGTGAGTATGTTGAATGATCAGGGGCCGGTTTACCGAAGGGAAGGGAGAGGAATATTTTAAAGGACAAACGATCGTTGATCTGGTTTTCGAGTTCAGGATCGGAGTTGATATGGAACCATTTTTGGAGCATGAGGCATTTAAACAGCAGCAAAGGAGGATAAGCATCGGCGCCTTCTGAGCTTGTGCCTACGGCATAATGACTTAGCAGGATGGATTCGACTCTTGACCAGTTAATGGATTTATCGATGTTTTCCATTATTGCGACGCTGCGGTTATGCTTTAATGAGTTTGCAAGGACGAAGTCGGCAAAATTCAGAGATTTATCCATTTTTTTAAAGCCCATATTATCCTCCATAGAAAGTGGCCTGTCCCGTTACAAATATAGGGAAAAATGTATTACGTATACCTACTCTTGAGTGAAAATGATGGCAATTATTATACAGGCTCCACTAATGATTTAAAACGCCGACTGGATGAACATAATACTGGAAAAGTTGAATCAACATTTAATAGAAGGCCGTTTAAATTGATATATTATGAAGCCTGCATCAGCGAAGACGATGCGAGAAAGCGTGAACGGTATCTGAAGTCTGGAATGGGGAAAAAGTACCTGAGAAATCGCTTAAAGGACTACTTGGATAATTTGTAACGGGATGAAAGTTATGGTGGGAATATGGCATGAAATAAACGTGTTGTCATGTAAAATCAATATGTTAAGTTAAAATAAATACTTTTTTTTATGAGTATGGGAAATAAAAAAGGAGTTCCTGAAAACAATTTTCCGGGAGTTGTGCAAAGGTCTCATTTCCCTATATCCCCCAATATTTTTCTTTTTTATTTAGAATCGTTGTAGTATTTTAATGCCTATTCCTATTGAACCAATATAAATAGAGGAAATAATCATGACTGAAGTATGTATACATATTCCTGTAGAAAACATTGCAGGAATGATTATAAACATGGATAAGCAGGAGTTGGAAACCCTTTGCCTTTTGCTCAGTAATCAGGGGCGAGAACTGCGAAGACGTAAAGATGAAATAGATTCGGGAAAAGTTCGAATGCTATCGCGAGCCGAAGTATTTGATGTTTAAAGACCGATACCACCCCGCAGTTAAGAAGGATCTCAAGAAGCTTGATACAACAGCCCGGAATGGATTCCAAAGCTTTTAAAAGATCCTTACCGAGGAGAGATTCTATCTGGACATTTAATCGGAATTCACTCTTTCCATTTCAAGATCAGAGCAACTGACTATCGGATCGCATATCATATTAATGAAAATGAACAAATCGTCAATGTGCTCATGGTTGGTAAGAGAGAAAGTTTTTACAAGATCTTGAAAAGACGCCTCAAATAAATGCAGACGTGAATGATTTCAGAGAAAGTTTGAATGTTTAATACGTCCCCTAAGTACCCGGTCTGTAATCCGCCGGGCGGAGCAGTCTGAAATCTTGAATTTTCTCAGTAAACTGAAACCTTAGATTTTAAGAGGTTATGTAAGGTCTCAATTTGTGGTATTGAAAAAGGGTTGGCAGTGATAAAATTTCTTGCGGATGCAAATATTGAAAAAAGAATTGTAGAGTGTCTTTTAAGATTTGGATTCGATGTTAAATGGATTCCGGATTATAACTGCGAGATGGATGATGCAGCCCTTTTAACAATGGCAAATAACGAGAAACGTATATTAATAACTAATGACAAAGATTTCGGTGAGTTAATTTTTTTAAGGAAGCAAAATTCCGTCGGAATAATTCTTATAAGAGTAAAAGGACAGGATACTAAGGAAAAAGTGGAATTGGTAGAAAAACTCATTTTGAATTACAAGGAAAAAATACCAAACCACCTTTCGCTTATAACCAAGACAAAGTTTAGGTTTATTCCACTGGAGGATATAATATGAATGAAGAAACTCTGCTTCAAAGGATTACCATAGACTCAAACGTCATGTTGGGCAAACCAGTTATTAAAGGCACCAGACTTACGGTAGAGCTTATTGTAGAAAAATTGGCTTACGGAGCAACATATAGGGATTTAAAAGAGGATTATCCTTTTATTGCCGAAGAAGATATCCGTTCAGCGCTCTTATATGCGGCAAAATGTTTATCGCGGGAGGAGGTCTACGCAGCCTGATTAACACGATTTCTTTGTTCGAATCGACAGCCGGATGTTCTTTCCCGGCGCACCCGATTCGGATAAAAACCCTTTGCATCCTTTGTTTACCCAGTTAAATTTTCGCAGAAACGAGCGAAGCGGATTTAACCCGGGGCGCCTTGGCGGTTCAAATTCTTTAAACCCAAGTCGCTCCATGAAAATCATAAGAAAGTTTAAAAGTTTAAAACGTCCCCCAGTCGCACATGTCCGATATTCAGCTTTTTCGCTTTGTGCCTGCCGAAGGTCCGTCAATCGGTATGGCGGATGCTTTTGACCCTTTGCCCCTTGCTCTTATTTCAACCAGAAACCAGGAACCAATCACAAGTTATATGTTTAACAAAAGGAAAACGAGGGAAACGCATGAAAGTATGGGCCTCATGCCCCACAAGATTGACTGATAAGCATATTCAATATATAATAAAATTATTAAGATAAAAAAGGTAATGATACCTTCAACACAAAACAATATAGACGTTCTCAAGTCGCACAAGGAGGTATAAACGATGAGTAATTATTCAGTAAGAGTCGAGATATTCAAGGATGGGGATGTGTATGTAGCATGGTCGCCGGAATTGAATGTTTCCAGTTTCGGGGAGACAATTGAAGAAGCAAAATCAGCAATCAGGGAAGCCATCGAAGCTTTTGTAGAGGAATGCGAAACAATGGGGACTTTGGAAGATGTTTTGGAAGAAGCTGGTTTTACTAAAGATATGGATGTATGGATATCGAGGTTCCCGATTACAGAAGAACGCCTTGCCCTTGCCGTGTAATTCGATATGACAGATAAAAAGATTATTCCAATCCATTACAAAGAACTAGTCGCAGTTTTTGAACATGACGGATTTAGAGTTCGACGGATAAAAGGCGATCATGTGGTTATGACAAAAGAAGGGGTTAAAAGGCCTCTTGTGATCAAAACAAGTCCACGGCTTGTTCCGGTTACCCATATCAGAACCAATATGACAACTGCCGGCATGACAAGGGAACGCTATTTTGAAATTATTGAAAAATTATAGAAACATATATGGAACGGATATCTATAGACCTTACCCTATGAAGATCTTTCTGACTGGCTCGGCGGATTCCGTGTTGTTGTTCGCCTTACGATTAAAGACTTACGCCTTACGGCCTCAAAACTTACGCTCTCACGACTTACGCCTTACGCCTCACGGCTTTTCCCTTTGCGCCTCTGTGCCTTTTCAGCCTTTATTATCAATGTGTTATAATGGATTGATACTTTGATGAACGTCCCCCAGTCGCACGATATTCGATGTGCTATGTACGGCTTTTCCGTCTTCAGCCTTTATTTTCAATGTGTTATAGTGGATTGATATATTGATGAATGTCCCCCATTCGCGTATATTCGTTACCGGTGTTAAAAAAAGGAAGGCTTGACAAATCTTTTCGTATATATATACTCATAGTGTGTACAATATCTGTGGAGGTGTTATGAAAACCGCAAAAATATTTAAAAACGGTAATTCTCAGGCAGTACGATTACCCAAAGAATTTCAGTTCGATACGTCTGAGGTTCTGATTTTTCGAAGAGAAGATGAGGTTGTTTTCAAAAAAAAGCCCCAGAATCTGTCCCGGATATTTGAGCTGTTAACCGAATTATCAGATGACTTTATGGAGAATGGACGGCAACAGCCCGCCATTCAGGAACGGGAAATATTTTGATGTACATGCTGGATACCGACATTTGCATTTACATTATTAAACGTAAGCCGATAAGTGTCCTGAAACGGTTAGAGAGCTTGCAGCCAGGACAGCTTGCCATGTCTGCAATCACATTTGCTGAATTAATGAATGGTGCAAAAAAAAGTAAACAGGTGGAAGCGAATGTAGCAAAATTAAATGAATTAGGCGAACTGATTCAAATCTGTCCTTTTGATCAAAAAGCCGCTATTTTTTACGGGGATGTCCGTTCAACTCTTGAGAAAAAAGGCAACATCATAGGAAGCAATGACTTATTGATTGCTGCCCACGCCTTGAGCCTTGATTGGATATTGGTAAGCAATAATGAAAAGGAATTTAGGCGAGTTGCTGGGTTAAGAATAGAAAATTGGATATGAATGATCTTAACCGTTTATTTCTAAAC
>JAGVPB010000081.1 GCA_020052415.1 Bacteroidales bacterium | reverse complement strand
TTATGGTTCCGACACTACCATTCAAAACCATGAAGGACTCACCAAATTAGCCGACTTCCTCTCCAACTTCTGCGAAATCAAACTCGAAAACTGGCCTACTGCCATAACATGGTTCGAAGATGTGATACTTAATCCTGAAACTATGGAAGATTCAATTTTCGCCATAATTGACCTGGGTTACACTTATTTCCTCATGGAAAACGGCGGACTGAAATCGTCTTATACCGGCAACCTCATTGAGCATAAACCGGTTTCGGTGGAGCAATTCGAAATTAAAAGGGATTTCCTTCTTTCTTTGCTGCCGGGCGACTTAATGAGTGAAACCATGAAGCAAAGCATAAACACACTCAAATCAGGCGAACTGTTGCAAAATGTTCCAAATCCTTTCAACAGCACTACCCAAATCTGGTACAGGATTAATGAAGAGGCTGCGGTTTCTGTTAATGTGTTCGATTATACCGGCAAACGTATTAGAACATACAATCTGGGCTTGATGGATAAAGGCTCGCACTTTGTTGAGTTCTCGTCCGATGGTCTAAGTGCGGGTATTTATTTCTACAGCCTCGAAGTGAACGGACAGGTAAGCGATTCGAAAAAGATGACGGTTATGAAATAAAGATCATATCAGTTTAACTATAAAGGCTGCCAATGGGTAGCCTTTTCTATGTTTTGCACTTTTCATTACTTTTACGCAGTTTATTAATTAATTTAAAACATGCAACCCATCAACAAGCTCATTTTTGGCGACAACCTCGAAATATTAAAGCCAGCATGGGATAGATATTACACCTTATCCACCTCAAACTTTACCGATTTTATCTTCTTTTCGTAATAGGCTATACCTTCCGGTTTTGCAATGCTCCTTACAAGATCTTCGAACATCATGGAAAAGAGTGTTTCGAAAGAGAATTTTTCGGGCGGAAAAAGATCAGGGTTATGAATATCAATCAAACGGCTCATATATAACCTCGCCAAAAGTTCAATGCTCAGGTCTTCGCGGTACATGCCCTGGTTTATACCTTTGGTGAGATTGATCTGTATTTTATTGAAGATAAATTCGAGCCGTTTATCAAAATGCTCCTGGTAAATTTTTGGAAATTTTTCTTTCAGGTGAATGGTAACAGAAGGACTTACCAGGATATAATATTTAGCTACTTCTTTACTCACGATGAGCAGAATATCTATGGCGTTCACTCCTTCGAAATCGTGAACCTGGAAAATCTCTTCAAATTTCTGCCTTTCGATCTCAAGGATTTTTTCAACCAACGCTTCATGGCTTTTCACGTATGTTTTTAATTCCTCGACGGTGATGCCAGTGTTGGCTGCAATTTCATCAAAGGAAAAATCCTTAAGCTGTTTGCTTCGTGCTGTATAGCGTATCTCTTTAAGTAATTCAAGAAAGTGTTGATCCATCTGTTCAGGATTGAGCATTAATACTTGACTTACAAAAATAAATAAATTTTTACAGGATACCGGCTAAATTTTATTTTGATGTGCTGCAAAAAAAAATTATCCTGAAAAATGAAGGTCCACAAAATTAATTTGGTAATATTCTTTACCTTCGTTCGACGTAAGGAACATCAGAAATTTTTAGCCCGTAGGGCTTCAATATCAATTAGATTTATTTTGTTTAACAGTTTTAAATTGTCCGTAGGACATAAACAAAAACCACGCTTATCAGGATGTTGATTCCCTACGGGAAATCGTTTTCAGGTATCGTGCGTTTCTATGAATATTGAAGCCCTACGGGCAAGGTGGACATGGTTTAATTTGATCATATTTACAAGGTAAAAATCATCAGCAAAATTGTGACAGCACATCAAAATATTATTCAGCCAATAGAATAGTAATTAACAGTGCGATTTTTGTTAAAACCGTGCAATTATGGTTTTGCAACCGCATACTTTTTGTCCGATCTCCACTTCTATCTTTGAATCGGGGGGAAGGAACAAATCGAAACGCGAGCCGAACTTTATGATCCCCAATTCTTCTCCCTGGGTTACCTGTTTGTTCTCTTTGGCATAACAAACAATCCTTCGGGCTACAGTTCCGGCGATCTGACGAAAAAGGATTTCTTTCTTATCAGGTGTTTCAATAACAATGGTTGTACGTTCATTCTCATCGGAAGATTTCGGTTTGGAAGCAATGAAATAGGATCCGTGATTGTGGCGAAAAAATTTAATTATGCCGCTTGCCGGAAACCAGTTGACATGAACATTGGTCGGCGACATAAATACAGATACCTGTTTCATGTTTTTCTGAAAATATTCCTTTTCAAAAACATTTTCAATAACCACCACTTTCCCGTCGGCGCCGGAAATGATCACATTTTTATCCGGAGTTATTTCCCGTATCGGATTCCTGAAGAATCTGACTACAAAAAAATAAAATACCATACCCGAAATATATAGGATATAGTGAAACAGGGTTTGATCGGGAAACAGGATATTGATAAGGATTACAATCGAAATGAGTAAAAAGAAAACCAAAACAATTACAGGATATCCCTCTTTGTGTATTTTGACCATCGTATTAATTCAAAACAAAAACAATATATATAAATGCAAACGGTACTGCAAGCAGGATGCTGTCGAACCTGTCTAAAATTCCTCCATGCCCCGGCATAATGTTTCCCGAATCCTTCAATCCCAGCGTTCTTTTCATAAGGGACTCGAAAAGGTCGCCAAAAGTACCAAAAATAATTATGGTTAAAGCATAACCCAACCACTCAAATGAACTAAACTCATCAAAAAAGAGTGAAAGGATATATCCCGTGATCAAACCGAAAACAAGACCGCCTGCTGTTCCCTCCCAGGTTTTTTTTGGTGAAATTCGTTCGAAAAATTTATGCTTGCCAAAAAACATTCCACTCAGGTACGCGAAAGTATCGTTAGCCCAAATTATGATGAAAAAACCAAGGAGAAGGCTTATGGAGTGGTGCGAAAAATTCAGATCCGGATAAAGAAAAACATTTAAGAGAATAAAAGGTATTCCAAGGTACACAAGCCCTCCTATACCAAAATTGATATTGGAAACCGGATTTGGTTTCTTTCTGAACAATTCGGTAATATAAAAGGAAAAGATTAAAGGAATTATGAGCACAAGCCAAATCCGATCTAATAGATTTAATATGATCAACAGGCTAATTAAATATGATCCCAATCCGGCAATTAAGAAACTGAACTTTTCAACGGGAATCCCGGCATTTGTAAACATTTTTAGATATTCGAGCTGGCATAAAATGAGGAAAAATAACAGAACCAGGCCAAATGGAATTGAACCAAGGATAACCGAGCCAAGGATTAAAAGGATATAAATTGCTCCGGAAAGCGTTCTTGTCAGGATAGGTTTCACAGTTGATCAATTTGGGTTATCAGATGTTTTGCTTTGACAGCATCATTGGTTGTAACATAAAGTTCAACTTCTCCGAACAGATAGGCTGAATCTTTTTTATTGATTATGACTGCATTAATTTCGTTTTCTGTTAATAATCCTTTCAGGAGTTCGGCTTTGTACATCGCCGATGTCGAATATATTTTTACCCAGTCTTTGTCCACCTGTTAATGTAAAACAATCAGATATCTGATGTCTGTTGTGTAATGCAAATGATTGATCATTATTACCGTTAAACAAATTTCGCTGCAGGAAAAAATCATTTATTTAATCCCACCTGTAAATCTTATCCTTCATCAATTAAAAACAAAAAAAGCTGTTTCGGTCCGTGTGCTCCCATCACCAGGGTTTTTTCAATATCAGCCGTTCTGCTTGGCCCGGTGATCAGCGAAATAAGTGAGGGAATGTTGCTGCCGTATTTTTCCTGAATTTTTTTAAGTGCATCTTTAATATCTGGTACAATTTGAGACGTCCTGGCAACAACAATATGTGATTCGGGGAAAACATTCAGCCTTCTGCCTGAAGTTTGCCTCGAAGAAATCATGATGCTCCCGAGCCTGGCAATAAGAAATTCACAGGAAGTGATTCCCAAATCCATATCTATGAAGGTCGTTTCATCTTTGGCGTATGATATACCGGCCTGATCGAGGATAATCTGTAAATCCGGATCAAGGCAGAAAATATTTTTCCACTTGTTTTCTTTTATCAGCTGGTTAAGGTTCGCTTTCAGGTCATTTTCATCTTCGCAATAAATAAATTTTCCCGACACCTTTGAAAACTCCTGTGCGAAGGTAACATCCGGTGTATCATCAGGAATGACATAAACCGGTGATTCTAAATCAAGTGATGGAAAGGGATTTTCAGATTTGCTTAATAAAGCATTTCTGACTTTTTTTAAAACCTTTTCTCTTGATGTGGATTCTTCCATTTATTATTGGTTATAATTCTCAAAATGCTCCGTATCGGCTTTGACCACATTTTCAGGTTTGTTCAAACCGGTTTCTGGTAAATTAGAAGTTGCAGCTTTACCCGGAAGAGATTTTTTGACGGTTTTGGTTTTACCATTGCTGTCTTTAAGCTTTTGTACCTCTTCCTCTGCAGCCTTTTCCATTAATTTCTTTTGTTCATCAAAGGGTCTGATTCCAAAAATTGCCTCAAGGTCTTCGCGGAAGATGACCTCTTTTTCGAGAAGCAAATTGGCCAGCGTTTCCACATTAGGCTTGTTTTTACTAATTATTTCAACGGCCCGCAGGTAGGCTTTTTCCACTAAAAGGCTTACTTCCCGGTCAATAATCTGTGCCGTTTGCTCCGAATAAGGCTTTTGAAAAGTATATTCAGATTGTCCGGTCGAATCGTAATAGGAAATATTACCAATCTTGTCATTTAATCCAAAATAAACAATCATATTAAAAGCCTGCTTGGTTACCTTTTCAAGATCATTTAGGGCACCTGTTGAAATTTTTCCGAAGTTGACCTTTTCCGAAGCCCTTCCACCCAGCGCAGATGTCAGTTCGTCGAACATCTGGTCAAAGGTAGTGATTTGTCTTTCTTCAGGAAGGTACCAGGCAGCGCCGAGGGCTTTACCTCGTGGAACAATGGTTACTTTTACCAACGGATGTGCATGTTCGGTGAGCCAGCTTACAGCCGCATGTCCCGCCTCATGGTAAGCAATGACTTTCTTTTCAAACGCTGAAATGATTTTATTTTTCTTTTCAAGTCCGCCGATGATGCGGTCAATGGCATCCATCACATCCTGCTTATCTATGCTGGTTTTGTTTTTTCGTGCCGCGATCAATGCTGATTCATTACAAACATTTGCGATATCTGCACCTGAAAAACCGGGAGTTTGCTTGGCAAGAAAATCAAGGTCAACGGTATTGTCCATTTTCAATGGTTTTGTATGCACATTAAAAATGGCTTTTCTTTCCTCAAGGTCAGGCAGTTCAACATGGATTTGCCGGTCGAAACGCCCTGCTCTTAGAAGCGCCCTGTCTAGAATATCAGCACGGTTCGTAGCGGCAAGAATAATAACTCCGGTATTGCTTTGAAATCCGTCCATTTCAGTCAGCAACTGGTTGAGTGTATTTTCACGTTCATCGTTTGCGCCTGTAATCGGATTTTTTCCTCTTGCCCTTCCAATGGCATCTATTTCATCAATAAAAATGATACATGGAGCTTTTTCTTTGGCTTGCTTGAAAAGGTCACGAACCCTGGAAGCACCGACACCAACAAACATTTCGACAAAATCGGAACCGGAAATTGAAAAGAACGGCACCTGGGCTTCACCGGCAACAGCTTTGGCAAGTAAAGTTTTACCTGTACCCGGAGGCCCGACAAGTAATGCTCCTTTGGGAATTTTTCCGCCAAGATTCGTATATTTTTCTGGATTCTTCAAAAAGTCAACGATTTCCATCAGTTCTACTTTCGCTTCTTCCAGCCCTGCAACATCGGTAAAATTAACATTGACGGCAGTCTCCTTATCATATAGCTGTGCCTTTGATTTGCCAATGTTGAATATTTGCCCGCCGCCAGCACCGCCCCGGCTCATCATCCTCATAATGACAATCCATACAACCACCAGAATCAGGAGAGGCAAAACCCAGCTTAAAATCTCACCGGACCAGTTGTGCCTTTTTTCGTTGCGGATATAAACCGGTTCGGGTAAACTTTCCTGTGCACGCTCTATATCCTCTTTAAAAGTATCATAAGAACCGATATTGTAAGTAAAATGAGGCCCGGTCCCGCTGTACCCCTGGCTTTTAACCTTCTCA
This sequence comes from Bacteroidales bacterium, assembly GCA_020052415.1. Classification (GTDB taxonomy): domain Bacteria; phylum Bacteroidota; class Bacteroidia; order Bacteroidales; family JAADJA01; genus JAADJA01. The sequence goes on along the minus strand of JAGVPB010000081.1, from coordinate 5,146 downwards.
TACTTAGGATCGGTCAGTTTTTCTTTTTTAATAAAAATCTCGGCTTCTTCCTGGTTTACGACAATAATTTTATCTATATCCTGCGACTGCAGCATTGTTTTGAGCTCGCTCCAGTCAATTTCTTTTGTACTCTCTCCAAGATTGGTAAAAGTAAGAGCAATAAAAATTACGGCAACGATGCCATAAACCCAGTAAAAATTAAACTTCCCTTTTGGATTTTTTCCTCTTGGCAGACCGCCCGGCAATTTATTTTTTTGTTGTTTATCTTCTGTCATTGTGTCCTCTTTTGAATATTCGTACGATAACGAATTTTAAATCTAATCACTATCCAGTTCAATTATTTCCGCATCATCCCACAGTTTTTCAAGATTATAAAAGGCTCGCGATTCTTCCTGAAAGATGTGGACTACGACGGTCACATAGTCTAACAAAATCCATTCCGCGTTTTCAAATCCCTCTTTATGCCAGGGTTTATCACCAGTGGCTTTTCGAACCATTTCTTCAATTGAATCGGCGATAGCTTCAACCTGAGTGTTGGAATTTCCCGAACAGATAACGAAAAAATCGCTCACTGCATTCGGTAATTTCATTAAATTCATGCTGAGGATCTTTTTCCCTTTTTTTTCCTGTATTCCCTTAATTATTTCTCTTGTCAGCACTTCAGATTCGCTCAGTTTTTTTTTGGGCATATCAATGGATTGAAGTTCCGTACAAAAATAACTATTTTCCGATAACTTACAGCCAGTCAGCAATTGTTTAAGCGGTAAACAACAAAATTCAACGTTTTGTTTCCAATTTCTTCCTATTTTTAACCAATTATTTGATAATCTTATTTTTATACAATAAAACAGAATTTTAATGACAAAATTTCCCGGTACTATCATTTATAAAAAATCGGTAACATCCACCAATGATTACATGCTTGAACAAATAGGTGCGGGGCTTATTTCGCTTGAAGGGACTGTTGTAACTGCAACGGAACAAACACGCGGTAAGGGTCTTGATAAAAATGTCTGGGAGAGCGAACCGGGAATGAACCTGACTTTTTCAGTACTTTTAAAACCCGTATTTCTCAAAGCCGAACAACAGTTTTATTTAAATAAGGTAGCTTCTCTTGCTGTACTTGATTACGTAAAACAAATAATCATTAAGGAAACGGTAAAGATCAAATGGCCTAATGACGTTTATATCGGCAATGGAAAAGTAGCGGGCATTCTAATTAATAATACCATAAGTGGAAACCAGCTTCTGTATTCGGTGGTGGGTATTGGAATAAATATTAATCAGGAAAAATTTACAGGTATTGCGGCTAATCCTGTGTCTCTGATCCATTGGACAGGAAATGCACTTGACAGGAATAAGTGCCTTGAGGAAATGCTCCGATGCCTTGCTGAAAGATACGGAGAATTGTCCCATGGAAATCTGTATAAAATCAATTCGGATTATTTATCCTCTCTGTACCGAATACATGAAACTCACTTCTTCAAGTATAAAAATGAAATTGTTTATGCAAAAATTACCGGCCTTTCAGAATTCGGACATTTACAACTGACCGTAGAGGGAAATGGAAAAATTGAATGCGATTTAAAAGAGATTGAATTTAAAATTTAGAAGGAAATATCCCTTTCAATTCTATATGGCATACGCAGAAAACTGATAAAAAAGAGGAATCTTATATTCGTTTAATCAGATACGAAAATATCCCTGAGCTTGTGCACCAAAAGGTTCACGAAATTCTCCAGAGGCCTTGCAGCCATCATTTTCAGCATTGGGCTTAAATCAGCAACGAGAATGAAGAAAGCCTTTGTGCTATTTCCATCCACAGATTCTATGTGATTGTTGATTGAAAACCTGAACGGACTATCATTTACTGAACTGTATGAGATCAATGAAAATGGTTGTTTTTCACTAATATAAAGACTGATATCAGCCATCCCCTGTATTGTGAACGAACATTGATCAACAGTTGCCTTCCAGTTTGTTACCTGTCCGGGCATTAGCTTTCCAAAATTATTGAAATCACTCAGGAAATTAAAAACTTCTTCTGCACTTCGGCTGATGACGACGGTTTCACTTTTTATTTCTGTCATTAGTTGATAAGGTTAATTAAGTTAAGTAGGTTAATTGGGTTGATTAAGTAACCTTCCCGGCATGTAGCTGATCAAGCAATTTAACTATTTTCCCGAAAGGATGCCCTTCGGCAAACCATTTAACAATTCAATCAAGCCCCCACTTCTCAGGATCCTCCCGCCATTTTTCAAGCGACTTTAATTCTTTTTCGGAGATGTAGTTATTTTTCACAGCCTGGGTAATTAATTCATTGTAATCAGACAAGGTGGAAAGCTGGCATTTTGCTTTTTTAAAATTCTCATTGGCTTTATCAAGGTGATAACTGAAAATGGCAACCATTCCTTTAACCTTGCAACCTCCGGAACGGAGAGCCTCAACTGCGCTCAAACTGCTTTTGCCGGTCGAAACCAGGTCTTCGATTACAACTACCGACTGACCCGATTCATAATTTCCTTCAATCAGGTTTTCAAGGCCATGCTTTTTTTCAGCCGATCTCACATAAACAAATGGAAGTCCAAGCTCCTGTGCTACCAGAACTCCATGTGCGATGGCACCTGTCGCTACACCGGCGATCAGGTCAACCGACCCATATTCCTCATTAATGATCTTAACAAACTGCTGCCTGATATAAGTTCTTATCTTGGGAAATGATAATGTTTTCCGGTTGTCGCAATAAATCGGCGATTTAAGCCCGGATGCCCATGTGAAGGGTTCTTTCGTATTGAGCTTTACTGCTTTGATCTGAAGAAGATATTCAGAAATGGTAATAGCTATTTCTTTATTATAAACCATGAAGCAAAAATATGGTTTTTAATTTTACTTTTGTTTTCAAAATAGTGAACGATGAAAAAAATTGCTGTCTTTCCCGGTTCGTTCGATCCGATTACGAAAGGTCATGAATCTGTTATTAAAAGGGCTTTACCCCTTTTCGATGAATTATATATCGCTGTAGGCATGAATGCCGAAAAAAAAAGCTTCTTCGGCCTTGCGCCGCGGATGGAATGGATTAAAAAAGTATTTATAAATATTGAAAAGGTAAAAGTTATCCAGTATGAAGGACTTACGGTAGATTTATGCAAAAAGCTTGGAGCGCAATACCTTTTGCGCGGACTAAGGACTTCAGCCGATTTTGAATTTGAGCGCAGCATCGCACAGATCAATAAAAAATTATTCCCTGATATCGAAACAGTTTTTTTCCTTACTGCTCCCGAATATGCCTCTTTAAATTCTTCCATTGTCAGGGATATCCTCCGTCATGGAGGAAATGCCTCACAATTTGTACCTGATGGAGTCAATTTGACTGTACCCGGTAAGTAATTTGCTTTATGTTCAATAATTCTGAAATCTACCCGTTTTAATCAGGCTATCCATCCGAAATGATAAAAAAAGTTTTGTTTCTTGGTTTTATTCTGACTTCAAATCTTATTGTCAGGCCTGATATAACGCAAATTTCGGGCAGGCTGCCGGGAGCAGAAGGCTATGAAATCAGGCTCTTAGGGTATTCTGATTTGATTACTTATACTGTGGTGGTAATCGCGCGGACAGTTGTTGACACGACAGGTAACTTTTACCTTGAAACTGATCTGAGAGAAACGACAACTGCAATACTTGATCTCGATTATTATACTGCAAACTTAGTTCTTGAACCCGGGAAAATATATGCTATCAGCTGCGATTCTGTTGATATGGTATCTCAATTCAGGCCGTTTTATGAAAAAGACGACATCATTTTCAGTATAGTTCCGGAAGATAACCTGGAGTTGAATTTCCTTATTTCAACATTCAATTTGTCTTACAATAAGTTTATTACAGACAATTTTGATAACATTTATCTCCGCCGGAAAAAAGGCCTCATTGATACTTTCAGAATAGAAACCGAACAAAAGTATACCAGTATTGATAATCCTTATTTCACTGAATATTTTGCTTACAAAATTGCTCAGACCGAGTTGTCAGCAGGTTCGGTAAATAAGGCCCAATTATTTAAAAAATTCCTCGATAATAAACCGGTTCAGTATCTGAACCCGGAATACATGTATTTTTTTAACCAGTTTTTTAATGGATACCTCACTGGTGAATCAAAAAGTTTTACAATAGCTGAACTTGAAAATGCAATCAACATTCAGAAGAGCCTCAGCTCTGTATTAGCAATCATCAGTAATGACTCTCTTTTGAAAGGAGAACGGATCAGAGAATTGGTGCTGCTGAAAACATTGAATGAGCTTTATTACAACCCGCATTTTTATAGCGAAAATATTCTTTATTTAATTTTTGAAGTTTCCCAAAAAAGTGAATTCACTGAACACAGGCTTATTGCAACCAACATTGCTAAAGCGGTTACTAATTTACAGAAGGGTACTAAAGCTCCAGATTTCGCACTTCCTGACCTTTCAGGCAGTACACTTACATTATCAGGCTTTTATGGAAAACCTGTTTACCTCAGTTTCCTAACAACATGGACCAACGCTTGTCTCGCCGAATTTGATCTTATGGAAAAACTTTATATTGATTACGGGACGAAAATAAATTTCATTACGGTTTCTCTCGACAAGGACATCAATACAATAATGCGTTATGCAGATGAAAAAAAATTTGAATGGACTTTTTTATATAACGGAACCGGCTTTGACCTCATCCATGATTATGGCATAAAAACATTTCCATTGTTTGTTCTAATTGACTCTGAAGGCAGGATATTTCAATACCCCGCCTACAAACCCAGTGAAATTATTGAAGAATCCTTAAAGCAATTAGCCGGGTTAAAATAATTCATCTTCAATTAGAATTCAATAATATCCTTACAGAAGAAAAAGGCCATCTCGTGTATTTTCGGGATGGCCTTTTACATAAATATTATTTCATTGCCAATTATGGCACCTGGCAACTCTTACCTAAATTCGGCAGCCATTTGCTGTCCTTGTCAATATTGTTCACCTGTCCGTCTAAGTTCAGGTCGCAGGAGTAAAGTCCTGCTTCACCGGCTTCGGTGTTCCATTCGGCAGTCATGTCGGTTGTTCCGATGACTCCGTCTGCATCTGCATCTCCGCCGATCATTCCCCAGATACCACTGGTCAAT
>JAGVPB010000058.1 GCA_020052415.1 Bacteroidales bacterium | reverse complement strand
TCATCTCGTACGAAAGTAAGAATTTATTTCCTCTGAACTTTAGGGAATATGATTTTTCAGGATTATTTACTTTCTAGCACATCAAATTATAATTTAGCCCTTTCTTCGAAATTTTTTACGATTGATTTTTTTCTAAATTTGCCCGCTAATTGTTTTTGAGTGCGTAAACTTTTATCCATATTGTTTCTCTGTGTTTTCCTGTTCAACATCATCGGGTATTACCCGGTTTTCCTGTTGCGTCAGCAAAAGATCAGGAACGGGATTTCGGAAATGCTGGATCAAAACATAGCTTCGGGTACCCTTGTGGTTTTTTCTTTCAGCAAACAGGAAATAAATTCCCTGAGATGGATCAGGGAAAATGAATTCAGCCTGAATGATGAATTGTATGATGTTGTACTAAAGGAAAACAGCAGCGACGGGCAAACCAATCTGTACTGCTTTAAAGACAAAAAGGAAAAAAGATTGCTCACCGGACTTCAGCAGCACATCAGCAGGCACCTGGAAAATGATGCCCGGACTCAAAAGGATAAACAAAACCTCATCAAGAATCTATTGAAAGATTATTTCTTCCCTGAAAAAACAATCAGGTTTGCATCTACCGGCATTGAACATAAGTTTTTACCTTCATACTCTCATTACAAACCATTTTTCCCGGAAAAGCAGTCGCCGCCTCCCAAATCTTCATAAACATTACTGTTTTTATTTTATTAACGGGCTTTATCTTTTAAAGTCCCCGATACGGTTTTATTAAGCCGCACATTTAAATTTCAATTCAATTAAAGTTGATAGCATTATTTATTTAACAAATAATTAGATGAAGAAAAATATATTTTTGGTGATGTTTACCATTTTGGTAGCTATCGCACAATCCCAGATACTGACAATAAAAGACAAGGGCAGTTCACAACCGCTTGAAATGGTTACCCTTTACAGCGAAACTCCGAGGGCTTCGGCTTTGACAAACGCCCACGGACAGGTTGATTTCACGGATTTCAAAGGCTCAGTAAAAATAGAAATCCGGATGATAGGATATGAAAATCAAACCAAAAGTTACAGCGAAATCGAAAAAGCCGGTTTTAACGTTTTGATGGCTCCTTCAAGCCTTACACTGGAGCAGTTTACCGTGGTTGCATCCCGCTGGAACCAATCCACAAGGGATATTCCGGCAAAGATCACTTCCATTTCAGCCAAAGAGGTCGCACTGCAAAATCCACAAACGGCTGCCGATCTTCTCACTGCTTCAGGCGAAGTATTTATCCAGAAAAGCCAGGCCGGCGGCGGCAGTCCTATGATCAGGGGTTTTGCAACGAACAGGCTATTGATCACTGTGGATGGTGTGAGGATGAACACCGCTATCTTCCGAAGTGGTAACCTGCAGAATGTTATTTCACTCGATCCGTTCGCCATTGAAAGAACAGAAGTGCTGTTCGGCCCCGGTTCGGTTATCTACGGAAGCGATGCCATTGGTGGCGTTATCGGTTTCAATACGCTTACCCCGCGGCTTTCGATTGACAGCAAAGCCAATGTATCGGGAAGTGCGGTCACAAGGTATTCTTCGGCAAATGATGAAAATACCGGCCACCTCGATGTGAATGTAGGTTGGAAAAAATGGGCAATGGTGAGCAGCTTTTCCTACAATAATTACGATGACCTGCGTATGGGAACAAACGGCCCGGAAGAATATCTGCGGCAAAATTACGTACAGAGGATTGACAGTGTTGACCGGGTCGTGACAAATGATGACCCATTGGTTCAGAAACCTACCGGTTATACCCAGACCAATATGATGCAAAAGCTGAGGTTCAAACCAAATAATAAGTGGGATTTTAATTACGGATTTCATTATTCCACTACAACCAGTTATTCGAGGTACGACCGCCTGTTGCGAACGAAAAACGGCCTGCCGCGGAGCGCCGAATGGTATTATGGGCCGCAGGAATGGATGATGAACAACCTCACTATGACCAATACGCTCTCTTCCGGAATTTATGACCAGCTCACCATGAGGCTGACGCACCAGTTCTTCGAAGAAAGCCGTTTTGACAGAGATTTTAACGATACAGAGCTTCGGAGCCGGGTTGAAAAAGTAAATGTAGTCTCTTCAAATTTTGATTTCACCAAAACAATCGCGGCAAAGCACAGCCTCATGTACGGTCTGGAAGCTGTTTACAATGATGTGAACTCTACCGGAACGGATGAAGACATATCCACCGGCACCGTAGTTAATGGGCCGGCACGTTATCCAATGTCAACCTGGTCGTCTTATGCCGCTTATCTTACCTGGCTGTTCAGGCCTGTTGATAAGGTAACTGTCCAGGCCGGAGCACGATACAACCGGTTCAGCATGCAGGGTGACTTTGATACCACTTTTTACCATTTTCCCTATACCACTATGGAAATCAATGACGGAGCCTTTACCGGCAGTGTCGGTATAATTGTTAAACCTTCTGAGTCCTGGACATTAAGTACCAATTTCTCTACGGGTTTCAGGGCGCCAAACGTGGATGATGCCGGTAAGGTTTTCGATTCCGAGCCGGGATATGTCATTGTTCCCAATCCTGATTTAACGGCAGAATACGCGTACAATGCCGAAATAGATATTGCAAAAGTATTTGGTGAATTTATGAGGCTGGATGTTGCAGTATTTTACACTTTTCTCGACAATGCTATGGTTCGCCGTAACTTTTCGTTAAACGGACAGGACAGCATTATGTATGAAGGAGAAATGAGCCAGGTTCAGGCCATACAGAATGCCGCAAATGCTACCGTCTATGGTTTACAGGCCGGTTTGGAAATCAAGCTGCCGGAAGGGTTTGGATTCTCTTCGCATTTTAACTTTCAGAAAGGCGATGAAGTGCTCGACGACGGAACCACAAGTCCCTTGCGCCATGCTACGCCCTGGTACGGAATTTCCTCGCTCACCTATACTGCTCATAAGCTGAAGCTCGATTTCTACGGGATGTACTGCGGGGAAGTCGCTTTTGAAGACCTTGCGCAGGAAGAGCAGGGCAAGGCTTACATGTATGCTGTTGATGCGAATGGGAATCCTTATTCACCGGGATGGTACACGTTAAATTTCAAAGCCATGTATCAGATCACAGAATTTTTGTCGGTAAGCGGAGGCCTGGAAAATCTCTCCGACCAGAGATACAGGCCGTACAGCTCCGGGCTTGTGGCTGCCGGAAGGAACTTTATACTTTCGTTGAAGGCGAATTTTTAGGGTTTGAAGTTTGAAGTTCGGAGTTTGAAGTTAGTTCTGAGTTCCGGGTTCCGGGTTCAGTGTTCCGGGTTCTCTGTTCTCAGTTCTGAGTTCGAGTTTGCCGACTGCTCATTGCCGACTGGTTGCTGGTTACTTTAGCATGGAGCCTGGAGCAGGGAGCATGGAGCATGGGGCAAGAAAAAGGAATTTAAGTACGAGACAACCACTACTTCTGCCACAGCCACTGCCGCTGCCACTGCTGCTGCCGGCTTATGAGTCAGGATGTCGTAAAATATTTCCGGAAAATAAAGTTGCGAATAACGATCTTTCTTATAAATTTGTGCAACAAATGTCCAATGACCTTGAAAAAGTTAACAATAGAATTTATAAGATTTAATCCATCATAAAAGCGCTATGGGCTTCCGGGCCTGGCGCCGAAAGCAATACCTTCCTCATGTGTTACAATGGCAACCCTGACAAAGAAGGAAGCTACGAAGTGACGGTGGGGAACCCGGAGTAAAGAATTTGGACATAAAAAGAAATCCTTATGCTTTTCTGGATTATCCAACTGAGAGTGATTGGATACACCTGATAGAGTCAGGGGTATAAACGAGTATCGTTCATTTTGTAGACCTGCCTTAGCAAAATTAACTTTACTATTGAGCAGTGAGGTAAATTATTAACTAAAAAATTTCATACTATGAAAAAAGAATTATGTTTTCTTTGTCTGATTATCTTAATAGGAATTAACTCATATGGACAACAAGACATTAATAAATTAATTAATGATAATCTTTCGAATAGGTATAGCAATGTTGAAATTGTAAGTATAACGCCAGATTCTTGTCCAGAAATGCGTAATTTATTTTATCTTTCATCAAGCTTGAAAATAGTAGCATCAGAATGTAAATTAAACATAGTCAAGGCATTTTATCAACATTCGAAAAATGAAATTAGTTTTGACAAAACAACTGAACTAAGTCAAAAGGAAATAGACAGAATTGATGCTTTAGCAAAAAGTTGGAACAAATCTTTTAATTCTAAATCAGAGAAATGTCTTTTAGTAAAATATCGGTACGGAAATTCGGCTGGAATCAAAACAACCTTGACAGATTATTATTCTCTTGATGAAAATAGATATAAGGAAGGTAATTATCCTTACCTACAGAAAGAATTTGACTCCTATTATGGATTTAATTACTATGAAGAAGTAGTAAATAAATATAAGGAATTACTTCTTGATATAGTTAATAATTAGAAATTGATAAAAAACGAAACGCAAATAACGCAGTATAAAAAATTGCCTGTACAGTAGTTTATTCAAGAGTTATAGCCCGCTTCAACTTTTGTGTAACTTGACAGGAAATCGCCCGCAATCTCTTACTGGCCATACCGCCAGCCGTTTTGCGGCATTTAAAATGACAGCAATTTAGTAATATATTTTACAATATAATTCCAATTATTATGAGCTGGACTAACGAATTTAAAAATCGAATTCAAGATTTTGAATCTGGGTTTGATGATAAGGATTCTTTTGCTTTATCAATTAAAATAAGGGTTGTGAACGGCTGCTTTCATAGAGAACATTCTCCAGAGGCTTACAAAATAATTGATTTAGAGCTTCAGCATTATGATTTTAAAAAGGAGCGTATTGCGCTCATTGAACACGAATCTGGACCAGAGATTCTAATTTATGCTGGCATGATTGCTGCTGGATTTCAGTTATCTTCATCAGTGATTGATTTGATTAAATCAATTATTGAGGCCAGAAAAAATGGAATTGAAAAGGGTGACAATCCTAAAAATGATTTACAAATTATTGTTCGGGGATTTAATGATAGTGGAGAGCTAAGTGATGAGACTATATTAACGATAAATCATCTTGATAAGATTGATAAGAAAATGATAAAAGAGCTGACAGAGAAGACAATTGTTAAAGCGATAAAAAATAGAAAAAAATAAATCCCCATCTGGCGCCAGTCTTCCAGCCCGGTAAGTGCGCATGCAGTACTGGTGCAAAATAAAAACACCTGCCTCAGGGTTACAATGCTGACCCTGATAAGGAAGGGAGCTATGAGGAGGTGGTGGGGAACCCGGAGTGAGGGTTTGGAAGTAAAAATAAAACCTGATGCTATTCAGGGTTATACAGCCACACGGAAATGGACATCCCTGAAAAGTTCAGGGGTATAAAGGAGTTGGCACACATATTAAAGAATGAAAAAAATAATCATAGTCCTTTTTTTATTTATTCTCGCATTTAAATCAAATGCGGACATGGGATATTGCTTTAAGTACAAAATCAATTTTGAATTGAGAGATTCAAGTGAATTCACAGGATATTTTATCTTTTCTGTCTATGATGAATATTTTGGATCAATTGATTCATTTGATACCATTCTCAAAAGAATATCACGACCAAGAGGAGATTCACTGACAATCTACAAAGAGATAATTAAAATTGACAGTATAAAAATTGGTAAAAACGTCTATTCAATTTTTGCCACCCCTAAAAATCTTGTTAAAAAAATTCATTCATCAGACATTGTCAGTTCACAAATTCTTAATGTTGAAAGGTGTTGCGCTCCGGTCAAAAAATTAAGCGTTGACTCTAACTACATTGAACATTGTTGTATCCCAGTAATCACTGAACTAAATCAGAATGAAATTGACAAATTAGAATCTCAGAAGCCATATTTGAATTTTATTTATCGTGAATGCCCGGACGAGGTTCTACTGACTTTAGTTGTTATCTCCTTTAATAATTCCTTAACAAGAGAAG
>JAGVPB010000002.1 GCA_020052415.1 Bacteroidales bacterium | reverse complement strand
TATTTCTTCATCCTAAAGACTTTCTTTGATCCGTAAACAGCTCCAAGTAAGAGCATGATGGACAAACCACCATCAATAGGAGCGCCACCGCCAACCGGTGTGTTACCGCCGCCCGGTCCGCCGCCTCCGTTTGGGTGAGGTGGGTTTTGAGCGGTCATAACCAATGGCAATACCATAAAAGTACCTGCGATCAATAATAATTTTAATGCTTTTTTCATATCTGTATTTTTTATTTTATTCAACATAACTTCTTTTAACCCAGTCCCCAACTCCCCCTCCTCACCCTGAGCTTGTCGAAGGTAAGGAGGGAGCTGGGGGGAGGCTTATTTTACAAATACTTTTTTCGTTACAACGCTTTCATCACTTACTACCTCAACTACATAATAAGCGCTCTTATCGAGAGTAATCCTGGTGAGGACTTCGGTAATAGTAGTACTTGCAGCTTCCTGGCCCATCAGGTTGTAAACCTTAACTGTTCCTCTTGTATTGGCCGGAACAGCAACATAAACATCATGATTGTTTGAATAGATGTTGATCATGTCAGCCATGTTTTCAGGAACAGCGAGTGGAGTGAAATGCAGGATAAACCTTTCCGGTGCATTAATAACACTGTGATTGAAGGTATAGCTATCCATGGTCAGGTTGGTAAATTCACCTGTAAAGGTATCCTCGAGCCAAACAGACGCGATATCATTAATTTCGATGGCGGAAATGGTATATTCACCATCAAAATTGGCCTTAAATCCAAGTTGTACCCAATCGGTTTCAGGAAGAGTATTGATAGCCATATCTTTATTAGCAATTGAATAAAGCTGAGGAATTGCTCCATCAGTCGGCTCCAGTTTAAAGGCGTCATATTTGCCATCGAATAATGCTGTTGCTTCTTCAAGGAAACGTACAACTGTTTCATCAGTCTTGTTATTTCCCTGGACTTCTAACCTGACTAGGTTAGCAACTGCATCTTTTATAAATGGTGTTGCTGTGTGAACGCGAACACTATTATCCATTATAAGAGTTCCGGTTGTAGGTGCACCTCCGTAATTTACGAATACGAAGAATCCCTGTCCCGGAGCAATAACGCTTCCGGTACCAACTCCAACACTGGATACATACGTTGCCCATCCGCCAGCGTCTTCAATATAGAAGGCATCCATCATATTTGTTTTAGTCCAACCTAATGCAGCATCCCAGTCAATACCTGAAGGATAGGGATTAGATAACAAATTATTGCCGCCATCATCTCCGTCTATTGTCCGGGTCATATTATCGGCAGCGCCGTAAGCGCCGGTATTCAGAGCGCCAGGATAGGTAAATGTCCAGCTTGAGCCATCCACCCATGCTGCATAACCTTCCATTACGTTTAAAGGAGTAGTAACGGGTACAATGTCAGTATAAGTGTTGGTTGTTTCATCAAAACTTTGCAGGTAAACATCAGGTTGTCCGCCTGCCAGCTTGAAAACATCGGCTGTTGCACCTGAAACGGGAGATCCTATAAAATGCCATACATTACCGGTTAAATAAGCTTGAATATATGCTGATCCACTAAGTGTCAGGAAGCCGCCATCAAGTAATGTGGCATAACCGGAGGCATCGGCATACATATATAAATTATTGCAAACACCCGCAGATGTAAGTGTTGGATAATTGGACAAACCGGCAGGAATAGTAACATTTGTAGTTGAACTGGGAATTCCATAAGTCCAGTTACCTGCAGTGTTCCAGTCGTTACTTTTGGCGGCTCCTGTCCATTCTGTGTCTTCGAAGGCAATGGATAAAAATCCAGTACCTACAGCGTCATTATAGCCACCAATTTGTACATAATAACTGGCGCTGGCAGTAACTGTGTAGAAAAAGCCAGAGGATAATCCGCAGGCGTCATCATTACAGGCTAAAACTGTCCCACCGCAGGCATCATAAAGAGCAAGCCTAGTATCATAAGCACTTCCGCAAAGATCGAATACTGCAGGACCTGAATATGAGGCTGTATAAACATACCATATATCATAAGGATTAGTGCTGCCGCCACATCCGGGATTTTCTCCGCTTTGGGTTGAATTTATAGTTGAAAATGCCATATCAATCACTTCTCCAATTGCTATTGCAGTTGAACAATCATCATTGGCTGGAGGAGGAACTATAGGAACTGCTGTTATCAATATTGCATAAGTCCCAAAATCTCCACCATAGCCATCAATAACTATATAATATGTATGTCCGTAATAAACAGACAATCCAAATAACGCTGAAGTGTAATCAGAATAAAAATCATCGTTACATGCATAAGGAAATCCAGGTGTTGCTACGTCCTCATAAACAAATACTTTTGTGTCATAGAATGAACCAAACAAGTCAATATCAAGTGATTCATCTGCACCTGGTGTATAACTATAAACTACATCCGGCGATGTACTTCCACTGTATGGGCACACCTCGTCATAGTTATTGGCAAATCCTGCTGTTGTCCCTGTATTTGTATAGGGCAATGCGATAACTACTGCTCCCGCAATATCTTCACCGCCTTGTTTTGGTGTAGGATACATCGATGGGTCATAGTTGATAATTTTTGTTTCTTTCTCAAAAGGGATATTTCCCTTAATTGAATTCTGAGACAAAACAACTGATGATGATAAACATATAATCATCATCAACCATAATTTAGTAAATTTTCTCATAAATTTAAATTTAAGTTAATATTAATATTCAGTTTTACGTTGTTTTTAAAAGGAAATTGAATGTTTAAACCTGAACTACCATTCGAAAAAAAGATTTTTAAACAGAAAAATTTGTTCAAAAATAAGTATTAAATTGATATGGCAATGAAAATTTAAAAAAATGTTAAAAAAAATGCAACTTTTTTTAGGACGGGGTTGGAGGCGTTGGGATATGCGTGTTTGGGAAAATGAGGCGGACACTGGTGGCTTGTTACTGGTTACTTGTTACTGGTTACTGGTTCCGTGTTCTGAGTTCCGTGTTACTGGTTCTGTGTTCGAGTGTCAGGTTGCCGTCCGTTGCCCGATAATTCGTTATTCTTATTTCAATTGTTCTTCATTCGTTATTCAAGAAGCGTGGAGCGTGGAGCAGGTGTGAGGGATGGGCATTAGGATTCCGGATGTCAATTTCAATATTGTTCCATTTATTTCAGTTCTGAGAAGGATTTTCGGCAGTCATTTAGTTTCAAAAAAAATATTACTTTTGAATGATAAATACAGAAATATGAAAGTATTGTTAGATATAAAAGATACTAAAGCTCATTTTATCTTGGAGCTTTTAAGAAATTTTCCTTTTGTAAAGACAAAGCCCCTGACGCCTTATAAAGCTGATGTATTGGAAGGAATTAAAGAAGCTGTTGAAGAGATGAAGCTTATAAAAGAAGGAAAAATAAAACCTCGTAACGCGGAAGATTTTTTACATGAGTTATAGGGTAAAATCAATTGGTGTATTTGAAAAACAAGCGAAAAAGCTTATACAGAAATATCCTTCCTTAAAGAATGAGTTATTGGAACTTATTCAGTCACTGAAGACAAATCCCAAACAGGGCACTCCGATTGGAAAAAATTGTTACAAGCTCCGTGTTGCCATTTCTTCGAAGGGTAGAGGTAAATCAGGTGGGGCAAGAATCATAACCTATATACATTATTCGGAAACTGTAGTTTATCTGCTTTCTATTTATGATAAATCCGATAAAGAAAATATTCCTGATAAACAACTCGAAGAATTACTCAAATGGATCCAGTGAAAAGTTATATGTTTTGAGTTCAGTCTCGCTTGTGGCGAGATGAGTCCCGGGCTCTGAGTTGGCGCATCCAATATCAATCAATATCAATCAATTTCCCTTATTCCCTTAACTTGTTCCTGGTTCTATTGCAAACTGCTCTCGCCTTTGGCGAGACCGACTGCTTTTTTATTCTGAGTTCAGGGTTCCTGGTTCTGTGTTCGAGTGTCAGGTTGCCGTCCGTTGCCCGATAATTCGTTATTCTTATTTCAATTGTTCTTCATTCGTTTTTCAGCATGGAGCATGGAGAGAGTTCTGAGTTCCGGGTTTCGGGTTTAGTGCCGGTTTCGGAGTTTGAAATGTCAATGCCAATAAATATCAACCAATTTCAACTTATTTCCACCTATTTCATAGTATTTCTACCTATTACTTTTTGGCTTTGAGTTTATGATGTCACCGCAGCCTGTCGGACGACCGAACCAGCTTTTCGTCCTTTAGAATATAACGATGAGCAATGACAAGCATGATCAGTGAAATGAGGGAGAAATATGCTCCCGGACCAGGGTCAATGCTTACTGTGGTACGAGTGAAAAGTTTGGGATAATTCAAAAATATGCCCGCCACCATTACAATATTTATAAATATAGCGCTTTTAACAAGCTTGAGCTGAAATTGCCTCGATTTGTACCTGAAAATTGTGTACCCGATAGTTGCCAGTACCATTACCGTTACAACCATCAGAGGAATCCAGGAACTCTGACTTGTTTGCGGTGCACTTGTGGGCGAAGGATCGTGTAAACCAGTAACAAAAAGTTCGTAATAGTCCGTTTCGAGCGATTGTGTATTGAATTGTGTATATTCAGTGATACTTGAAACGGGATAAAACATCATAATGACAATTGCGCAAATTGCCAGAAAAAGAAATAGGGTTTGCAGCCTTTGAATCATGGATGACCTGTATTAAAAATTTCAGCAAAGATATATTCATTTTTCAACAATTTTCATTCATTTATTCATACTTTGTTCTTCCGGTGGCTTTTGTTTGATTTTGATATTTTTTTTCTCTTTCTTTCTGAAAAGATCGCCAAACTTATTGAAGTCTTCGGTATAAAATAACCCAACCCCCTGCGTATAAGGCGCATAATTTTTATAAAGGTAGTTGTTGTTTGACTTATTGAAAGCCTTTGCCCTGAATCTGCCGTCCCTGGTTATTTTAACATCCACATTCACTTCACCGACAAGATTATTATTGTTGCTGGTGTTTTCTGATCCGCTTTTAACCCCGAGGTTTCCATCAATAAGAACCCTTTCATCGAAGAGTTGCGTAGATAATGCAACTTCCACTTCATCGGAGGTAACATCAGTACCCGGACGGTAATTAACTCCAATGTTTACATCATCACTCAGTTTAGATAACCAGTTATTAAGCTGGTTGGTTACAAGTGAAAATGTATTGAACCCAACTGACCCGGAAGTACCTGAACTGTGGTATAAGGTATTCAACAGCAGCAATGATATCATTTGCTGGCTCATCAATGCCTGGTCATTGGTATCGAGTTGTGAATAAATAATTTGTTTGCTTTCTTCCTTTAAATCCGGAAACTCTATGGTGAACTTGATATCGGGATTGAACAGATTTTTGGATAAGGTAATAATACAGTCAACCTGTACAGGTGTTTCAGCATCCTGCTCAGGGACGTAATCACCAAGTTTGGTCTTTACTTTATAAACGGCTTTAAGATCAATTTGGGCATTATAAGGATCTCCCGACCAGGCTATTTTGCTCCCCCGGCGGATGTCGAAATTGCGGTTCAGAATGTTTTGCAAAGTAAGAAAAAGAGAACCCCTGTTAATGATATATTCCCCTAACATCGTAAATGTACCTCCTGGAGCAACTCTCATTTTAATTTCTCCTTTACCGTTTGCCTGTATGTTCCCCATCTGGTAAGGCAGGAACATCTGAATATTTGCATCATGAGTGATATTCATATCCAGCTTTAAACTCAATCCGTTCAGGTTGGCCTCATATTTCGACAGGACCAAGCTATCATTCTCTTGTGTTTTTTTATTTTCAAGGAAAATGATATAATTATTTTCTGTGACTTCTGCTCCGAACGAAACAGGTATTTTAATACTGGTACCTTTCTCCGAAGTGATATTAATATCCATCTCCAGATTGTCGGGCGGCCCTGAAATCCTGAATGTTCCTGATGCCAAAGCAGTGCCGTAAAATGATTCATTCTGTCCGCGTGTAGTATTAAGCCCTGCAAGTTTGGTGGCTTTAAAATTCAGATCAAGGTTAAAATTACGAAGATGATCATGCCGGATCTTTCCTGAAGTAATAGCCTGGTTACCTAATGAATCATAAACCGTAACATTATTAAAATGGATGAGGTTATTCTCAAAATAAAACTTATCGGCCAGAGTATAACTAACATTCAGATAGTCAATTTTGATTTTAGCTCTCATCAGGGAAATTTCGCCTGTCAGGTTTGGTTCCGAAGTTGAACCGCTGAGTTTAAGTTGACCGGAAGCAAGTCCGTCAACCCGGGAACTGAAAACTCTGACGAAAGGCTCAATTGTTTTAAGCTTGTAATTGAAAAGCTGAATATCAATGTCGAAATTATTGGATTTTTTATTGGGATAAAATGTACCATTGACTTCAAGGGTTTTACTTTTACCGATATTGCCTGTATAAATAATTTCAGCAATAATGATGAAAGCTTCTTCCTTAGGATGCCATGTACTTTTGATGACCGCCTCGCCAAGTTTTTCTTTATTAAAGTTCAGATCGGAAACTTCTATATCTGAAATGTAATTGGGTGTGCCGAAAAAATCAACGATTTTAAAGTCACCGTTTATCGTTCCGTCAAGATCTATCCCATAGCTGCCGAGGAA
The DNA here is from genome assembly GCA_020052415.1 of Bacteroidales bacterium. Taxonomy (GTDB): domain Bacteria; phylum Bacteroidota; class Bacteroidia; order Bacteroidales; family JAADJA01; genus JAADJA01. Next base: position 100,895 of record JAGVPB010000002.1, on the reverse strand, counting down.
TTTATCGGTGCTGGATAAATTAAAATTTTCGAAACTGATAATCAGTGTGTCATTTATACTCTCAGAAATTATACCGTTTAATTTTAATCCCTGTTCGTCGCTGTAAAGAGCAATATTGTTGAATATATAACTTCCCGAATCAATGACCAGATAATTTTCATTATTGATCTTCCACGAAACGTCGTTAACTACTATATTTCCTTTATCGAATTTCAATTTCATCTCATTTTTTCCATATAAAGCCAGATATCCATTCAAATCGCCGTAATTTGCATTTTCCCAGTTATTGTTATCCCATAAAACCGAAAAAATAACCGTATCCCTTGCAGCGGTGACCAGAACATGAAGGCTATCAACCTGGAGGGAATCGGTAAGGAAAACATGATCGGCTTTTGAATCGAGAAGAATTTTATCCTGCATGATGTGAAATTCTGCATCCCAGTTAGTTATTTTTTTTCCATAAAGGATGATCTCATCCCCTGAAGCATCAAAAAACAGGTTCTCTATCTGTGAGTTAAATCCACCTGTAATTTTGGTCCCTGCAGCAATACTTATTTGAGGGAAAAACAATTCAGTTAACATTTTCGAATTTTTTAATTCGACATCAAAAATAAAATCCTGAGGCTGAAGCGTGTTCTTTTCGAATGGAAGGTCAGTAATTAGCGTATCGAGATAATTATTCAGAAAGAAATTGAATTGATAAGGTAATTCCTTTATCAGGAATTTGCCTTCGAAGGAAGCGTCAATAAAATCGGAAAATAGTCGGATCAGTGCGTATTCGGCTTCGTCCCGTGTTATGCTTAGGGTAAAATCCCTCATAAAATAGGTTTCTCCCTTCTCAAAATACATAGTGCTGTCTATAATAACGATTCCCTGCAGATTATCAAACTGGTTTCCAATTAACCTGACATTTAAATTTGTTGAAAGGTTCATTGATGTGTCGTGTTCAATGATATTCATTAAATCAATGCGGGCATTTCGGATGGCTGCAATAAAATTATAGCTTGGAATGCTTTGACTGTAATCGGCATTTCCATTAATATCCAGTGAAATAAGTTCATCGCTGACTTTGCATTTACCTTTGATTTTTTTATCATTTAAATTTCCTGACAGGATTATTTCATTATAAACCGTGTTCATGAATTCAAGCGAAGTGATTTTGCATTTAATGTCTGCTTCCATCGTTTCAAATGTCAACCCCTGACCATGAATTTCAGCATTCAAATTAAGTTGGTTTATATAGGACTCTATGCCAAAAAGCTTCCCCGCCTGTAAACTATCGGCTGAAACTTTACCACTGTATTCAATAATATTATTCGGATTAAGCTTTAACAGAAGGTCGGTATTGAGTTGTCCGACATCAGTGTTGAACCAGCCGTAAGAAACAAAATCATTGTAAAATCCTGTGAACTTGCCTTTTATTTCGATCAATCCGAGTTTTTCAAGAATTTCGGGCAGTACCAAATTATGGTTTTCAACAGGAAGATTAAATTGCATAATATCAAAGGAGGAGGTGGTAGATTCTTTAATTGAAAGGTGTATAAATGTTTCAAAAAAATCCGGCAATCCGTTCATTTGTATATTTCCGTTATAATGTGTGTTCTGACCAAAGGCAAAATCCAGATCACTTGCTTTGAAATTTTCAACAGTTCCTGAAATCTTACCGGAAACCTGAATCTTATTGTCCATTTCAAAAAGTATCGGAGCAAAATATCCGGCATCATACAGGTTCGATTGCGAAGCCCTCAGGTTGGCGTCAATCCTGACTTTATGAATAAAATCATTAAAATCCTCAAAACCGTTGTACTTGAATTTTATATCGAGATCAAGATCATTCTTTGATGTTCTCACAAGCAGATTTTCTGCATCAATTTTACTCGAATCTAATGTAAAATAACAGGATAAACTATCAACTATAAATCCGCTCTTCTCGGCGAATGAAAGATGACGGATTTGAGTAGTAACAGCATCGTTTTCAACTTTGGATTCACCGGTTTCAAGTTCTTTTATTACAATATCAATATCTTCGAAGTTAACGAAATTTTGATGCAGGGTATCCTTCTGATTCTGATAAATAAAACGGCAGTTTGAAAGAATTATCTTTTCGGATTTAAAATATTGGTTCTTCGATCCGGTTTCAATGCTATCGGATGGATATGCATCTTCTGTGATGGTGTCTTTTAAACCAAGGTAATCAGCAATAAAGCGGTAATTGAAATCTTCATCGGGAGTATTTCTTATTAACCTGACATCAGCGTTTCTTAATTCGATGGCATTGAATTCAAATTCCCCGGTTTTGAAATTAATGTTCTGAAACCTCAGGTAAAGTGATCCTGCATAGATCAGCGTATCGTTTTGACGATCAAGAACCAGGAGGTTTTTTAATGAAATACTTTTATTGATCCCGATTTCGAACCTGTCAATTCTGATTTCGGTATGAAGCTCATTTTTCAGATATTTGGTAGCGACACGGGCAATAACGGTATGAAAAAAAGGATTCCTCAGCAGTAAAATGATTACAAGGATCAGAGTAATAACTGCTGTAAGAATAAAAGCCGATATTTTAAGAATCCTATTTTTGATATTTTTGTTTTTTATTTAAGTTGTGCTTTATTTATAACGAAATTTCTTAAGAATAATAAGACTTCAAAATTATTGATAAAAAAAATACAAATATCATTTTGTGTAAAACCCTAAAGATTATGGTTATTTAATTATGCAGACATATATCCTCGGCATCGAATCCTCTTGCGACGATACATCAGCCGCGGTCATCGGTAATACCAAGATTCTTGCCAACATTATTGCCGGCCAGGAAGTCCATAAAAATTTTGGAGGTGTTGTTCCTGAGCTTGCATCGAGGGCACATCTGCAAAACATCATCCCGGTTGTGGACTCCGCTTTGAAAACCGCCGGGATCGGGAAAAAGCAGCTATCCGCAGTTGCCTTCACCGTGGGACCCGGACTGCTCGGATCGTTGCTTGTAGGAACATCTTTCGCAAAGTCATTCAGCCTCGGATTGGGTATTCCGCTTATCGGGGTGGATCATTTACAGGCGCACATTCTGGCTCATTTTATTCAAAACAATGAAGAAAATAAACCTGTTCCAAAATTTCCATTTCTATGTCTGACCATTTCAGGAGGACACACTCAGATAGTCAGGGTGGATAGCCATTTGAAAATGAAATTAATTGGAAAAACAATTGATGACGCTGCCGGAGAAACTTTTGACAAAGCGGCTAAGATCATGGGATTACCATATCCCGGTGGTCCTGCAATAGATGAACTTGCAAAAACAGGAAATCCTGACCGTTTTAATTTTCCTAAACCCAATATTTCCGGTCTCGATTTTAGCTTTAGCGGATTAAAAACATCTTTTCTATATTTCATCCGGGATGAACTAAAGTCAAATCCGGATTTTATTGAACAAAACAGAAACAATCTCAGCGCCTCTATACAGAATTCTATAATAAAAATTCTGCTGGATAAGCTGAAAGATGCGTCAAAAATAACAGGGATCAGGGAAATTGCAATAGCAGGGGGTGTTTCAGCAAATTCGGTTATGAGGAAACGGTTGTCGGAAACCGGACTCGCTTTCGGTTGGAAAGTATATATTCCTGAATTTCAATACACAACCGACAATGCAGCTATGATTGCAATAGCGGGATATTTTAAATTTTTAGCCGGTGAATTTTCAGGCCAAAGCATTTTACCCTATGCAAGAAGCCAGAATAATTGATGCTGTGAAATCATCGTCATCAGAATTGTATGAATTCCTTGAAGAAAAATACAATTATTACAACCGTCCGGATTTTATTACCAATGATCCCATTTCAGTTCCGCACAGGTTCGCATTGAAGAAAGATATCGAAATTGCAGGATTTCTTACATCAACCATATCATGGGGCAAGAGACGTACAATCATTAATAATGCTTTGGATTTAATGCAGCGAATGGATAATGCGCCATTTCAATTTATTACTCAATCCGGAGAAAAGGATATCATGATATTTAAATCTTTTGTCCACAGGACTTTCAACGGCGATGATTGTATTTATTTTCTGAATTCGCTCAGAAATATTTACAGAAACCATAATGGACTTGAATCAGTTTTTAGTCTTGGAATTCTGAAAGCGGGTTCCCTGAAAGGTTCTATCAACTATTTCAGAATGATTTTTTTCGAATTACCCCATCTCACCAGGACTCAAAAACATATTGCAAACCCGGACAAGAATGCTTCGGCCAAAAGGATCAATATGTTTTTACGCTGGATGGTCAGAAAGGATGACCGGGGTGTAGATTTTGGGATTTGGCCGGCGATTGATCCTTCCATGCTGTTTTGTCCTTTAGATATTCATGCCGGGAATCAGAGCCGTAAGCTGGGACTGCTTCAAAGAAAGCAAAACGACTGGAAAGCAGTAGAAGAACTCACGGCAAGTTTAAGAAGGTTTGATCCCCTGGATCCTGTAAAATATGATTTTGCACTTTTTGGATCGGGTATTCAGGAAAAATTTTAGTACTTTAATTTGTGAATTTGATTAAATGATATTACTAATATTGCTGATTTTAAGCTGATTTTTATTATTTTTAACACGTTTTACAATTAAAAATGAAGATATTCAAGATGAAACTTTTCATTGTTGTTCTAATCCTATTGATAATACAGGGTTTAAATATAAGACATTCCGTTTCGCAGGATGATGATATCAGGTCAACAACTCAGAAATTTGCATCAGCTCTGCAAATCATAAATTTCGCCTATGTGGATTCTGTAAATGAACCCGATTTGGTTGAAAAGGCAATTATCGCGACATTAAAAGAGCTTGATCCGCATTCACAATATATTTCAAAACGGGAACTGCTCAGATCAAACGAACCTTTGGAAGGAGAATTTGAAGGTGTCGGAATTTCCTTTCAGATTTATCATGATACGATTCTTGTTATCGCTCCGGTTCCCGGAGGACCTTCTGAAAAACTTGGCATTCTGGCGGGTGATAAAATTATCAGCATCAATGGAGAAAACGCAACCGGTAAATCAATAGATGACAATTATGTTTTCAACAAACTCAGAGGCGACAAAGGAACTTCAGTTGATTTGAGTATTTACAGGAAAGGAAGAAATTTACCTATCATCTATAAAGTTTTCCGCGACAAAATCCCTATCAATAGTATAGATGCTGCCTTTTTTGCAAGCACGGGTATTGGTTATATTAAATTGAACCGCTTTTCAAGAACCTCAATGGAGGAATTCAGGTCGTCAGTCGAAGATCTTAAGAAAGATGGAATGACAAGCCTGATTTTGGACCTGCGCGGAAATTCCGGAGGTTATCTTGATGTTGCAGTTGACCTCACCGATGAATTCATTGACCAGGGAAATGTTGTATTATATACCGAAGGAATTTCAAACCCTAAACGAAAATACAAATCCACGTTTCGTGGTGGATTTGAGAAAGGAAAACTTGTTCTGCTGATAGATGAAGGTTCTGCGTCTGCAAGCGAAATTGTGGCAGGAGCAGTACAGGACCTGGACCGGGGTATCATCGTTGGACGGCGCTCTTTTGGGAAAGGATTGGTACAAAGGCCATACTATTTACCCGACAGCTCTATGCTCAGGTTGACTGTTGCCAGATATTATACTCCTTCCGGAAGATGTATTCAGAGGCCTTACACCGAAGGTTACGACAGCTATTATGATGATTTAATGAAACGGCTTGAAAATGGTGAGCTTTCCAGTGAGGATAAAATTAATTTTCCGGATTCGTTAAAATATTATACTCCAAATAATCGTGTTGTCTATGGTGGTGGAGGTATTATGCCTGATGTCTTTGTTCCTTTGGATTCAACCAAATTTACTGACTTATATGTTGACTTATTAAGTAAAGGAATCTTCGGTGACTTTGTTCTTGAGTACCTCGATCGGGAAAGAAAAAACCTGAAGAAAAAATTCCCTGATTTTGCCCAATTTGATACAAATTATATGATTGATGATTCAATTTTGGAAGATTTTTTTGCATTCTCCGGATCAAAGGGGGTCAATAAGGATATTGTTGAAAAAGAATTTACAGATAGACTAATCAGGTATCAGTTAAAGGCTTTGATTGCAAGGAATCTGTTTGAATTTAAATCGTATTTTCAGATCATGACACAGATTGACGATGGATTTCTTAAAGCTCTGGATGTCATTAAAAATGGCACATATTTTACAGGCCTGAATGTAAATTGATTTGTTTTAAAATATTGAAGATAATGACGGATTTAATCCTGTTTTTCTATTTGGACTTAAACTTGTGCAAATAGCGCCGGTTAAATTCTCTATAATTATTTTTATTTCAACGGCTTTACAAAACTTATGAAACAACTGGTTTATCTTGTAATCTTTACTCTAAATATTTCAGCCATTGGACAGACTTTTATCCCCGGTGGAATCGTGAACGGAACCTGGAATTCAATAAACAGCCCATATTTAATTCAGGGAGATATTTATATTATTGGGGGAGATACCTTATTTATTGAACCCGGCGTAGAAATCATTTTTGAGAATAATTATATTTTCGATGTCTCGGGATGTCTTATTGCCCAGGGTGCTCAAAATGACAGCATCCGTTTTACTGAAGCAGATACCGCCGGATATTCCACTGGTACTGACCCCGGCTGGAGTTTCAATTTCAACACTGATTACAATAATTTTCTCAATAAATATATTTTACTCGACCATTGTATTATCGAGTATGGAAATGGAATTTCAGCTTTCGAAATGGCTTACAGTGACCTGAATATTTCAAACTCTCTGATCCAAAATTGTAAATCCTATGGATTGTCAGTTTTTGGCTATACTGTTGTAAATCTTACAAACAACAAGTTTTTGAATAATAAAGGTGGCGGAATTTATGTATGGGTAACCGGAAGCTTTGAGGATGTTCATATAACGAATTGTGTTTTTGATCATAATACAGGGAATGGAATTACCACATCCTATGGGAGTGGTCCTGTTTATATCGAAAATAGTGTTATTACCTGTAATACAGAATCCGGTATTCTGATCGCACCTGATTTTCCTTTTTTTATTTCTGATTCAAGGGTTGAAGGTAATGGTAATTTCAACACGGATGGAGGCGGCATTGTTGCGAATGGCAATTGCACAATGGATAGTGTAATTGTCAAAAATAATAGGGCATTAAATGGCGGAGGGATGGCACTTCAAAATACCATATTGAATGAAGTATCTGTTTCAAATTCACGGATCGAGAATAATATTTCAAGTCAGAGTGGAGGAGGTATCTATGCTTATTTAGCTGACGACATTGATATATTTTCTACAATAATTTCCGATAATACTGCAAATAATGGCGGAGGTGTTTATCTGATGCAGGGATCTTACGAAAAAAACTTCCTCAATGTGATCATATCCGGAAATCACGCTTTTAGCCGTGGTGGTGGATTTTATACCTATCAGAATTATGACTCCATCGAATTTTTCAGAACCACAATTGTAGATAATGTTGCAGATATTGAAGGTTCAGGTTTATTTTCCGAACTATCCGATTTTTATTTCAATTCCGGGATTATTTGGAATAATAACCCTTCGAATATTGTGGTTTCAGGAGGTGATTGCGTTTTTTCTTATTCGGATATCGAACATGGATGGCCGGGAACTGGAAATATAAATGCCATTCCGCATTTTCTCGATCCCCTTTATCAAAACTATCGGCTCAGCTGGATTAATTATCCGGTGAGTGATTATACAAGATCACCCTGCATTGATTGTGGTGATCCCGATATATCGCCTGATTCAGATAGTACCAGAGCCGACATGGGTGCTCATTTTTTTGATCACTCTTCCCTGATTCAAAAAAATCTGGATATTACTGTCTTACTGGAAGGTGCTTTTTTTGAAGGGCAAATGAATACGAATCTATACACAGCCGGGGTATTGCCGGAACAACAACCTTATTTTGCCCCACCATGGAATCATTTTAGCTCACTAACAGAAGACAATATTCTTACAAATAACATTGTTGATTGGGTCTTTGTTGAGATCAGAAAACTCTGTAATTTTTCAAATCAGGATCATTACTACTCTGTTAGCCGTCAGGCTGCATTTCTTTTAAATGACGGTACTATAAGAGATACTAATGGGAGCAGTTTATTGCAGTTTTATACTTCTGAAGACGACAGTTTGTTTGTTTCCGTATTTCACAGAAATCATCTTCCCGTTATTTCTTCGTCTCCGCTCGATTTATCTGCGAATCCGGTAATATACGATTTTACTTCAGATGAACTGACAGTTCAGGGCGGCGACCACGCTCAAAAAGAATTGTCACAGGGTATCTGGGCTATGATTGCAGGAGACGGAAATGCTGATGGTCAAATTAACTCCATTGATAAAAATGAAGTCTGGCTCGCTCAGAATGGAAGTTCCGGTTATTTTTCAGGTGATTACAATATGGATGGAGCGGTTGATGCCGGTGATAAATCCGGGATTTGGGATTCAAATTGCGGTAGGGGCAATTTGGTGAGTTATTTGGATGTCGCACCTTTTCAATGCGGAGATGTATTATTTGATGCCCGTGATGGAAAACAATACAACACCGTTCAAATAGATACACAATGCTGGATGGCGGAAAATCTGGATGCAGGATTGCAAATTGAAAGCTCCGCATCACCCCTTAACAATGGAATAATTGAAAAGTATTGCTATGAGAATTTGGACTACTACTGTGATATTTACGGTGGTTTATACCTGTGGGACGAGATGATGATGTACACCAGCGACACCATTAATCAGGGTATTTGTCCGCCAAATGGAGGGTGGCGGCTTCCGACAGATTTTGACTGGAAGTTGCTTGAGGGGACTGTTGACAGTCAATATGGCGTGGGAGACCCGGAATGGGATAATCTTTATAAAAGAGGATATGATGTGGGAAAAAACCTTAAATCAGACAACGGATGGTATTTAAACGGTAATGGTATTGATTTGTATAATTTCACAGCTTTACCGGCCGGAGAATTTGAATATACTTCCGTTTTTAATTATAAGAACGAATATGCCGCTTTTTTTTCAGCATCCCTGGAAAGTGATGCCAAAGCCTGGGGGCGCGTTTTTGGCGCTACCTATGATAAATCTTTCAGGGGTGCTTATTATAAAACTTATGGATTTTCCATACGATGTCTCCGGGAATAAAGTACCCATAATTCCATTTCTTTCAATTATTAAAAACACAAAAAATTTTTTGGGAAAAACAATCCTCGTTTAATCCCAAATTGAGAATTTCACAATATTTAATTCCAATTGAATTTTTTAAATACCTTAGTGCTTTTAATAAAAAAAGTCCCCTTAAAAATCACTAATTCAAGAGTTTAAAAATATTATTATAGCAGTATAATGCTATAAGAAATTACCTTTTTGGTTGATAGCATAATATTTGACAATGCCACTCCGGTATTAAAAAAGGTATAAATGAGGAGAACATCTTAACTGATTAACTCCGAAAAAGAAACTACATGAAAAAACAAACTGCAATAATCCTCTTTTTACTCACGGGCTTTATCAGGCCTCAGGCACAAACCAACATTCCTTCAGGTGATGTTTATGGTGACTGGAAAATTGAAGGTAGTCCTTATTTGATTCAGGGTGATATCCATATACCATCTGATGAACGATTAACCATCAGACCAGGTGTCATGGTTGTTTTTCAGGGATCTTTTAGTTTTGAAATAGAAGGGAAAATTGAAGCTGCAGGGACTGTAAATGATAGTATTTATTTCACATTGGAGGACGCCGAAGGATTTATCCAGGGCAGTACAACAGGATGGAATGGTCTTTCTTTTAGCGGCTATAATTATACTTTTTCTGAAAATTCAGTTTTAAAGTATTGTAACATTGAATATAGTGAATTCAACGGGTTGACTTGTATGTCGTATCCTTACCTGCTCATTCAGAATTCTGATCTTCGTTATAACAGAAATGCAGGATTGGCTTTATTCGAGTTTTCAGATATTGAAGTCGAAGAAGTTTATATCCATGACAATAATACCGGAGGCATAGTCTCCGTTTATTCCGCCCCGTTTTTTTCGAACTTTATCATTAAAGAAAACAGGGGTTCCGGAATCACACTTTATGGCATAAGTTCAAGTGGATCATTTGCCACTTTTATTGATGGTAAGATTATTAACAATGCCACGACCTTCAACGGTGGCGGTGTATATTTGGGTAGCGATTCCTATATTTCAGTTGAAAATGTTGAAATCATAAATAATTCTGCAGTTAACGGTGGTGGAATATATTGCGGAATGGCGTTCGGCCAATTCAGTAATGTAACTGTCCTTCACAATGAAGCAGAAAACGGTGGCGGCTTGTATTGTGATAATGGAGCAAATCTGACATTCGGATATTGTCTTATCGCAAGGAATTCTGCTGCAAACTCAGGAGGAGGCGCAATAATAATGGACGGCAGCCTTAATCTCGAAAACTGTACTCTAAGCGGGAATTCTGCCGAAACAGGAGGCGGATTGTATTACAGCTTAAGTTACCCGGTTCAAAATCATATCAATAATTCTATTATTTGGGATAATCAGCCTGATGAAATTGGTTATACTGCCGGGATGCCTCAAATCAATTATTCTGATATAAAAGGTGGATTTTCCGGTAATGGTAATTTTAATTCAGATCCTTTGTTTGTTGATCCGGCCTTAAGTGATTATCACCTTACCTGGACGAGTTATCCTGATGAAAATGGGATGAAATCTCCGTGTATTGATTCGGGAAATCCTGATATGATTCCTGATCCTGATGGGACAACCTGTGATGTCGGGGCATTTTATTACGACCAGGGAGTTTATACTTTGGTGAATGATAACCAATTGATAAAGGAATTATTGGTTTATCCCAACCCTGCTCAAAACTATATTTCGATAAGCAGTACAACTCAATCTGACCATGTAAAAGTAATAAGTGTATCCGGAGAGACAGTCATTGATCAGGTTACCACAGGTGATCTTCAAACCGTTGACATTTCATTTCTGAGCCGGGGCATTTATATAGTGAAATTATTGCACGGTCAGAATGTTGTCGGAATAAATAAGGTAATAAAAAATTAGTATAATTAGAATTGGTTTTAGAATAAGGAACATTACGAGTAAGGTTTGAGATGTAAAAATCTCATCATTTATCATGTAGTTCATTTGAGCCGGGAAGATACCGCCCGGCTCTTTTTAACTAAGGACATTTTTGCTTTCTGCTGATTTTAAGTAAAAATGGAAAAAAACATTTGCAGAATAAAAAATTATTCTAATTTTGCACTCCAATTTTTTTGGCAATAAGTAAATAAAATTAAGATGTACGCAATAGTTGAGATAGCAGGCCAGCAGTTCAAAGTAGCAAAAGATCAGGAAATTTTTGTTCATCGCCTTGAGGGGGATAAAGGATCGGAAGTGAAATTTGATAATGTTTTGCTTTTGGATCAGGGCGGCAATGTTACTGTTGGCTCCCCGGGGGTTAGCGGTGCTGTCATTAAAGCAAAAATCGTTGAACAGTTGAGAGGTGATAAAGTTATTGTTTTTCATAAAAAGCGAAGAAAAGGCTACCAGAAAGAAAACGGACATCGCCAGTATTTAAGCAAGGTTTTAATCGAAGACATACTCACCGGGGAAGAAAAATCTGCGAAAACTGCAACAGTAAAGAAGACAAAAGCTAAAAAAGAAGGATCAGCAGATTCATCGGAGCCGAAGAAAGCAAAAGCTACACGTAAAGTCGAAAAAGAATCCTCCCCGGTTATTGATATTCAGGCCGATCTGCCAATAATTGAGACAACCCTTGATATTACACCGGAAAATAAAACCGAATAATTAATAACAAAAGAATTTAAAACCATTAAACGATAATAATTTAAAAACATATAGCCATGGCTCACAAAAAAGGAGTTGGAAGCTCACGAAACGGACGGGAATCACACAGCAAGCGGTTAGGTGTTAAAATATACGGCGGACAGTTTGCTAAAGCAGGGAATATCATTATCAGGCAACGCGGAACCAAGCATTTTCCTGGTGATAATGTTGAGATCGGCAAAGACCATACATTATTTGCCCTGGTGGACGGCATCGTTGAGTTCCGGACAAAAACCAACGATAAATCCTTTGTAAATATAATTCCGTTACAAAATCAGGAAGTTAACTAATCTTGCACAATAGTTTGTGCGGTTTGTTCCTTTCAAGAATTAACTATATAAATAACGACAACGCCGGTTCATAAGCCGGCGTTGTCGTTGTTATTCATGATGAGTCCGGAAGGACGGATTTAATACTTAAAGATCAATCCGGATAACTCCTTCGGAAATCCGGGTTTTTTATTTGTGATGAAAACAATAACTTTGCGACCCCAAATTCATTCTTATGCTACAGGTAAATTTTATCAGGGAAAATAAACAGGAAGTCATTGACAGACTTTCGATAAAAAATTACAATGGAGAAGAGATCATCGGACAAATTTTAGGAATAGATGAAAGAAGGAGAAATATTCAAAAAAAACTGGATGATTTATTAGCTGAAGGTAATCAATCTGCCAAAGAAATCGGGGCGCTTTACAAACAAGGTAAAAGAGAAGAAGCTGATGCTATGAAAGCAAGATCCTCTGAATTAAGGAATCTCTCGAAGGAACTGGATGGGCAGCTCGATAAAATTACCAGCCGGATGAACGAACTATTGGTTCAAATTCCAAATTTACCTCATCCTTCAGTTCCCAGAGGGAAATCAGCTGAAAACAATGAAGTTGTTTATTCCGAAGGTGAATTGCCATCACTTGATTCAAATTCACAGCCTCATTGGGAATTGGCAACTAAATACGACATCATTGATTTTGAATTGGGAAACAAGGTAACCGGAGCCGGTTTCCCTTTTTACAAGGGAAAAGGAGCCAGGTTACAAAGGGCTTTAATTAATTTTTTCCTTAATAAAGCAGTTGAGGCAGGTTATTTCGAGATTCAGCCTCCGTTGCTGGTTAACGAGGATTCGGGTTATGGAACCGGCCAGCTTCCTGATAAAGACGGGCAAATGTACCATGTGGGAATTGATAATTTTTACCTTGTTCCTACGGCCGAAGTCCCGATTACCAACATATACAGGAATATGATCCTGAAGGCTGATGATTTCCCTGTAAGAAATGTGGCATATTCGCAATGTTTCAGGCGCGAGGCTGGTTCGTACGGAAAAGACGTAAGAGGCTTAAACAGACTGCATCAGTTCGATAAAGTGGAAATAGTTCAGATTCAACATCCTGATAAATCTTATGATACCCTTGAGCAAATGAGAGCACATGTAGCTTCGCTTATCAACGCTCTTGAGTTACCATTCCGAATATTAAAACTTTGTGGTGGCGATATGAGCTTTACTTCTGCTCTTACTTATGACTTTGAAGTATTTTCAGGCGCCCAGAAAAGATGGCTGGAAGTGAGTTCGGTTTCAAATTTTGAATCTTTCCAGGCCAACAGGATGAAACTGCGGTTTAAAGATCACGATGGCAAAACCAGGTTGGCTCATACCCTGAATGGAAGTGCCCTGGCTTTACCAAGAATTGTCGCTGCACTGCTTGAAAATAATCAAACGGCCTCCGGTATCAGGATTCCGGCAGCCTTAATTCCTTACACAGGTTTTGATTTAATTGATTAATTTGATACCTGGAATCGCGATGGAAAAGGTACTGTGGATTGCACTTTTTCCTTCATTGTTTGTTTATAAGAATTGATCGTGAAAATTTATTTTCGGTTTTTCCGTTGAGAATTAAATTGACTTTATGTCGTTCAAACTTACATGGATTTTATTATTTGTTTATTTCCTGGGGACCAGTAATGGATATCCTCAGATTGACCAAATATTGAAGCCCGCTGAAATTCATCCTCCATCCCCGGTAAATCCTCAAAAACCAAAAACAGAAAGCGATGAACAGCTTGCAGCCCAGTATTTCCAGAAAAGAGACTTTGAAAAAGCGGTTGTGTTTTATGAAAAATTATTCAAAAAAAACAAGAATAGCGTAAACTACAATTATTATTTACATTGCCTCGTAGAGCTTGAAGAATTTAAAGATGCGGAGAAACTCGTTAAAGCAATGATCAGGGACTATCCTGAGAATCCGAGATATGGAGTGGACCTTGGCTATGTTTATTCTGAGGAGGGGGAAATAAGCAAAGCAAACAGGCAATTCGATGAAATGTTAAAACATATAATCCCTTCCAGAGTGTATATTACAGAACTGGCTAATTCCTTTTTAATCAGGAGTCAGCCCGGTTATGCTGCAGATGCTTATGAAAAAGGAAACCTGTTGTTAAAGAATGATCCTTTTTACATAGAACTTGGTGATCTTTACAATCAAACCGGCAATTATTCGATGATGGTTGAGGAATATCTTGATTTTGTGGAACATGATTACATGAACAGGTCATTAATACAAAGCAAGCTCCAGAATTCACTTTCGGATGATCCGGACAAAAAAATAAGCGATCTTTTGAGAAAATCACTTTTATTACGCATACAAAATAATCCAGATGAGATTTACAACAATGAGATGCTGTTATGGCTGTCGGTCCAGGAAAAGGATTTTGAACTCGCTTTAAGCCAGGCAAAATCAATTGACCGAAGGATGAAGGAAGATGGCAACAGAATCTTTGAACTGGCTCAATTATGTCTTGCCAACCATAGTTATGATGTTGCCGTTGAAGCTTACAATTATATTCTAAAGAAAGGGAAAGACAATTACTTATATGTTGATGCAAAAATTGGCCTCCTGACAGCCCGATATTTAAAAATAACAGATTCATTCAATCCCAATCCTGAAGATTTATATTTGCTTGAGAAAGATTATTTAGCAACACTTGCAGAATATGGTGAAAATGTGACCACCATTGGTGTTATGAAATACCTTGCACATATCCAGGGCTTTTATCTGAATAAATTTGATGAGGCAATCGCATTACTTAACCGGGCCATCGGTATTCCGGGAGCGGTACCGGCTGCCGTTGCAGAGTGCAAAATTGAACTTGCCGATATTCTCTTATTCACTGATGATGTTTGGGAGGCATTATTGCTCTATTCGCAGGTAGATAAAGCTTTTAAAAATGATCCGGTTGGACATTTGGCAAAATTCAGGAATGCAAAACTTTCATATTATATTGGCGAGTTTGGCTGGGCAAAAGCTCAGCTTGATGTGCTGAAGGCTGCAACTTCAAAACTGATTGCCAACGATGCGCTCAGGTTGTCGGTGCTGATCAGCGACAACATTGATATGGATTCATCTACAGTGGCTTTGGCAATGTATGCAAGGGCCGATTTACTTTCATACCGTAATCAGGATGAACATGCAATAATCACCCTTGATTCAATATTTGACCTTGCCGACTGGCATCCCATCTTTGATGAAGTATTGTTCAAAAAAGCCGAAATTATGATGAAGCATGGGGAATTTGAAAAGGCTGCAGAATATTTCGAAAAAATTGTTAATGATTATTCATACGATATTACTGCTGATAATGCTTTGTTTTTATTGGCCGACCTTTGTGAAAACAAATTCCATGATATTGAACGGGCAAAAATATTATTCGAAAAACTTCTTGTTGATTACCCTGCCAGCCTTTTTGCAATCGAAGCACGAAAAAGATTCAGAGCTTTGCGCGGGGATTTTAAAGATAATGGGACATAATGGGTTGAAATTAATAACCACCGCAAGTTTACCCATTTTATATGTAGCAAAGTATGATCAAACCCAAAAAACATCTCGGTCAGCATTTTCTTAAGGATCACAATATCGCTAAAAAAATTGCCGGAAGCCTTTCCACCAATACGCATAACCTGATAGAAGTAGGGCCGGGAACCGGCGTGCTCACAAAATACCTGCTTGAGTTGGAAATACCGGAATTTTATATGATTGAAATTGACCGGGATGCAATTGCGTACCTGCAACAACAATATCCGCAATTGTCCGAAAGAATTATTCCTGGAGATTTTCTACAATATGATTTAGGATTGATTTTCAATAAAGCCAGGTTTTCAGTAATTGGCAATTTTCCGTACAATGTATCGAGTCAGATTTTGTTCAGGGTATTGGAATACCGTGACCAGGTGGTGGAAGTTATCGGAATGTTTCAGAAGGAAGTTGCTGAAAGAATTAGCACAGCTGCCGGTTCAAAAAAATATGGGATACTCAGCGTTTTATTGCAGGCATTTTACAATATTGAGTTTCTGTTCACTGTAAGCGAAAAAGTTTTTTATCCGGAGCCAAATGTAAAATCTGCAGTTATTCGGCTTACCCGGAATGATACAAATAAGCTGGATTGCAATGAAAAGTTATTTTTTGGCCTTGTAAAAGCCGGATTTAATCAGAGGAGAAAAACATTAAGAAATTCTTTAAAAAATTATGAATTTAAACCTGCAGAAAATCTGGATATTTTATTAAGCAAAAGAGCCGAACAATTGCAGGTGAGTGATTTTGTTTTCCTGACACAGCATTTGGTAATTCCCGAACAGTAACAAACCAGGCCGGGAATATTTGGTTATCCCCGATGTAAATAAAATTCCGCAGTAGAATTCAAATCAAAAAAACGGTGAAAGCTATAAATCCCTTTTAAGAATTAATAATCATTGCATCTGTTTATACAATCAATGATCTCCGTAAGGGTTACACTTTTAAGTGAATAGAATATCTTCTTCCCCTCTCTTCTTGAAACCAGAATGCCCTTGCTTTTCAGGATATTAAGATGATGTGAAGCAGAGGCCTGTTCAATATCAAGATGGCTGTAAATCTCTGTGACACTTAGTTTGTGTTTTTCATTTAATAAATCTATAACCGCAATTCTCATTGGGTGAGCAATCGCCCTGAGTTTGCTCGCTGCCATTTCCAGTTTGGTAATGTCAAGAACTAATTTAGCCATAATCCTAAGATGTTATTTTTTGCAAATATATAAAAAACATCATAAGCAAATAAATATGTAGATATTTAAAATAAATTTAAATTGTAAAAAGAGAAGTGTATTCAAAATTGATCCCGTCAAATAATCCTTTATCGCTGATTTTAAGTTCCGGGATAACGAGCAGGGCCATAAATGAAAGTGTCATAAACGGTGAATGTAAATACGAACCAAGATTTTTTGCAGCAAGGTTAATTGATTTATAATCTTCTGCAACCTGGTAACCGTTCCTGTCCGACATTAAACCGGCCACAGGAAGAGGCAGGTGAAGGAGCCTATAGTTGTCAGCAATTGAAATTCCACCTTTTGATTGTACAAGAAGATTGACGGCTTTCACGATATCATCATCATTTGCACCTACGGCAATAATATTATGGCTGTCGTGGGCTACTGTTGATGCGATGGCTCCCCGTTTAAAACCAAAACCGCTTACAAAACCAACAGTCGACTTTGATTCAGCATACCTGTTCACTACAATAATTTTAAGAATGTCATTATCAGGATCACTCTCGACAAGGTTTTCATAAATTTTCGCTTTCACAATAAGTCTTTCTGTAATAAGCTGTCCATCCAAAGCCTTCAATACGTTAATAAATTCACCCTGAGCCCTGACCTGCAAGTCCTTCTTTTTAATTTCCAGGGCTTTAAAATTATTCAGGATTTCGATTTCTGTAGTTTGAATGAGGCTTTTCCCTTTTTCAGCAACGAGTTGTCCATCAATGTAGGTCGAAAGTATATTGAAATCATTCAGGTTGTCTGCAACTGCAAAATCTGCAGGATCGCCCGCCTGCAGCAGTCCGGCCTCAAGTTTATAATGACGAACAGGGTTCAAGGTACAAACCCTGAGTACTTTAACCGGATCATAACCAAGTTGAACAGCTCTCTTTACCAATATGTTTATGTGCCCTTCAACAAGATCATCAGGATGTTTATCGTCAGAACAAAACATTATTTTATCGGGATATAAACTCAATAAAGGTAAAAGTGTCTCAAAATTCTTAGCAGCGCTTCCCTCCCGAATCTGTATTTTCATTCCAAGTTTTATTTTTTCGAGGGCTTCCTCAAAAGTAAAACATTCATGATCGGTAGTTATCCCAGCCCCGATATATTTCTGAATATCAATTCCTGATAAACCGGGAGCATGTCCGTCAACAGGCTTATGATATTTTTTTGCCAAAGCCAGTTTTGCCATTACATCTGCATTATTATAAAGTACCCCGGGAAAATTCATCATTTCGGACAAATATTTTATTTCATTTCTTTTAAGCAGAATTTCTATTTCCTCAGGCCCTATGGATGAACCGGATGTTTCAAAATTTGTGGCGGGAACACATGAAGGAGCTCCAAAGTAAAACTTGAATGGAACCTTGCTACCATTTCGAACCATAAAATTAATACCTTCAATTCCTGATACGTTTGCAATTTCATGCGGGTCGGAAACGGTTGCAACAGTTCCGTGAACAACGGCGAGACGTGCAAATTCCGAAGGAACAAGCATAGAGCTTTCGATGTGGATATGAGAGTCTATCAGTCCGGGAATGATATGGTGATCTTCAACCTTATCGGTTTCCGTCACGGATTTTATTTTTCCATTTTCAATCTCAAGGATGCCTCTGAAAATTCTTTCATTTACAACATCAACAATATTACCCGATATGCTAAATCCTGTTTTCATTCGTTTTGTTTTTCTGTAAACACAAAATTAGGCTAATTAGTTTTTTAATTAAAAAAGCATATACCTTTGAAAACTAAATTTATTGTCGCAGTTTTTCATGTTCGTATGTGAACATCAGATGTAATTAACTGAACATATTTACTTTGTTTCATGGCGGTTTAAATATGTGATAATTTAGTTTTCAATAAATTGTAAGCATGGCATATTTTTAGATAAGCACTATGTTTAATTTAATCCAATAAATATGATACTTTTACAAAAGCCTGAACCATTATTCCAAAGGCATATTAAATTTCAGATTGTAAAGAAAATTAATTTTATATGGTTAGTGATTTTGTGTTCAGCCACTTTGTTTTCCGGAAGTCTGAATGCTCAGGAAACAAAAATCTGGACTCTGGAAGAATGTATTGATTATGCCCTTAACCACAACATCAATATACAGAAACAGATGCTGGGCATAGATTATAGGGAGGAATTGCTCCTGCAAAGTAAACTTAATATTTTACCCAGTGTCAATGGATATGCCTCACATAGCTATAACTGGGGACAACGGATTGACCCATACACAAATGAATTTGCCTCCGAGCGTGTAAGGTCAAATAACCTGTATTTGCAGGGAGACCTTAATCTTTTCAGCGGATTGCAGCAACTGAATACTATAAAGCGCAATATGCTTGATTTGAAAGCTTCCCAATTCGACGCTGATTATTATAAAGATAATATTTCGATTACAGTTGCTACTGAGTATCTTCAAACCCTTTATTACCTTGAATATGTAACCATTGCCGAAAACCAGTTGAGCATAACCCGGCAGCAGGTTGACCGGACCAAAAAGCTGGTGGACGCCGGTACTCTTGCAAAAGGAGATTTACTCACAATCGAAGCCCAGTTGGCATCAGAAGAACTCATCCTGGTTGAGGCTCAGAACAATTTATCGCTTTCTTATCTAAACCTTACCCAGCTTCTGGAGTTGCCAACTACAAAAGGATTTGAAATTGAAAGGCCGGAACTGGGTTTAATTACCGAACCGGACAGGAGCACACCGGAACAAATCTTTGGTGTGGCGAGCAGCAACCGCCCTGAAATTAAAAGTGCCGAAACCAAACTTGAAAGCTCTGAAAAATCTTTGAGCATTGCTAAAGGAAGCTATTATCCATCCCTGTCTCTAAGTGGTTCCCTTGGTTCGGGATATTCAGGTGCAAATAAAATAGGTGAAAACCTGATGCTGGAAGATCCGATTGAAATAGGTTATACGGAATTCAGCAATGAAAAGGTTTTTACCCAAACTTATGGCTACGAGTCGTTTAAAACGAAGTCATTTAGTGATCAGTTTGATGAAAACAGGAATGAATACCTTGGATTAAGCCTGAGAATACCTATATTTAACGGGTGGAGCAGCCGTTCAAATGTTGCACAGGCCAAAATAAATGTTGCTAATGCAAGTCTCGACCTTCAGTTGCAAAAGAATACGCTTTATAAGATTATACAGCAGTCGTATAATGATGCACTCGCAGCTTCAAATAAAAACCAGGCTGCCGAAAAGAAAGTTAACGCTACCAGAGAATCTTATAATTATGCTGAACAAAAATTCAACCTTGGTCTGATCAATTCGGTGGATTATAACAATGCCAAAAAAGAGTACAATAATGCCCAATCGGAACTGATACAGGCAAAATATGACTTCGTGTTCAAAATTACTGTGATTGATTTCTACCTCGGCAAGCCCCTGAGTTTAAAACGGTAAACCGATTTAAAGAATCAAATATTCATGGATTCAGGTTCTATTGTAAGATTGAAAATCCATTAAAAATAATTCATTAATTTTAACCCCTTAATTCAAATACAACCTTAAAAGCGAAACAAATGGTTTCCAAATCAAACAAGAAGAAAATTTTTATCTGGATCGGTGTTGCAGTCCTTGTACTGGTAATTATTCTTGCAGTAACAAAAAAGAAAGGAGCCGGCGAGATTAAAGTGAGCACCGAACTTGCCAAAAAAAGGACAATTGTCGAAACGGTTTCAGCCAATGGAAAGATAGAGCCTGAAGTGGATGTGAAGATCAGCCCGTTCATTTCTGGTGAGGTTGTCGAACTGTACGTGATGGAAGGCGATAAAGTTAAATCCGGTGACCTGTTAGCCAAGATTGATCCTGAAATTTATATTTCAAATTATGAGCGAATAGATGCTTCATTGAAAATGCAAAAAGCCAACCTTGCCAATTCCAAGGCACGCTTTGCACAAGCACAGGCTCAGTTCGTCAAGGCTGAGGAAGATTTTAAAAGAAACAAGCTGCTTTTTGACCAAAATGTCATTTCTCAATCGGATTTTGACGGAGCGACATCATCTTTTGCTGTGGCAAAAGAAGAAGTTACAGCAGCAAAGGAAAATGTAAATGCAGCAGACTTTTCGGTCAGCAGTTCAGAAGCCTCATTAAGGGAAGCTAAGGAAAACCTTACAAGGACTACAATCTATGCTCCCAATGACGGAATTGTTTCGAGCCTGAGTGTCGAAAAAGGGGAGAGGGTTACCGGTGCTTCACAGTTCTCATCAGGCACTGAGATTATGCGGATCGCTAATCTTGAACGTATGGTAGTGAATGTGGAGGTAAATGAAAACGACATAGTCAGGGTTACCCTGAATGACACATGCATCATCGAGGTTGATGCATACCTGAATAAGAAATTCAAAGGCATTGTACTTGAAATGGCCACTTCCGCAAATGTAACGGGTGTCAGCGCCGACCAGGTTACTAATTTTGAAGTTAAAATTTTAATCCTTGAAGATTCATACAAAGAGATGGTAAAGGAAAGTGATATTATCCGGTCACCTTTCAGGCCGGGAATGTCGGCCACAGTTGATATACAGACAGAGACAGCTCCTGATATTCTTACTGTTCCTATACAGGCAGTAACTACTCGCATTGATAGTACAGGAAAAGTAACCTCGGAAACCGGAGATGAAGAAGGAAATACAGAGCAGGCCTCAAATTCGGAAGAAAACCAGGATTTTGCCAAAAAAGAAACCGACGAGGCCAAAGAATGCGTTTTTCTTTATGAAAATGGTAAGGCTATAATGAAAGAGGTGAAAACCGGGGTACAGGATAATATGTATATTCAAATCATAGAAGGATTAAACGCAGATGCAGATGTAATTGTTGGCCCCTATCGTGCAGTCTCGAAAAAACTCAAAAACGGAGATCCGGTGAAGAAAGTGGATAAGAAGGATTTATTTGAGACAAAATAATAGAATCAGGTTGAAATACCTGGTAATAATTCGAAATTGATTGAAAATAATTCGTATTGATACTGTGTATTGAAACAGCCACGTCTGTGTGTTCTGTGGCAATAGCTGAAAATCAACAAGCGGTTCTTGTTAAAGAAACATCTTCGAAAAATGCCCATTCCGGCATGCTGACTGTACTTATCGAAGAATCGATGAAAGAAGCCGGTATGAAATTTTCCGAACTCAATGCAGTGGCAGTGAGCAAAGGCCCGGGGTCTTACACCGGCCTCAGAATCGGTGTTTCCGTTGCCAAAGGGTTGTGCTATTCACTTGATATTCCATTATTATCAGTTGACACATTGCAGGCAATGGCTTTTGGAATGGCCAAAAATTATCCGGGAGTGCCTGCTCTTTACTGTCCAATGATAGATGCCCGAAGGATGGAAGTTTACTGTAGTTTATTTGATCAAGAAAACAGGCAGATCAGGGAAACCAAAGCTGAAATTATAGATAAGGATTCATTTTCAGAATACCTTAATCGTGAGTCTGTATGGTTTTTCGGTGACGGTGCCGACAAATGTAAAAACATGATCACTCACAGCAATGCAAAGTTCGAAGATGATTTCAATCCTTCTGCAAAATATATGGTTTCGATGGCATGGGATAAATTTCAAAATAAGCAGGTTGAGGATGCAGCTTACTTCGAACCTTTTTATCTCAAGGATTTTATTCCCGGGATACCGAAGGTAAAAGGATTGCAATAAATCATCAAATCCAAACCTTCAAAAGTTTCTTCCATTTACGATTTAAAAAATTTTCTGAAAGAAGAATAAGTACACCGCTTAACAAATAATTATAGATAGGTATTAATAAGAGTAATCAGTTCTTCACGCTTATAAGGTTTCGAAATGTAATCGTCACAGCCGGCCTCGAGGCAATTAATTCTGTCGGACTCCATTCCAAAAGCGGTTTGAGCGATCACCGGTAAATTTTTCCGAATCGCTTTTATTTCTTTAACAAGGTTTAATCCGTTCGAGTCAGGGAGCTTCATATCCATTAAAACAAGGTCTATTTCCTGCAGTCTGTTATAATACGTTCGTGCTTCCTTGCCGTTGCGGGCAATGTGTAACATAGCTTCAGTTTTTTCCAGAGTCATTTTCAGGTATTCAAGGCTGTATTCATCATCTTCAATTATCAAAATTTTCTTTATTTTCCAGCGAACCTTAATAACCTCAGCTTCTTTTTGATCAGGAATTTCCTGTTCAACCTTATTACACATTATTGAAAATAGAAATTTGCTTCCTTTGCCCGGCTCAGATACCACCCTGATATCACCACCCAGTAATTTAGCATTTCCTCTGCAAATGGCAAGCCCCAGACCTGTCCCACTGACAACTCTTTCTGGTGGCGGTTCGGCCTGCCTGAATATTTCAAAAATCGTTTCGAGGTATTTTTGATCAATTCCGATACCTGTATCCGAAACAAAGCATGTCAGCATATTTTCATCGGATTCATCATATCCAAACCGAACTTCACCTGCTTCTGTAAATTTAAGGGCATTATCGAGAAGATTTGTAAATATCTGTCTGAATTTTAGTTTATCTGTAGTTAAGGTAAACGGGTTCGTACCGGGGGGTTTTATACATACGATTTGTATATTTTTCCGTTTTGTCTGAGTCAGTTTATTCATGTATATAACCCTTAGGTCATCCAGTAATGTATCCAGTAAAAATGTCTCGGAAAACATGACCAGTGTTTTGGATTCAATCTTTGAGATGTCGAGTATATCGTTTATGATCTGCAACAGTTCATCCGAACGGTCAACAATGATCCTTGAATATTTTATACGTTCCTTCTCAGTAAGATCGCTTTGTCCCATAAATCCCGCAAATCCGATTATGGCATTCATTGGTGTTCGGATTTCATGGCTCATGTTTGCAAGAAAGGCCGATTTAAGCCGGTCCGATTCTTCTGCCTTTTCGCGTGCTACAACTAGTTCCTGGTTGATTCGTTGTATATTTTCATTCGATTCCTTAAGCTCCTTTATAGCAGAAAGAAGTTTTTCATTCAGGCTTGCAAGCTCTTCATTTCGGACTCGCAGCTTACCCTCACTTTCCATTAATTCTTTTTTTATTATTTTTTCGTTTTTTTCTGCATCAATTTTTTCAAGGGCAAACGACAATTCCATTGATAGTTCGTCAAGAAGCTTTAGCTCATCTTCCGAAAAGTAACCGGCTTCAACGGAGTACACTATTACAATACCCGCAACACTTAAATCCTTATGTAAAGGAAAAGCAGCCATTGATTTTAAATCATGATGAATGGATTGCTCTCTACCCGGAGGTACTAAAAGATCATGCCGGATATCATTGCTAACAAAATGTTTTCCCGAACTGATGACCTTAAAAATAGGATTTGATTCCTCCGGTAATCGTGAAGCCATTACAAATTTTGCCGTTTCAAAGTAACTGTCGTCAGTACCATATTGAGCAATGGATTCAATGTTTCCCGATTCACTGTTCAGCATCCCAACCCAGCAAAGATCATAACCACCGTCAGTAAAAATAATATGACTGGCATCCTTTAGTAGTTTTTCCTTGTGATCTGCTTTAATGATGGAGTGTTCCACATCGCTCAATAGTTTATAGACACGGTTCAATCTGTTAATGGTAACCTGATCTGATAATCTGGATTTATAATAATGAGCCTCCCTGTTTCTCCAGAAAGCAAGGAGTCCTAATGCCAAAGCCACCAGCATAAGGATGATCAGCCCGAAGATCAGGATGCCCCGCAACAGCCAACCGCTGTAAACTTCGTCAGTATCAATTTTAACTACGACACTCCAGTTCGAATCCGGGATTTTCATTGTGGCCGCCAGTACACGGGTGTTCCTGTAATCAATTCCCTCCCTCACAGATTCTTCACCCCTTACAACCCATGCTGCAGGCAAATGGTTGTTGTCAAGGGGAAGCATAAACTTCAACGCGCTGTTTTTCCTAAACCTGAGTTCATTTAGAAACAGAACCATGTCACCTGATTTTTTAACTACGAGCACTTCACCTGATTTGCTCCGGGTGGGCCAGGATTGCATAAGCGCATAAAGGCCCTTATCCGGATCTATAACAAACTGGACGACGGCCACCTTTTCGATGGAGGATTGTACCCGTAACAGAAGTGGAACAAAAATGTTGAGCTGTATTGTACTATCAGAAGTACGCAGGGTAAGATCGCTAAATGTGATAAGGCCGGTTTCAAGGCATTTTGCAGCTTCAGGAACCAGTTCGCCTTTCGGATTGAAAATGTTTTTACCGACAGAATAAGTAATTCTGTTAGTAACCGGATCAATGATATTGATTTCAACATAGGTATGGTTGGTCAGAATGGTTTCAAGCCAGTCGTTCAGATGACTTTTATTTACCGCGTTTGTATCGGCAAGAAATTTTTTTAACGTGCTGATGAATGTCTGATTACCAAACAGGAAATTTCCTTCGGCATACCGTTCATTCCGGTAATCCCGTATTTGATTAACTTTCAGTTCCGCAATAGAGGATAATTCGGCACATTTTTCTGCGGTAATATGATTTTTCTGCGATATGAAGAAAATAATACCTGCAGATAGAATGATAGCAGAAATAAGAAGGTAAAAAATCAGTAATCCGGAAGGAAGTTTAATCCGGCTATCACGTGCAGTTGTGTTATTCAATGATCCTGGAGAATGTTCGATCATAAGTACATTGATTATCGTTGTTATTAATGCGCAAACGGAATAAAAGATTAATATGTAATTAATATATAAATTCACGAAATGTTGATAATACGGGGATTATCACATTCCACTTTTATCACCGACTAAAGATAACCGGAAATCCTTTTGATTCAATGTTTTTTTTTTGAAATATTAAAAATATGTCAACGGCCATATAACTGACAAATATCTTTACTATTCCTTCAATATAACAGCAATATCATTAAAATGATTGAGTTGCATTTTATTGATTTGTCCATACGTTCAGGTTCCGGGGTCCTCTGCACTTAAGTCAAATCATCGGTTTAACACTTTATTTTTTATCAAATTATTCTATCTTTGCGCAAATTTTAAATCGTTCCCATGAGTTCAAAAGGAGAAGGTTATATTTCCCAGATTATCGGTGCAGTAGTTGACGTTTCGTTCGATAGTGAAAAGGATCTGCCCAATATTTATGATGCCCTCGAAATAACCAAAGAAGACGGGTCAAAGCTCGTCCTCGAATGTCAGCAGGATATAGGCGAAAATACGGTCAGGACCATTGCCATGGATTCGACCGATGGTTTACGCCGCGGACTTAAAGTTACCGCCACCGGTTCTGCTATTTCAATGCCGGTTGGTGATGATATTAAAGGCAGGCTGTTCAATGTTATTGGCGAACCCATTGATGGACTCGGTCCGGTTTCCGGTGAAAAAAAATATGCCATTCACAGAGATCCTCCAAAATTCGAAAATCTTACAACTCAAAAAGAAGTGCTTTTTACCGGTATTAAGGTCATTGACCTTATTGAACCATACGCAAAAGGGGGAAAAATCGGGTTGTTTGGTGGCGCCGGTGTTGGAAAAACGGTCATCATCATGGAACTCATCAACAACATCGCCAAGCAATACGCGGGACTCTCGGTGTTTGCCGGAGTTGGTGAAAGGACAAGAGAAGGAAACGATCTGTTACGCGAAATGATAGAATCGGGTGTTATAAAATACGGTGAAGCGTTTATTCAAAGCATGAAATCCGGTGGTTGGGATCTATCGAAAGTGGACCGAGAAGAACTTGCAAAATCGCAGGCAACACTAACTTTCGGACAAATGAATGAACCTCCCGGAGCTCGCGCAAGAGTGGCTTTGTCCGGACTTACTGTAGCCGAATATTTCCGTGACGGTGATGAAAAATCCGGTGGAAGAGATATTTTATTCTTTATGGACAACATCTTCCGTTTTACACAGGCAGGTTCGGAAGTCTCTGCCCTGCTTGGACGTATGCCTTCTGCGGTAGGCTACCAGCCTACACTTGCTACTGAAATGGGAATTATGCAGGAGAGAATAACTTCAACAAAAAGAGGTTCTATTACATCAGTTCAGGCAGTTTATGTTCCTGCCGATGACCTTACTGATCCGGCACCGGCTACGACTTTTGCACATCTCGACGCAACAACGGTATTAAGCAGAAAGATTTCGGAACTGGGAATTTATCCGGCCGTTGATCCATTGGATTCCACTTCGAGGATATTGATACCGGATGTTGTAGGCGAGGACCACTACAGGACTGCTCAAAAAGTTAAGGAGATACTTCAAAGATATAAAGAGCTTCAGGATATCATTGCCATCCTCGGTATGGATGAACTTTCGGAAGAAGATAAGCTTATCGTTCACAGGGCAAGGAGGGTACAGCGTTTCTTATCGCAACCTTTCCATGTAGCCGAGGCATTTACCGGGATGAAAGGAGTGGTCGTATCCATTGAAGACACCATTAAAGGATTTAATATGATCATGGATGGTGAAGTGGATGAATACCCCGAAGCTGCATTTCATTTCGTCGGTACAATTGATGAAGCCATCGAAAAAGGAAAAAAACTGCTGGCCGAAAGCAGCAATTAATTAGCTAATAATCAACCATTGCCTGAATTATGACTGTTGAAATTATTGATCCGGACAAGACAATTTTTAAAGGAGAGGCTGAACTCATTCAGTTGCCCGGTAAGGATGGATCGTTTGAAGTACTCAACAACCATGCGCCTCTGATTGCGGTGTTGAAAGCCGGTAAAGTTAAACTGGTTGATAAATCGAAAAATATTGAATTCTTCGAAATTAAAGGCGGAGTTATTGAAGTTCTCCGAAATAAAGTGTTGATACTTGCAGAGTAAGTTCAGGATCGTACCTTCTCCGCTTTATAAGATTCAAGCGCTTTAAGTATGGTTTCTTTAACGCTCTGATGTATAGCCATTACCATTCCGTCATTTGGTTTCAGCTTTGAAAAATGCTTTTTTATAAAAAGTTCGGCATTTTTATCTGCAATAATCTTAATAGCATCCATAGCAGTTAGTTTTAAAAGCTCTTAACAAATATGATGGAAGTTTGTTTTCTGTTAATCCCCGAATTTTCCATCTTTAATTAACAACATCATTGATTGATATTTAAAAAGTTGTTTAAGGAAAAAAAACGAAAATAAAACGGTGAACTGTACGTTTGAACAATAATTTTTTAATTCCAACTGGTGAAAAAAACGTTGCCTTTTATTATACTGTTGGCTTTATTGATGAGTGGTTGCATTGAAATTGTTGAAACAATAACCATTCATAAAAATCATTCCGGAAACATCCGCTATAGCCTGGAGACGGGTAAATTTTCGTCTTTTTTTAGTGGGTTCACGGAATACGCCGGCAGCTCTTTGCAGGAAACGCTGGAAAATCAAACTGCAATTTTTAAGGAAAAGTTAGGTCAAATGAAGGGTATTGACAGCATTGAATATACTTTTAACACCGCAGCCAATGAATATTTTCTGAAATTCAGCTTTACGAATGTTAAAGACCTTAACAATGCTTTTTATAGCATTTCAAATAACAGGAAGGGTTTCTTTTCACCTGATTTTATGAAAATTTCCAGGCATTATGTTGTAAGGAAGAATTTTGTCCCCTTGCTTAATAAATACATAGAAGCCCAGCGATTTGATTCCTCATATATAGATTTTGCTGAATTTGTAAATTTTAAAACGATTATTCAAATGCCGTCACAATTAAAAGGTGTAAAGGGAGATCATTGCAGGATAGCGGAAGACCAGGTTTCGGTTGTTCAAACCAACAAAGTAAACAGTATCATTGATAACTCTGCCAATTTAGGAATCCGGATCAGATATTAATTCCCGGTGATAAGCTCTGTTATTTATTACCGGCGTATAATCAATCTGGGGATCCGGGTATGGACAGGTGACTCTGAACGATTAGCCAATCATCATTCTTTTTTTCAAGTACTCCGGTAAATCTCAGCCCTTCGTATTGTACAGCCTTTCCCTGGTATATATAATTATAGTTAATGATTTCGCTAAACCAGGCTGTATTACCGGTTTCGTTAATGCTGATCAGTTGATCCCTTACCGAAATATACGTGTCTTCAAAGGAATCAAATTGTCTTTTCATGGCAACCTTAATATTTTCCCAACCTATTAAAGATTCATCAGTGTTGGTACCTATTACTACAATGTCATCTTTTGGTGCCCATACTTGTTCTACAAGATGTAAATTTTTGGTTTCATTTGCAATAATATATCTTTCCAAAACCAATGCTACTTTATCTGTTTCAATTTTTAAATCAATTGGTTTTTTAATTGAATTGCTATTATTACACGAACTCAAAATTATAATTACGGTTAAAGAAACAATGACTGAAGGTTTCATATCAAGGATTCATTTAATAAGCTAATTTGAACAAATGTTATACAAGAAAAATAATTGTTTCAAAGTTAAAAGAATCACAGGGGAAATGCAAATAAATATTATGGAATTTCTTAAAATAATAAAAGCCCGTAATCCTTTATATTACGAGCTTATGGTCAGTGGTACCACCTGGAATTGAACCAGGGACACACGGATTTTCAGTCCGTTGCTCTACCATCTGAGCTATGGTACCATAATGAATGTTATTATACCCGACGTTTACGGGGTGGCAAAAGTAAATAACATTTTATAAATTGTAAAACATTTATTCAAAATATTCTTTATTCCCTTCAGACAGATACTGAATGTTGTATCTTTGCCGGAAAAGTTTCAAATAAATCATCCGTATTTACAGTAAAATGAGACTTCTTATTGATTATGGCAATACCCTCATAAAAATTGCATTGTACAGGGATGATGAGCTGCTGGATGCGCAGATGTTTAAGGAAATCTCAGCTGGCAGACTGAAACAATTGGTCGGAGAAATTGAAACAAAACACAATTTTGACGATTCCATTCATGAAGTTCTGTTATCAGCAGTGAAGGATATACCGGAGGACCTTTATTCTTTTCTGTCTGATAGTTTTGATTTTTATCGGCTTGATCATAAAACGCCGGTTCCCATCAGGATTAAATATGATACACCCGAAACCTTAGGGCATGACAGAATCGCATTAGCAGTAGCGGGCTCTGGTTTATTTCCGAATGAAAATGTACTTGTCATTGATGCGGGAACGTGTATAACCTACGATTTTATCAACAAGAATAAAGAATATTTGGGCGGTGGCATTTCTCCGGGAATTTTAATGCGATTCAGGGCATTGCATAATTTTACTGGTAAACTCCCGTTAATAAAACACTTTGAAGATACAGGCCTGCTCGGAAGTACGACAAAAAATTCAATTGTTTCGGGAGTTTTAAACGGGGTCCGTGCAGAAGTTGACAATATAATTGACAGGTACATAAATGAATATTCTGTCAGCAGGGTACTTTTTACAGGTGGTGACATGATTTATTTTGATAAAAAGTTAAAAAATAACATCTTTGCAAACTCAAATTTAGTTTTCGTGGGATTGAATATGATACTTAATTATAATGTTGGGCATTAATCAGTTAAAACTATACCATCTTATATTCCTGTTTTTTTTCTTTGTTTTTAGCGGAAAGGCTCAAAATGAAATAGGATCACCATACTCGGCTTACGGATTGGGCTACCTGAGCAATGCAAATAATTTCCGTATCATGAGCATGGGTAACACCGGTATAGGTTCGCGCGAAAATTATAATGTAAATATTGATAATCCTGCATCTTACACTGCAATTGATACTACTTCATTTTTGTTCGAAGGTGGATTGTTTGCAAAATATACAAGATTAAAAGCCAAAGGCATTGACGAAGATGCAACAACAGCATCCCTGGGACATCTGTTAATGGGCTTCCCGCTTAACCGCTGGTGGAAAAGTTCAGTAAGTATGGTGCCTTACAGTACTGTAGGTTATAGTGTTACTGATTATGATTATGTTGATGACATAGGAAGTATTTTATATGAGTATAAAGGAATCGGCGGTATCAGCAGGGTTAACTGGGGCAATGCAATCCAGCCTTTTAAATTTTTATCTGTTGGTGTAAATACTTCTTACCTGTTCGGGACAATTGACCGCTCTCAGAAGATCACATTTCCGGATTCTTTGTATATGATCAAAACAAAAATAAATAATTCGGTTTCTACCGGAGATTTCTATTTTGATTTTGGATTGCAGTATTTTACCGAACTTAAAAAAGATATCAAACTGGTTGTTGGCGCTGCTTATCATCCCAAAGTAAATGTAAATGCCAAAAAGGAATATATTGCTCGAAATTTCATTGTCGAAGCCAACAATGATGAGAAGTTTCAGGATACCATTGCATATACATCCTATAAAGGAACAATTATATTTCCATCGGGTTATGGACTTGGGGTTTCATTAGCAAAAACGGATCATTGGTTTTTCGGTGTGGATTATAAGTTTGACAACTGGCAGGATTACAGGAGTTTCGGAGCAAGCGATTCACTGGTTAACAGCCGGTCTATAGCCATGGGCGGGAGACTGGTTCCTGACTTCAGCAGTACATCATACCTGAGCAGAATTGATTACAGGATCGGAGCAAAATATTACGAATCCTACCTTAAATTAAGGGGTAAGCAATTGAATGGTTTTGGTATAACTTTTGGATTTGGATTACCGATAAGAAGCCTTGCCATCAAAGGTACTAAATCAATGATAAATTTGGGATTTGAAATTGGGCGCAGGGGTACATTAGAACAAAATCTGATTCGGGAAAATTATGCCAATTTCTTCTTTGGTGTTACTATCTACGAAACATGGTTTTTTAAGAGAAGATATAAATAATTTTGATTTTTGAGATATTTGGTAAATTTGTAAAATCATCATTAAAAATAAAAAATTCATCAGGAATGTTTAAAATCATGAAGTTAAATACAGTATTAGCGATTGGGTTATTTATTGGATCAATGAATGTTCATTCTCTTTTTGCACAGGATTCTTTAGAATCAAAATATGGTTCTGACAGTGTAAACTGCGTAATGAATAATTCCTTGTATTATGAATTTTTTAAACAATGGAAAGCGACTGATTTTAAGAATGAATCATGGAAAGATGCTATCGGCCCCTGGAGATGGGTTTTTATAAACTGCCCGCAAAGTACTATTAATATTTTCCTGCATGGCGAAAGTTTGCTTGAAGAATTAATTAATAGTGAAACCGACAAGGAATTGAAAGAGAAACATATTGATACATTAATGATGCTCTACGACAACAGGATCAGGTATTACGGTAATGAAGGATATGTTTTGGGTAAAAAGGGAACAGACCTGTATAAGCTCAGGCCTGATAATTATGAGGAAACTTATAATATTTTAAAAAAATCAATAGAAATTGAAAGCATTAATTCAGGTGGTCAGGTCATTATTTATTATTTCCGCGCCGCTGAAAAAATGGTAAAAAACGAGAAATCGGATAAAACCCTGCTGGTGGACATTTATGACCAAACGTCAGATATCATTGATAAAAATCTTAAGAAAGCCCAGGACGCTGATGATACAAAAGCTATTGCAAACTGGGAAATTGTGAAAGGTAATATAGAATTATCGTTCGAGCCCTATGCCACCTGCGAAGATTTGATCAGCATTTATGACATAAAATTTAAAGCCACACCTGAAGATGTTGATTTGCTCAAGAAAATAACAAAAATCCTGGATAAAAAGAATTGTACCGATTCCGATCTTTTTTTCCGGGCAACAGAAAATCTTCATCAGGCAGAACCCTCAGCGAGGAGCGCAGAATTAATGGGCAAAATGTATATTAAAAGAGAAGATTACAACAAAGCAATTGAATATTTGCTGGAAGCAATTAAATTGTATGAAGATGACAATGAGCGTGCTGATGTACACTACCTGCTGGCGAATGTATATTTTCAGATAAAACAATTTTCAAATGCAAGGGCGCAATGTTATGAAGTACTGAAAGTAAGGCCAAATGAGGGGAAAACTTACATTCTGATCGGTGATCTTTATGCTGCAAGTGCCAAAGAATGCGGTGATAATCCGCTTACTGAAAAGATTGCCTATTGGCCTGCGGTTGATAAATATTACAAAGCCAAATCGGTTGACCCGTCTGTGGAGGAATTGGCCACCACCAAGATCAATACTTTTTCGCAATATTTTCCGGCTACGGAAACCGTATTCTTTTACGATCTTAAAAAAGGCGATTCTTACACCGTCGGCTGCTGGATAAATGAAACTACTACGGTTAGAACTTCTGATTAACTTTATTGACATCCCTTGGAACCTTATGTGGCAAATCATGGATTTCGTCCGGTAAAAATAAAAACCATCTTTTTTTTCCTGTCTTTGCTGGTATTGTTTGCATGTGAAAACGATATCAATACCATTACTTCACTTTCAACTGTAGATTCTTTGCCTGCAGAAACGGCGCGCAAAATCCAGGTTATTTATAGCGATTCAGGCAGAATTCAGGCAATGCTCGAAAGCCCGTTGATGAAAAGATTTGAGCAAAAAGACCCGTATTATGAATTTCCGGAAGGATTCAGGATTATTTTTTATGATTCTGCAATGAACCCTGAAACCGAGATTACTGCAAAATATGGGATAAGAAATGATAAGACCAAAATAATGGAAGCCCAAAATAATGTGGTGGTAAAAAGCATTAATAAAAATGAACAACTTGATACTGAAAAATTGATCTGGGATGAAGTGAAAAAACAAATTTATTCGGATGTTTTTGTTAAGATTACCCGCCCCGACCGGGTTATATATGGCGATGGCTTGACCTCCGACCAGGATTTCAATAACTATACAATTAAGAATCTAAAAGGTGAATTCCAGGTAAATCCAGATGAACGGTAACTTTTGTATGGAAAAAGGGATAATTGGTGCAAGATGAGAAGTAAGGGAATAGGGGAAATAAGGGTATAGGGGAAATAGGGGTATAAGGTATAGTGGAGGAGGGAGCGGCAGTAGCAGTAGCAGCGGCAGTGGCAGTGGCAGTGGCAAAGTCACACACCCACAACTCAAACCCAGCTCCATGCGTCTTGAATTATGAATGAAGAACAATTGAAATTAGAATAACAAAATGTGTGGTAATATTCCGTTTATTAACTGACATACTATGGACAACTGGCTAATTGTACTTATCTCGCTTGTTTTTTCTGCTTTTTTTTCGGGTTTGGAAATTGCCTTTATCACTTCGAATAAGCTTAAAATCGAACTCGATAAGAACAAGGGACTTTTTGCTGCTAAAATATTATCCGAATTTTTTGATAATCCCTCAAGGCTTTTAGGCGCATTGCTGCTGGGTAATAATATTGCGCTGGTTGTTTATGGTATTGCAATGGCCCGGATACTAGGCACTGTTATCCTTACGGTATTATCGCCTGAATATTCCTCGGAATTTATTATTTTGATACTTCAAACAATTATTTCCACATTACTGATATTGATCACCGGTGAATTTATTCCCAAAGCATTGTTTCGGATAAATTCGAACAGAATTTTGAATTTTTTGGCGATTCCTGTAAAAATATATTATTGGATATTTTATCCTTTTATTCACTCGATTGTTTGGATTTCCGAATTCATTCTGGAAAAGATATTCAGATTGAAGCTCATTCATCAGGACTACCCGTTCAGCCCTGTGGATTTGGACAATTACATTAAGGAGTTTTCAAGGGACGGCAAAGAAATTACGGAAGCCAGGCAGGAAATCCAGATGCTTCAAAATGCCATTGATTTCAGAAAAGTGAAACTCAGAGAATGTATGATACCCCGTACAGATATAACCGCAATTGAGCAAAACGACAGTATTGAAAACCTCACCAAATGCTTCATTGATTCGGGACATTCAAAGGTTCTTATCTACAAAGAATCTGTGGATAACATCATAGGTTTTGTACATTCATCCGATATATTTAAGAATCCTGCCGATATACTTTCAGTGACACATACCATTCCTATTATTCCTGAGACCATGCTTGCCAATAATGTCCTGAGCATGTTTATTAACGAAGCTAAAAGCATTGCAGTTGTTGTGGATGAATTCGGCGGTACGTCGGGGATAGTTACAATGGAAGATATCATCGAGGAAATTTTTGGTGAGATTGAAGACGAGTTTGATGTGGAAGAAATGATCGAAAAACAGATCAATGCAAAAGAATTCATCTTATCGGCCCGCCTTGAAATTGATTACCTCAACGAAAAATATCAGTTTAATCTCCCCGAATCTGATGATTATGAAACGCTGGGAGGTTTAATTATAAGTGTGCATGAGAGTATTCCGGTAGTTAATGAAGTCATAAAAATCAATTCATACCGGTTTGCAATTATCCAGGCCAGCGAAAGCCGGATTGAACTTGTCCATTTGACCATTGACAACAAAAATAATTAGGGGACTTAGTAAAGTCGTCTACCAATTTTTTTAGTAGTCCCACAACCTGTATTTCTTATCGATCAATTTAATTTTAAATAAAACTTTTCTCTATTAATTTAGTTATTGTACATTTGCAAACTTTAAAAAAAACGGTATTATGGCGCTTATTGGTACAATCAGAAAACAATCGGGATTATTAATTATTATTGTCGGTGTAGCACTTGCAGCTTTTGTTTTGGGTGATTTTTTGAAACCACGCTCAGGCAGAAAAGCAATTAATATTGCAGAAGTTCTTGGTGAAGAAATATCCTATACAGTGTTCGACGAAAAATTCGAACAGGGTCTTGAAAACCAAAAAAGAAATCAGAACAAGGAAAACCTGACACCGGATGAAATTTTTAGTCTGAAGCAGCAAACCTGGGATCAGTTAACCCAAAAAATCCTTCTGGACAATCAATATAAGGAACTCGGCCTTGCAGTTTCGGCTGACGAGCTGTTCGATCAGATACAGGGCGATACCCCTCACGCGTATATCCTTCAATATTTTAAGGATCCCGAAACCCAGCAGTACAAGCCCGAACTGGTGAGAAATTATTTAAAACAGCTTGACCAGATGGATGCTGCATCACGGAATCAATGGGATAATTTTGTGGATGCAATTAAGGAAGACCGTCTTAAAACGAAATATAAAAATATTATTTCGAAAGCTTTCATCATGCCCGATAAGTTTGTACACATGGACTTTGATGAGAAAAAAGTCACTGCAAAAATCAGGCTGGTGGGTGCGCGTTATAATACTCTTGACGACAGCCTTGTAAAGGTTACCGACAAGGATTATGAGAAATATTATGAGGATTACAAGCAAAACTACAAGCAGGAAGCTTCGAGAGACGTTGATTATGTAGTTTTTGATGTGAAGCCGTCGGCAAGCGATAAGAAGGCCGTTCGTGAAGAAGCTTTCAGGGTCTTTGAATCGTTCATGGCTGCTGAAAATATTCCTCTCTTTGTAAATGCAGAGTCGGACAAAAAGTACGACAGTACCTTTCATAAACCAGGAACCTTGTCTCCGAGGATTGATTCGGTATTATTCAAATCACCGGTAGGGACATTTGTTAATCCTTTTATCGAAGGCGATGCGTGGCACATGGCAAAATTACTGGATGCCCAGATGAGGCCTGATTCGATGAAAGCGTCGCATATCCTCGTTGCCTATAAAGGCTCTTTAAGGGCGGAGGAAACTGTTACCCGTTCAAGAGAACAGGCGCAGACAAGAGCTGACAGTCTGTTAAAGGTAGTGAAATCATCTCCCGGTGTTCTTGAGTCTATTGCAAAATTTGTTTCCGATGACCCGAGCGCCAAAGAAAACTCAGGCGATCTGGGCTGGTTTGCCGATGGCTCTATGGTTTACCCGTTTAACCAGGCTGTGCTCGAAAACAAAGTGGGTGATATTATTATTGCGGAATCTCAATTTGGTTTTCATGTTATAAAAGTAACCGGTAAAACAGAAGCAATCACCAAAATAAGAGTCGCGGTAATTGATATTAATATTACGCCGAGCCAGGAAACCAACCAGGAAACTTATGCACGGGCAAGTGAATTTCAGGGTAAGGCTGTAAACATTACAGCATTCGATACCCTGGTCACAAAAATGGGTTTGAATAAGCTAAGTGCAACCTATTTACAGATCATGGGCAACCGTATTGCCGGCCTCGATTACCCCAGGTCGGTGATACAATGGTCGTTCATGGAAGGAATAAAAACGGGTTCCGTTTCACAGGTGTTCTCTATGGAAGATAAATATGTTGTTGCCGTTGTCACTAAAGTGAGAGAAAAGGGAATTCCTGAAATGAATGAATTAAAAGATGTACTCGAGCCGCTGATCATTAAAGATCTTAAAGGAGATTTGATGGTGAAAAAGATGAATGATATTGCAGGCTCCACTTCAAGCATTGAAATGATCGCCCAAAAATTAAATTCGAAGGTTGATACCCTCGATAACATTACATTTAACTCAAGGAATATCGGCAGCTATGGAAACGAGGCTAATGTCCTGGCCAAGATGCTTACCATGCAGCCCAACATCATGTCGAAAGCCATTAAAGGGAATAATGCGGCTTTTATAGTTATTGTTGACAATATTACAAAGCCTGCCGAATCGGACGACAAAAATATTTTTGCAAAACAGCTTACCAGTAATTTCAAGGCTAAAGTGAATAACAATTCCTATACAAAAACGCTGGAGGTAAATGCCGAATTGGTTGATAACCGGCACATGTTCTATTAAAACCGGCATTAATTTCAAATAAAGGGGCATCGTGATGGATGCCTTTTTTGTTTATTCCTCTGTCCTGATCCCCAATTCGGCTACCTGCAGGATTTCATCGGTTTCCTCACTTATTACATATACGATGATATTGCAATTAGAGGCGACCCAGCCGGTATCAATATCTAAAGTAAACTGGTTATGGTAATCCTGTCCTGCAACTATGGTTCCGTCGGACGAAATATCATTTCCATAAGTGGAATTGATCGCTCCGCGAAGAATGTTATGGTGCTCGTAATCGAACCAGTCGGGTGAAGGGCCGATGGAGGGATTGTTGTTCTTTTGAGGGGAAATGATCCCATCTTCCGCAACGTAAACTACTATTTTAAAGATGCCTGCTTCCTGCGAAAGAAATCTTGTCACCACATCCGTTTGTACCTTGTTCAGGTTCGGATAGTAAATGTTGCGCACTTTTAAATTGACTGTGTTGGGTTTATCCAGTTCCAGCATCACGACGGTTTCCCAGTTCCCTGCACCGATCAGGACAGAGCCGTTATATTTAACCCGGTCAATTAACCCGAGAGGATTGGCAAGAATGATAAAATCACTGTTGAGCTGATCGCCTGTTGGGCACCTGAAATCAGCCGTATAGTCTCCGGTCGCATCCGGTTCGGCATAATAACCTGCATGAATGCTGTAGATAATGAGCCTGCCGTCGAGCGTTTCAGCCAGGTCACGGGCTGCAAGGGCGGCTTCAGGGCAATTGACGCATTTATGCCCGGTAAAATCCTCGAGCAATACCTGCTTTTCACCGACATTTACCGAATCAATAAAATACAGCGTATCGAGAAATCCGTCGGTAGTTAATTGCTCTGCAACTATGATGAGCGGTTCATCAATTTTGTCGCAGGAAATCCACAGAAGTGACGATAAACATGCGAATAAAAAAGTAAAAGATATTTTACGCTTCATAAGATCTCCTTTCATATTAAAAAGTACTGGTAAGGGTAATTGTCAAACCCGTGGATGCGGGCACATACCTGCAAACACCCCCGACACAAAGTAACCCTTCACGCTGACGCCCGTAGCGTAACGAAATCCGGTTGGACTTTTGTGTATAGCCAAATGAAATATTGTAATAGTGGATTTGCTTATCGTTATCAGGATTGCCGTAATTCCACTCATCCATAACAGAAAGGTACCAGGCAGGCGATACATTGTATTCCAATGAAACTGCAGTCCAGTCTCCATCATCTTCCTTTGTCCAGAGTCCCTGCGCCTCAAGTTTTAAAGAGTGTTTTGAAGTGAATTTATAAGTCAGGTCCAAAACGACAATATGGGTATAAACGATTACTGCATCGTCGAAGATATTCTCTTCAATCACATGCAGGTTGTAAGTTTGATTGAAATAAGCAAGCTTGGCCTTAACCTTTGAACTGAATTTGCGCTCAATTAAAAAGTTTAAGTCCCTGTAATAGGGAAGATCGCCGATGGATAAGAAATTTGAACGGTAACCATTTGTCCCGGTTGAATCAATTGGAATGCCGGTTAAGGTCTGTTCCTTTTTTATTGAATTGGCGAATGAATAGTTCAAAGATAGGGTAGTGCCATACTCGCCTCCGATTTTTGTTTTCTTTGGGATGGTATAAACCACTTCCCCTTTAAATCCGGCTTCTCCGTTGGGTTTGGTGCCGTAAGGATACATGGTTGCCAAACTATAGCCATGTTCTTTTGAAATAGCAGGCAGGTAATTTATGTCGAGCATAGCCGGATTTCCGGATTCATTCATTTTGGATTTAAAGCTCATATTATCTATCCATTTGGTCGAAAGAAAAACGCCAAGGCCCTTTGTAGAGTATGAAAGAGTTGAATACAACGCTTTTCCATTTTTGTAAATCCAGTTGTTTGTGGCATTCGGATCATTTCCTTTTTCAGCATATTCGGCATAAAAATTAAAACCACCGGAGGCAAGGTTCATTCTTGCTGCCCAGCAGCCAACGTTATAGGGCAGATCATACTGGTAAGTAGTTTCTTTAATCCAGTTGATGGTATCCCCGTGATCAACTGTGATGTATGCTGAATCGCGTGAAAAGCTTTTGGCCGCGGGTTGTTCATACCTGCTCACAAAACTTCCGCCCAGAGTAATTTTTGTTTTTGCTTCGGACAATCCCGAAAAAATATCGTTAATGTAAAAATCACCATCAAAGCCCTTTACAATTCCCCTGTTATTCGTCTGATATGGTTCCCAAAAATATCTTTGAACTCCGGCCAAACCTTTTATCATGATCCCTTTTACCGGTGAAAATTTTGCATTGAATCCATAAATATTATTGTCGTAACCCAGTGTCCATTCTTCCCAGCTTCTCAGTACGAGGCCGCTGCCAAATTGCTCGTAAAAGTGGCCGGCAGTCATTTCCAGTTTTCCAAGTTTATAGCTTGCGAACCAGTAAGGAATTCCAACACCTTCATAGCGCGGATCAAAACCAACCATCGGATTTAAATAGCCTTCGAAACGCAAACCGGCATTAAAATCACCATTTGAGTACAGGATATTTGTAAATCCATTCATCCCGAATTTCTTAAAATTAAGACTGGAATCGGATATTCCCAATATTGAATCCGCTGAGTAAACCTGTGCATCAACCTGAACATTTCCGGTAACTTTACCACCACTCAAAATATCCTGTGAAAAAGTGACCAGGGGTAAAGCCCAAAGGATATTGAACAGTAAAACTGAAGTAAATATCTTTTTCAATTTAGCTTTGTTTAGTTAATTGGAAACTGTCAATCAATTTTTTCACCTTTGATAATCTTTTTAACGATCTCCACATATTCGTGTTCATCGCCTTCAAGATAACCCACATGCTGCCACAGGATATTACCTTTTTCATCGGCAATAAAAGTATGAGGAGGAATATTGACATTTAAAGCCCGTTTCAAATCGCCGTTTTCATCCAGCAATACATCAAAAGTCCATCCTTTGCCGTTTACAAGAGGCATAACACTTTTGCTCGAACGGGCATTATCAATCGAAACGGCATATAACTTCAACCCGGTTTCTTCCACCCATTCCTCATACACATCATTAATGGCTTCATGTTCTTTCAGGCAGGGTTTGCACCAGGTAGCCCAAAAAGTGATGATCACAGGTTTACCCTCATTCGAGATATCCGCTGTATTAAAAGTCTTCCCATCCATTGTCCTTATATCAACAGCAGGAATTTTACCGTAATTCTTATTGCCTTCCTGCGCAGTGATCTGAATAAGAATGCAAAAGGGCAATAAAGAAAAAATTAAGTTTTTCATTATAATTTTTTTAAAAATTTCACCAAAAGCCTGACAATTAAGAAGCCAAAATTATAAAAACAAAGCAATAATCGCAGGGACGACCCTAATTTAAAACTGTTCCAAACGAGACACGTGATTTATTAAATTCGTTGTATGAATGATAATATCAGGGCCGAATAATAATGTCAGACCATGCCGAATCATTCCGGGATCATATACACCTCAAGTATCTTTGCGGAGGGTTGTGGAAAAATATCAACTTTTTCGATAATTGCCGGAATTAATATTGCTTCTCCCAGGTTCACGGGATAATTGATTTGTTCATGATGCAATTCGAACGACCCTTCGGCGCAAACATAAACCACAAATGAATCGAGTTCACTGTAATCCTTTTGCAAAGCCCGGTTTAATTCAATCAGACCGGTTGTAAAATAGGGAGAAGCGACAAGCTTTACCGTTTCATTTTGTTTGGAAGTATATTTCGTTTTATAATTATCATGAATGCTGAAATCGAGGGCATCCAATGCAAATTCAGTATGCAGTTCCCGCATCATCCCGGCTTTATCAATCCTGTCCCAGTCGTATATCCGGTAAGTAACATCCGAAGTTTGCTGTATCTCGGCAAGCAGAATACCAGGGCCAAGAGCATGAACTCTCCCCGCCGGAATATAAAAAACATCACCTTTTTGTACTTTTTCGAAATTCATAATATTTTTAAGGGTTTTGTCTTTCAAATGTTTCTGGTAGCTATTCTTATCAACTTTCACCCTGAATCCTGAGATCAGTTCTGAATCGTCCTCCGCATCGAGAATGTACCACATCTCCGTTTTCCCGGAACAGTTGTGCCGTTTCAGAGCCAGCTTGTCGTCAGGGTGCACCTGTACCGACAGCCAGTCGTTGGCGTCAATAAACTTAATCAGTATCGGGAATTCATTACCGAATTTTTCATAGATTGAGTCTCCGACAAGGTCACCGAGATAAACCTCAACGAGTTCATTAAGCTCGTTTCCTTCCAAAAATCCGTTTTCGACAACCGATTGATTTTCTCCCACCCCTGATAACACCCATACTTCTCCACAATTGGGCAGGGGTTTAAATTGCTTTTTCAGAACCGTATTTATTTTTTGTCCGCCCCAGATTTTATCTTTGAATATTGGCTTGAACTTTAATGGATACAGAGTATTCATAAAAATTTGCTGTAAAGTATTTTAAAATTTCACGGATATTAAATTTCGGCAAAGTTAGATTTTTTTCACGGTCGTTATGAACCCGTCCGATTCATAAAAGGGGCAAAATCATTATTTGGGAAATAGTGCCGGCTAAAAGAATCTTAAATATCAGGGGATTGCTTTTCCTTTTATTCCTCTATGATGGTGGTATCCTGTTTGATCATCCAGATTTCAGTTGAAGAAACCTTAAATGCAACCACTCCCTGTTTTTTTGTATAGTAAACTTCAAACGGGCGTCGGTCCTGTTTTTTGTAATAGACGCTGTCGAATATGATTCCGTTAAGTGTCACTTCATTTTTATAGTCGTAATCTTCCCCTTTATCGTAATTATCAGACTCATAGGTAACGATTTTCATTTCATTCTTATAATAATCGCCATCCCCAACTGCAACTTTAAAAACATCCCAATCGCCGAGGTCACCTTTATTACGTTCGAGATAATAGCTGATAA
Source organism: Bacteroidales bacterium (assembly GCA_020052415.1). GTDB lineage: Bacteria > Bacteroidota > Bacteroidia > Bacteroidales > JAADJA01 > JAADJA01. The sequence goes on along the minus strand of JAGVPB010000002.1, from coordinate 58,423 downwards.
AATAAGGAGTTGATTCTGAATTAAAAGTCATTGAATGCCGCTCAAGAGCAGCGTAGTAATCTTCCTGTGCTCCTAGAAAGCCGCCCTGATCAGTCTTATATCGTAAGTTTTCATAGTACATTTCTCTGGCCTCGCTTGAATACGACATTTCATTGGTATCATATACAAAAACAATATCCTCATAACCTGTAAAAGGTATCCAGTTCAATGAATTCGGATTGAGGTTTTCCGGGTCAGTAAGAATAGTTTTAGGTCCGCAGCTAAATAGAATAACCGAAATTATAAGGATTGGTATGAACCTTTTGAAAATAATTGTCATAAATGTCAAATTCATGTTTAAGTGTTTTTTCTACGTGAAAATTGACAATATGTTCCAAATCTTTGCGATCGAAATCCTTTTTAATTCACAATTGGTTGTTGAAAATTTCCGGACTTTGACGGATCAGGCCGGGATTTTCAGTATAATTTTGGATTTATTAATATTTTGTACAGAGGCTCCCATTTAGCTGGAGCCTTTGTAAAGAAAAGCGATAAAGCAGCGACAGGCAGTTCCCCCTTTCGAAAATCGGAGGTGGTTAAAGTCCACCCGCTGCTTTTTTCTTTTTTGAAAATCCAGGCATCCCTCATTTTGCTGATAAAACGGCGTAAAAACTATCATTTCATAAAATATGAAACATAAAGTATGTAATATAAAATATGAAGTTACGAAATAATACAGAAAGAAGAGATAAGTAGAAAATTCCTCTAAAGCATAGGTAAAAAAAGCCCTGATCATATAATCAGGACTTTTTTAGTAGCGGGGGCAGGATTCGAACCTACGACCTTTGGGTTATGAGCCCAACGAGCTACCACTGCTCCACCCCGCAATATATTTTAGTCTATCTTTGTGCTCTGAATTTGCGAGTGCAAAGATAGGGTTAGTTTCTTTGGTTCCCAAAAATTTTTCATCATTTTATGCATAAAGCCGGTTTCGTTAATATTATTGGTAATCCGAATGTCGGGAAATCCACTCTCATGAATGCACTTGTCGGTGAAAAGCTTTCGATCATCACTTCAAAGGCTCAGACTACCCGGCACAGGATTTTAGGAATTGTAAATGGTGACGATTTTCAGATCATTTATTCCGATCTCCCGGGAATACTGACACCTGCCTATAAGCTTCAGGAGAAAATGCTAAAGTTTGTTGAAAATGCACTCAATGATGCCGACATTTTTTTATATATGATTGAAGCCGGGGAAACAAAATATAATGAAAAGATCATCGGCCAGATTAAAGATTCAGGTGTACCGGTCATTGTTCTGATCAACAAAATAGATCTTTCAAGCCAGGAAAAGGTAATTCAAAACATTGCTTACTGGTCAGGGATTTTTAATACCGACCGTGTAATCCCATTATCGGCACTGAATAATTTTAACATCGAAAAGATTCTGAACCTGATCATTGACTTGCTTCCCGAAAGTCAGGCATATTTTCCAAAAGATGAACTTACAGACAAAACGGTACGCTTTTTTGTATCGGAAATCATCAGGGAAAAAGTATTATTGAATTACAAACAGGAAATACCTTATTCTGTTGAAATAGTTGTTGAATCTTTTAAAGAAGAAGCCAATATCATCAGGATTGAAGCAAACCTGTATGTGACCAGGGAGTCCCAAAAAATGATCATCCTGGGCGAAAAAGGAAAATCAATAAAAAAAATGGGCACTCAGGCGCGTAAAGATATTGAAGAGTTCGTCAGCAAAAGAGTTTACCTTGACTTAACGGTTAAGGTAATCAAAGACTGGCGTGACAATGAAAAGCAATTGAAGAGGTTTGGATACGAAAATTAGTAAGCATGTCAAATATTTTAGCAATCGTAGGAAGGCCTAATGTCGGCAAATCAACTTTATTTAACCGACTTGTCGAATCACGACAGGCCATTGTGGAAGAAACAAGCGGTGTAACACGCGACCGGCATTACGGCAAAGGCGACTGGAATGGCGTCGAGTTTTCTGTGATAGATACAGGAGGATATGTAGTTGGTTCGGATGATATTTTTGAAGAGGAAATCAGAAAGCAGGTTAAATTAGCTATTGACGAATCAGATGCCATTATTTTCATGGTGGATGTCAGAGCCGGATTAACCGGGATGGATCAGGAAGTGGCTGATGTGTTGAGAAAATCGAAGAGAAAAATTTTCCTTGTGGCTAATAAAGTTGACAATAACACTATGATAGCTGATGCTTCGGAATTTTACCAGCTTGGCTTTGATAATGTTTATCCGCTTTCTTCAATCAATGGCAGCGGAACCGGTGAATTGCTTGATGATGTTGTAAAAGTTTTTGATATAAACACCGTTCAGGATGTACCTGACCTTCCAAAATACGCGATCGTCGGACGTCCCAATGTTGGTAAATCATCGCTGGTAAATGCTTTCCTTTGTGATGAACGTAACATTGTTACCCCCATTGCCGGAACCACCCGCGATTCCATCTATACCCGTTACAGTAGTTTTGGTTTTGATTTCCTGCTTATAGATACTGCCGGCTTAAGAAAGAAAGAGAAGGTAAAGGAGAATATCGAATTCTATTCAGTGATGCGTTCTATCAGGGCAATTGAAAGCAGCGATGTTTGTTTCCTTATGATTGATGCCGTGGAAGGATTCGAATCGCAGGATTTAAATATTTTTCACCTGATCGAGAAAAACAGGAAAGGGGCAGTAATTGTAGTGAACAAGTGGGATTTGGTAGAGAAAGTATCGAAAACGCACCTTGAATTTGAAGAATTAATAAGAAGAAAAATTGCACCTTTTTCCGACGTACCGATTGTTTTTACTTCAATTCCCACGAAACAAAGGATTTTTAAGGCGCTTGAATTGGGAAACATGGTTTATAAAAACAAGCAAAAGCAAATTTCTACCTCTCAGCTAAATGATACTTTACTTTCCATTCTCGCCGCAACGCCACCCCCTGCTGTGAAAGGTAAGTATATAAAAGTTAAATACATTACTCAGCTAAAAACTGCTTTCCCTGCTTTTGTGTTTTTTTGCAACCTGCCTCAGTATATAAAAGAGCCATATAAGAGGTTTGTCGAGAACCAGTTGCGCCAGCATTTCGATTTTCATGGTGTTCCCGTTCAGATTTATTTCAGAAAAAAATAACATGTCCGAAGGATTAAGGATAGATAAGTGGCTGTGGGCTGTGAGATTATTTAAAACAAGAAGCCAGGCATCGGAAACCTGTAAATCCGGGAAAATCAGCATTAACAATTTAAGTGTAAAACCTTCACGGGAAGTAAAAACCGGGGACATCATCGTTATTCGTTCCATAGCATTAATAAAGACTGTAAAAGTGAAAGGACTGATAGAAAACAGGGTCTCTGCAAAACTTGTTGAAAATTATCTTGAGGATCTTACACCTGAAGAAGAATATTTAAAGCTGAAATTAAAGAAAGAAATAAATTTTGAGTTGAGACCCCGTGGATTGGGCAGGCCAACCAAAAAGGAACGCAGATTAATTGAAAAGTTAAAGAAGTCGAAATATTGAAACTTTTAGAGTATAATTTTTTAAGGACAATGTCGTTAAATAGTAATTAAACTACTTTTGTACCCGGATACAGGTAGAGTATTAACCTTTTTAAAATATAAGAGATATGAAAAAGATTCTTGTAATTATTCTGATCATCCCTTTATTTATTGGATGTAACAAACAAAAAATCAAACAACTCGAAGCGCGAAGCGATAGTCTGACACAACAGACAAACTTAAAAGATGAATCCATTAACGAATTTTTAGCTGCCTTTAATGACATTCAGGAAAACCTTGATTCCATAAAAACCAAGGAAATGATTATTACTGAAAAAACCGATACAAAAACTGAATTACAGAAAAAGGCAAAGGACCAGATTAATGAGGATATCAATACAATTTACCTGCTGTTATCCGATACCCGCAATAAGCTCGACGATGTAAAGAAGAAGCTTGGGAAATCCAGTTTCCAGGTAAAGGAGCTTGAAAAAATGGTTGAAAATTTCACCAGACAATTGGAGCAAAAGGATGGAGAAATTGCCGTATTACGTACAGAACTTGAAAATATGAATATTCAGATCACCTCGTTAACCAAGGATGTTGGTGACCTGAAGCAATTGAATGAAGAAAAGGAAACAGTGATCACTGAACAGAAGGAAATGATTGATGATAAGAATCTGGAGTTAAGTACTGCTTATTATGCAATCGGCACAAAAAAAGAATTAAAGGATAATAACATAATCACTGCTGAAGGAGGATTTATTGGCCTTGGAAAGAATAAAAAACTGAAACAGGATTTTAACGAAAAATTATTCACAAAAATAGACACGCGGGAAGTAACTCAGATTCCTTTACCTGGTAAAAAATTCCAGATCGTCACTACACATTCACCGAATTCTTATAAAATTAGCGGAGAGGGTGACAGTCGTATGCTAGAAATATTGAGTAAAACTGAATTCTGGAAATCATCGAAATATCTGGTGGTTATTAATGACTGAGTGGCTGGTTATTAAACATAAAAAGGCGGTTGATCCTGGGATCAACCGCCTTTTTTATCAATAAATTTAAGTAAATAAAATCATTTAATACTCATCTTCATGGAAGAAGAAGTCCTCTTTTGTTGGGTACTCAGGCCAAATATCTTCGATACTATCATAAATTTCGCCTTCATCCTCTATTTCCTTAAGGTTTTCAATTACTTCCATCGGGGCACCTGACCTGACAGCATAATCAATCAGCTCATCCTTTGTAGCTGGCCAGGGCGCATCCTCCAATTTCGAAGCTAATTCAAGTGTCCAGTACATTTTCTGATGATTTAGGGTTTAAATTTTTGCAAAAATAATTTTTTTTAGGACAAATCATATAAAATAAAAAAAAATCGTTATACCTTCTGTTATTTCCTATTTATAAGGTTCCCATGGAACCTCCCTAACATTATTATCACTTGAAATCTTCCTTGCCAATACAAAAAAGTAATCCGAAAGCCGGTTTAAATATTTGATAATTTCATTTTCGACTGAAAATTTATCATTCAATTTAATGGTTAATCTTTCAGCTCTCCGGCATATTGTTCTTGCAATATGACAGTATGAAACAACCGGATGGCCGCCCGGCAGGAGAAATGATTTCAATGCGGGCAATTGCTCATTCATGTTGTCAATTTCCTGTTCAAGTAGCGAAATATCATCCTCAGTCAGCCTGGGTAACCGTTGTAAATTTTCCGGTTTATCTGCAGCAAGTCGTGATTCTGACACAAAGATTTTTTTTTGGATTTCAAGAAGAATTTCTCTGTAATGAGCATCAATGTTTTGATCGCGAAGCAGTCCGATGAAAGAATTAAGCTCGTCCAGTGTGCCATAAACCTCAATCCTTTCATGATATTTAGGAACCCTTGTTCCACCCAACAGGGATGTTTCACCTCTGTCGCCGCCTTTCGTATAAATTTTTATTTCTTTACTCATTAACCAAATAACCTGATAAAATCAAATTGGTTTACAGGCATTGAATTTTTATTTACTGACATCAAGTTGATAATGCGACATCGTCCGGATATTTTTATTGAGATCATCCGATTCTACCCGGCCATCAATAAGCCTGATGATTCGGTGCGCGTGGCGGGCAATATCTTCCTCATGGGTCACAACAATAATGGTATTCCCTGTCTTGTGAATCTCTTCGAGCAAACCCATGATTTCGATCGAGGTTTTTGAGTCGAGGTTGCCGGTGGGTTCATCAGCCAGTATTATTGAAGGATGGTTTACTAACGCCCTTGCTATTGCTACTCTTTGCCTCTGACCTCCTGATAATTCATTCGGTTTATGCAATACCCTGTCACTAAGGTGCACCTGTTCAAGCACTTCCCCAGCCCTTTGCTGGCGGTTAATTTTATTAAATCCTGCATAAATCAGAGGCAACATTACATTCTCCAATGCTGTTGACCTTGGCAGCAGGTTAAAGGTTTGAAATACAAATCCTATTTCTTTATTCCGGATTTCGGCCAGACTGTTATCATCAAGCTTGCTTACATCTTTTCCGTTCAGGATATATTGTCCGCTGGTTGCTGTATCAAGGCATCCGAGAAGGTTCATCAATGTTGATTTTCCTGATCCGGATGGTCCCATGAGGGCAACAAATTCATTTTTGCAAATGGTGAGCGATAAACCCTGAAGTGCCCGTACTATTTCGGTACCCACTTTAAAGTTCCTCTTTATCTCGACCAATTTGATAATTTCTTGATTCATTTCAGAATATTTGAGTTAAACAAAGATAAAAGAAAATCAAAACCGGATGATAAAATGTTGCCTGGTTAATTCTTTTCTGAAAAATACAAATCCCATAAAGTATATATCCACTGATAATGTGACTGACGGATGATGTTTAATATAATCCCAGGCATCTTCCATTTCTTTCGACCAGTGAATATCATCAAAAATAATAACTGTTTCATTAACCGCAACAGACAAACATTGTTTAAAATAATTTATTGTTGGTTCCTTTCGATGATTTCCATCAATAAAAATTAATTCAAGGTCAGAAACAGATTTCAGGATACCAGGCAATTCATGATCGAAATTTCCGGTAATGATATTGATATTATTGAGTCCGAGTTTTGCGAAATTTTCTTTTGCGAGTGAGGCTATATCAGGACAGCCTTCAACCGTAATTACCTCTGTGGAAGGACTTCCCAGTGCCATATATGCAGAACTTAAACCCAATGAAGTTCCCAGCTCAAGAATCGCTTTTGGTTTAAAGTAAGCTGATAAACGATAAAGCAGCCTGCCATATTTGGCTGGCTTTGAAGAGTTATTTGCAGTTTGTTTTACAGATTTTTCATTGCTTTTATTGGTTAATGAACCAGCGCCGAGATCGAGCATCTGTATTTTACGGTCGTCTTTAAGCAATTCTTTTTTCAATGATTCAACCCTTGAATAGTCTATATAATCCTGATGGTTTTCAAATACATCCGAAATTAATTCAAATAAAAAAGGAGAATGGATAGTGTACCTGGTTCGAGAGGTCAGGTAATATTTAATATAGGCGAAAATGAATTTCAAATTTTGCATTGAGCAAATTTAGCTTATTAAAACCAATCTGTGAAACCGAATAATTAAAATCACATGGTTCCTGATATTGCGGATTGGACAATAAGAACTGTATCAAAATAGTGTAATTTTGGCGAAAATAGTGTTAATCAAAGAAAGTGCTTGGCAATTGGTACAAATCTGAATTTGTAAAAAATATTTTTACCCTGACAAGCGGGACCGCTATTGCTCAGACAATAACTCTGCTCATTTCTCCCATCCTTAGCCGGATATATACACCTGAGGATTTTGGGTTATTTGCCTTTTATATGTCAATTGTTGGAACTTTGGCATTGATTGCGACTTTTCGCTATGAAATGGCTGTACTGATTCCAAAAGAAGAAATGGTCTCAGTAAATATCGTTTATTTGTCATTTGTCATAGATTTCCTGTTGTGCATCTTTCTGTTTATAGTAATTGTCATCCTTGGGTTTACCATTCCAGACCGATTTTCGATCAATCACCTTCTTAAAATCTGGTTGTATATATTGCCGGTTCTTGTTTTCTTTCTTGGATCAGGTAATGTTTTTCAGCACTGGTTTAACAGGCAAAAAAAATACAAAATATTAGCCACAGCTAAAATCATCCGGTCAGTCGGAATTAACGGATTGACTTTGATTATCGGAATCACAGGTGCCGGTGCCCTGGGGCTTTTTATGGGAAATTTGATCGGCATAGTCCTTTTTAATTTGTACTTTATTGTTAAAATATACTATATTGACCGCGACAAATTCAAATTTCTCAACAAATCCTCATTAATTCCACTCGCCAAAAAGTATAAAGACCTGCCACTTGCCAATGCTCCTCAATCATTGATGGAGACATTCCAGATAAATGGCATAATCTATTTGCTAAAGATTTTTTTCAATTCCACCATCATTGGATGGTATTCCTTTGCTATGCGCATATTACAGGCTCCTATGTGGCTGGTTGTGACTTCAATTGCTCAGGTCTTTTATAAAGAAGCATCGGAAAATTATCAAAGGGGAATCAACATCAAAAGTACGGTTTTAAAAACCATAAAAATGACGGCATTGGTGGGATTGCCTGCACTCATCGTATTATTATTAGCCGGTCCACCGCTTTTTACATTTATTTTCGGGCAGCAATGGACTGAGGCGGGTGTTTATGCTCAAATTCTGGCACCCTGGCTGTATTTTGATTTCATTCGTTATTCTATTGCGCAGGCCCCGCTTATTGTGAACAAAATGAGACCCATGTTTTTTCTTTCTTTAATTGGTAATATCATAGTAATTTTATCCGTTGCCACCGGATGGTATTTTTTTTCTGATGTCAGGAGTTCTTTCATATTTCTGTCTTTTTTCATGGTAATTTATGACATCGGCATTATTTTCTGGATAATCCGGATAATTAAAAATAGTAAAAATGTAGTTTAATGAACTCTCAAATAATTGATAAAAAAGATATCCTGCCCGGGCTGCAAAACATGAGCAGGGTAGTTATCGAACTTGGATGCGGGAACCATAAAAAGGACAAAAGCTCAATCGGTATAGATTTTATAGATAACGAACATATTGACATTATTGCAGACATTAATAAAGGCCTGGGATTTTTACCGGACAACAGTGTTGATATTATTTATTCATCTCATTTCCTTGAACATCTTGGAGATCTTGGTTATATTATGACAGAAATATATCGAGTTCTAAAAAAGGGAGGTAAGAATATCGGGCTTGTTCCGCATTTTTCAAATCCTTATTATTACAGCGATTTTACACATAAAACACCATTCGGATTGTACACATTTTCCTATTTTACCAGTGAACAACCTTTCAAAAGAAAAGTCCCTGCGCATTATAATGATATTCATTTCAAAATCAATAAAATCAGGATCATCTTTTATTCACCCTTCAAAATGATAAATATTTTCAGGAAGTGTTATACTGTTATCTTTAATTCTTCACGGTTTATGAAGGAGTTTTATGAAGGCTGTATGAGTCCGTTTTTACCGGCGCATGAAATAGAATTTGAACTTGAAAAACCCGATAATGACCAAAATGAATAAAGGCATTCAACCGGAAATAAGCATCATTATTGTAAATTATAACTCTAACGGGTTACTGGCTGATTGTATTGAAAGCATAATTAAACTGATACGTATTAATTTTGAAATAATTGTTTTTGATAATGATTCAGAGGATGATTCCATATTAAAAGCTGAGAAAAAATCCGATCATAATGAAAGGATAAAATTGATCCGATCGGCAGAGAATATCGGTTTTGCAAAAGCCAACAATAAAGCAACTGAACTTGCCAAAGGGAAATACCTTCATTTTCTGAATCCCGATACGATCATAAATTCAGAACTGAATAAAGGGTACGAAAAGCTTTTGGATGATAACAGGAATGCGGTTTTCGTTACCGGATTGACTGAAAGTGACGGTTCGGTTCATAAAATGAAGCATCTCATTCCAACTATAGGTAACTATTTTAACGCTCTTATCGGCAGCCGGAATATCAGCCATTGGAATATAGGTGCAAGCATTATAATTGATAGAACATCTTACAGGACAATTGGCGGTTGGGCGGAGGATTATTTTATGTATGCAGAAGATCTCGATCTTTTTTATCAAACTCAAGTAAAAAAAATCCCTGTTGTTTATATGGATTGTAGTGTAACCCATATCGGTAAGGGAACCACCGGTAAAATATGGAATAATTTACAACGGGCCATATTAATTGAAAGGTCAACACGACGATTTTACAGTAAGTATAATATGACCTATCAATATTTTATAATCCGTCCGATACAACTTGCTTATATGTTAATTAAATTTCCCCGCTCTTTTCCTGTCACAATTAAAGCAATTGTGAAATCCTTTTGTAAAGCAAATGCAGAAAATTAACAGTAAAATATTGTTGCTTGCTGATGCTTATAGTAATCACACTTTTAAGTGGGCAGCCGCCTTGTCAGAACAGGGTTTTACAATTTGTATTTTTTCGCTTTCCAATCAGGAAGGCAACCTTTATGAGAAAGTTAAAAATGTTAGGGTTGTTTATAATACCATTTCGAAAAACCTGTTTCAAAAACCAAGCAGTAATATTTTAAAACTTCAGTATCTTACCGCCCTGTTTCGGCTTAAAAAAACAATCAAACAATTTCAGCCTGATATTGTCCATGCACACTATGCAAGCAGTTATGGTTTACTGGGTGTGCTTTCGCGATTTCAACCATTGATTATTTCAGTCTGGGGCAGCGATGTTTATGAATTTCCCCTGAAATCAGCATTTCACAAAAAATTACTCCGGTTCAATCTGAAACACGCGGGTCATATCTTTGCTACAAGTGTGGCGCTTGCTGTTGAAACAAAAAAATATACCAATAATTCCATAGAGATCACACCCTTTGGAATTGATACGAATGTATTTAAACCCTTTGAGGTAAAAAGCCTGTTTGATAAAGATGAAATAGTCATAGGGACGATTAAGTCACTGGAAACTGTTTATGGAATTGATTATCTCATAAAGGCTTTTAATATTTTAAGGTTAAAATATCCCGAGCTACCTCTCAGATTGCTCATTGCCGGAAGTGGTTCGAAAGAAGGGCAGTTGAAAGCTCTGGCAAATGATTTAAATTTAGGATCAAGCGTTGTATTTACCGGCAGGATTAAATTTGAAGACTTACCCGATTATCACAATATGATCACCATTTTTGCAGCACTTTCACTGAGCGAAAGTTTCGGCGTTGCAGTGCTGGAAGCATCCGCATGTGGTAAACCGGTTGTGGTAAGTAAAGCAGGAGGATTGCCCGAAATTGTTGAAAATAATGTTACTGGTTTGATTGTTCAACCTGCTAATGAATCGGAAGCTGCAGAGGCATTTGAAAAATTGATCTTGGATAAAAAGCTGCAATTCGAATTGGGAATGAATGGCAGAAACAAGGTTCAGGCAAACTTCAATTGGGATGATAATGTGAAAAAAATGGTAGAATTGTATCAAAAAGTATTACCCGGCAAATTATCCTCATGAAAAAATCATGACAAGTGTTGAAATTGCTATATAAACAATGAACAAACAGAACATAAAAGATGACTATGCCACGAACCTGACGGTGGAAACGGGTCCACCGGTTGTTTCGGTTATTGTGCCTTGTCAGAATGAGGTCAAATATATTTCAGATTGTCTCGAATCACTTTTAAATTCATCCTATCCTCCCGGAAAAATTGAAATAATTGTAATTGATGGGATGAGCAGCGACGGAACACGTGAAATTTTATCGGAAATTGCCAAAGATCATCCCGAGATCAGATTAATAGATAATCCCAAAAAAATTACTCCATCAGCTTTGAACCTTGGCATTCAAAATTCCTCCGGTGAACTGATCATGATTGCCAGCGCTCATTCCTCATTTCCTGCGAACTACATTCCTGAACTTGTTGGCAAACTTTACGAACTTGATGCTGATGTTACCGGCGGAACTTTAAATACAATTGCCAAAAATCCGACCCCAAAAGCATTATCAATTGTAAAAATACTCTCGAACCGTTTTGGTGTTGGAAACTCCATGTTCAGAATTGGTGCAGGAAGCCACCAAATAGTTGATACGGTGCCCTTTGGAATTTATAAAAAGGAAGTTTTTAAAGTAAGCGGTTTGTATAATGAAAAACTGGTAAGGAACCATGATATCGAACTTTCAAAAAGAATTCTCAAAGCGAAAAGAAAAATTTTCCTGGTTTCAGGAGTTACCTGTAATTATTATGCCAGGGAAACATTTACTGATCTGGCTCTGAATAATTTCCGCAATGGTTATTGGAATATTCTAACCGTGTACATTACCAAAAAGTTTTCTTCCCTGAGTTTAAGGCATTTTGTTCCGTTATTGTTTCTGCTGTCGTTGATCATACCGTTTTTTCTGGTTTCACTATCAGGTTATTTTATGTTGATTCCTATATTAACATTTGCTTTGTATAATATTTTTATTTTGATGGTTTCATTAAAGCTAAAAAGCAAAGATTCGGGCTTGACTTACCTTGTCCGGGGATTTTATGTATTACATTTTTCCTATGGTTTTGGATCCTTAATTGGATTATTAAGAATTGATAAATTATTTTCACATCATGTCTGAAACTTATTACAGGGAACTGTTAACAGGAATATTAAAGAATCCTGACATTTTTTATTATTGGAAAGGAAGAGTTGCTCTTTATGCGCTTTTAAAAAGTATGGGAATCGGTAAAGGGGATGAGATTGTCATGCCGGGATTCACGTGTGTGGTAGTTGCAAATGCGATCAAATATTTGGGCGCTAAGCCGGTTTATATTGATGTTGAACATAAAACGATGAATCCATCGTTTGAAAGTTATAAGCTCGCCGTAACTTCAAAAACCAGGGTTATACTCGTTCAGAACACTTTTGGGCTATCTTCACAGGTAGATGTAATTTCAGATTTTGCGAAATTGGGGAATATTTATACTATTGAAGATTGCACGCATGGATTTGGTGGAAGTTTTAAAGGCAGGCCAAATGGCTCCTATTGCGATGCAGCTTTTTATTCGACGCAATGGAATAAACCGTTTTCAACAGGTATCGGCGGTTTTGCCCAGGTAAATAACAAGGCGATCATCCCTGATTTGATGAAGATAAACCAGGATTTAATAAAACCCGGCTTCCGGGAGCACCTTATGTTATCCGCACTGCTTTTTTCGAAGGACTATCTTGTAAATTCTTCGAATTACTGGAAATTAAGATCATTGTACCGCATTTTAAGCAAACACAACCTGGTGATTGGATCGAGCCAGGGAATTGAGCTGAATTCGGTCGTAATGCCTGGTTCTTACTTTAAAGGAATTTCAAAAATTCAGATTAATAAGGGTATTAAAAATCTGAAAACATTTGATCAGTTATTGAAAAAGAGAAAGTCTAATGCCGGATTGTTCACCCGATTCCTTTTGGAGAACCATAAATATCATGTGTCACCTGAATTGCACCCCGATCATGCATTCTTAAAATATCCGGTATTGGTGAAGGATCGCCAGCTTTTCGATGAACTTGCAATAAAATCAAAAATTGAACTTGGGGATTGGTTTTGCTCTCCATTATACCCGGTTAAAAAGGATTGGGAACAATGGGATTTGGTTGCCGGATCGGTTCCGAATGCCCTGTACCTGTCGCAACATATTGAAAACTTGCCCACGGAAGCGGATGATCCCCAAAAAGTAATTGCTTTTTTAAAAGACAATATCAATGAATTGATCTGAAAATTATATTCTAAAATCATTTGTATAAATGCCATTGATTAAACCTTCAACATCAGAAAAGATTTATTATTTCCTGCTACCGGCGATTGCCTTTGTTTTGCCTCTTCACGACAAGCTGGTTCCTCCGGTAATTGCGCTGGTTGGATTAAACTGGTTGATGGAGATGAACTTTTCTGAAAAATTAAGCCGGATCAGGAATTCTGTTAAAAACAAATTCATACTTGCATTTTCGTCATTATTCATATTGTACATCATTGGTACATTTTACTCAACACAGCTAACCGGGCAATCAGGCGCTTTATTCGACCTGGAGGTAAAATTATCACTCTTGTTTTTTCCGCTTCTTTTTTCGACAATAAACTTCGAATCATTCAATGCCAAATTTTCTGAAAAAATCTTTCAAGCTTATATTACCGGTTGCATTATAAGTGCATTACTTTTGGTAAATGCCGCGATTTACCGTTATTTCCATAGCTTCGATATCAGGGAATTCTATTATTCCAATCTTTCAATGATGCATCACCCAAGTTACATTGCGATGTACTTCGGTTTTGCCATCATTATCCTTATCCATAAGCTAATTATGGACAACAACCTTAATGCTTTTAAAAGAACCGTCATTATCATGGTGATTATCCTTTTTCAGGGTATGATCGTACTTCTGAGTTCAAAGGCAAGTATTATCGGTTTGGCGCTGGCTTATTTACTTGCGCTTTTATTGGTGATCTTTTCAAAATTCCAAAAAAAAATAAACCCGGCGATTTTGATCACATTGTTATTGGCTTCTTTTATAGTAATGAATCTTCTGTCTCCGCAAACATATTCCCGGTTCATCGAAGCCGGGAAAGTTCTGGAAACCCAGGGTAATAGTACTAAACAGGCAGACAATAGTTCCGAAATACGCATACTGATATGGAAATCGGCGCTTGAAATCATCCGCCTGCATCCGGTTTTCGGGGTCGGGACAGGCGATGTGAAGGCCGCATTGCAAACAAAATATGAAGAAAAAAATATTACCATGGCACATGCCGATCATTTGAATTCCCACAATCAGTATCTGCAGACGGCTTTAGCCATAGGAATAACCGGGTTTATAGTCTTGGTTGGGAGTCTTTTTTTACCTGTGATTTATACTTTCCGAAAAAGGAATTTTCTTTATACGATCTTTATTTTATTGTTTTCCTTTAACCTCCTTGTCGAATCCATGCTTGAACGCCAGGCAGGGGTTGTATTTTATGCTTTCTTTAATGCGTTGTTGTTTTCAAACCTGCTTGCGCATCCTAAGCCATCAGACCCTGAGTTGCCTCAGGTATAGCTGAATGGCATTTTCAAGTCCGAAATACAGTGCATCCGAAATCAGGGCGTGGCCAATTGAAACTTCCAGTATTCCGGGAATATTTTGTGCAAAATATTTCAGGTTGTTCAGGTCGAGATCGTGGCCGGCATTCAATCCCAATCCCACTTCACTTGCAATTTTAGCTGCAACAATGAACGGCCCGATCGCATCTTCCTTATTGACAGGATAGTTTTTTGCATAGCTCTCGGTATAAAGCTCCACCCTGTCGGTGCCTGTCTTTGCCGCATTCCGTATCATTTCCGGGTTGGCATCAATGAAAATGGAAGTCCTGATGTTGTTTTTCCTGAATAATGCAATGACCTCTTTCAGGAAAGTTTCGTTTTTTATCGTATCCCATCCGGCATTTGAAGTAAGAACTCCGGGCGGATCGGGTACCAACGTGACCTGGTGGGGTTTAACTTCAAGAACGAGGCTGATAAAGCTTTCTGAAGGATAGCCCTCGATATTGAATTCGGTGGTTATCACCGGCCTGATGTCACGTACGTCCTGGTAGCGGATATGCCGTTCATCCGGCCTGGGATGAACCGTCACACCCTGGGCGCCGAACCGTTCACAATCCTTTGCCGCCTGCAGCACATCCGGCATATTACCTCCTCTCGCATTGCGGATGGTAGCAATTTTATTGATGTTTACACTCAACTTTGTCATAAAAGGCTTGTTTTGCACAAAGATATTTATTTATCCGGCCAAAGGAAATTTCAAAAAATTTAATCACCCTTTGATTATTTTTAATCACATTTATCTTAATTCAAACTTCCTTCCTGCCTTTGGACCTCTGGCTTGGGGAGAGGGCGGATAAAACACTAAGAAGTTGAAGGTAATGCCTGGGAAAAGCAAGGCGTGAAGAATAATTGTAAAAACTTAACTCGTGTTGTCCATTTAGGTAACTTTGCAAAATGAACGAAGTTTTCAAAAGAGAGATCATTGTTTACGGGACTGAATTTTGGAATTTTTATAATGCCCAGAAAAGGAAAGTACAAGACAAAATTGACTGGGTAATCGGACTTGTAAGAACACTGAGGATCATTCCTGAGAAGTACTTCAAACATATAGAGGGAGAGTTTGGACTATATGAGATCCGTGTAAAAGTTGGAAGTAATATATACAGGATATTCTGTTTTTTCGACGAGGGAAATCTTGTAATTCTGATCAACGGATTTCAAAAAAAGACTGACAAGGCACCAAAGAATGAAATTGAAAGAGCAAAACTGTTAAAACAAAGATACTATGAAGAAAGACGAAAAAAATAATTTTGTCTCGTGGGACGACCACTTAGACAAAAAATATGGGAAAAAAGGGACTCCTTCCCGTGACAAATACGAAGAGGAGTTTGAAGCATTTAAAATTGGAGTGCTGATTCAGGAAGCCCGTAAACAAAGAAATATGACACAATCTGAACTCGCTGAGAAAACTGGGACAACAAAGAATTATATTTCGAGGATCGAGAATGACGCAAGTGATATCCGCCTGACAACTCTGATGAGAATTGTAAGAGAGGGATTGGGTGGACATCTAAAGCTAAGCCTTGACTTTTGAAATGATAAGCCGGGAGACCTCATTGAACCCGGATTTAATTCAAACTTCAGTAAGAGAAAAAGGCGTCCTATGTCTATTTAACCGCCACCCTGGATACTGCTGTTTGGGGAGCCGAACTTGCCCTGGGCGAAGGACCCGGCAGAATTTATATAGTAGAGCCGACTGGCCCGATTGAAAATGACCCCAATTTGATGGACAAAAGGTTGCCTGGTAATTCAACAAAGTCATACCGCTCCCGGAATCCGCTTCGGGTCTCTGACGAGGTCACAGATTGGCAGGGACACTCTCAGGAACAGCTCAAAGTCATGAAAGAAAACCTTGAGCGACTTAAGCAGCTTGGTATTGAAGCAATCGAGGACTGAGTAAAAATGCTATCAGAAATGAAGATTTTAAAAACCTGTAAAAATAGACCGGTAATCCCTGCCAATGGGAATAGATACTCCATTAACCTCAACTATTTCTGCTGTAAATGATTCTATCTTGTTAATCGAAACTATAAAAGATCTGTGAATCCGTTTGAAAAGATTTGAAGGTAAAAGACTCTCAATTTCATGTGTGCTTATTTTCGAAATGTATTCATTTTTTGTTGTGACGATTTTGACGTATTCCCGTTGGCTCTCGATATAAACAATCTCTGTGAATAAGATTTTTACCTTCTTTTTATGCACATTAAGAAATATAAAATCTTTGATCTCCTGGCTTTCATTTGATTTTTGATTTTCGATTCCTGCTGCTTTTACCTTAGTAACTGCCATTAAAAAACGCTCAAAACCAAATGGTTTTAACAAGTAATCTGTAACGTTAAGATTAAATCCCTCCACTGCGTACTGATGGTAAGCGGTTGTAATAATCACTGCTGGAGAATGGGTAAGCGTTTTTAAAAATGCCATTCCTTTTAATTTTGGCAGATGAATATCTAAAAAAATCAGGTCGGTATGGTTGTCCCGCAGATAGTCAGAGGCCTGAATAGCATCTTTAAAAATTTCCTGTAATTCCAGAAACGGCACTTGCAGGATATAATCTGATAAAACTTTTACTGCTAATGGCTCATCTTCTATTATAATGCACTTTATTTTAGACATGGCTTGAAAGATTAATTTTCAAATTCGCAGTGAACAGAGATTCGCCTTGCTGAACAGATAAATTGTAATCTGTATAAAGCAATTCCAGTTGGCGTTTCAGATTAGAAAGACCAATATTTTCTTTTACAATCATTTCTCCGGGAAATGCTTCGATAGAATTTTTTACAACAAACTCTAACTTCCCTTGATTAATTGAAAGCCGAATATCAATAAATGGCTGATTCCTTGTTTCAGAAACGCCATGTTTGAACGCGTTCTCAACTAATGGGATCAGCAACAGTGGCGGTAAGGTTTGTTTCATATCTTCAATGTCAAAGTTAAAATTGACATGTAAAGAATCATCGTAACGTAATTTTTCAAGGGCAATATAGTTGCGGATAATTTCCAATTCCTGTTCAACACTTATAAACGCTCCACTGGTTTCGTAGAGCATGAATCGCAGGATTTTAGAAAGACGTAAAATTGATTCAGGAGCAAGGTCGGATTTATCCCTTGCCAACGAATAAATATTATTTAATGTATTAAATAAAAAATGCGGATTCGTTTGTGACTTGAGATAGTTCAATTCTGCTTCCTGCTTTTCAAGACGCAGTTGCTGCGTAGTTTGCCTTAATTTGAAATTGTCATAAAAAAGTTTTGCAAGCCCAAAAAAGAAAAGTGAAGTAATGCCGCCCTGGGCTTGATAAAAGACTTCCTCCATAATATAATCGTAGGCTCCACCAGGATTTAAGGTAACTTGCCTTAAAGATGTATAAAAATGTAACTGTAGTCCAAGAGATTTCCAGGCATACAAGCCCAGGGAAACTAATATCAGTTGTAGCGCTATAAGGAAAATTCCGATTAGGGTATTGGAAAGAATATTTGACCTTTTCTTTAATATAAAAGGGAGGCTATACTCATAGAAAATGAAGTTAGTAACAACAATATAGAAAACCCGCCAGATTTCATTCAATGATTGTTGAGCAAATACTTCGGAATGATTTGTGAAACTATTAAAGATCCACAACAATAACCAAACGGCGCCTACCCATAGGTAAAACTTAAATCGCTCTTTATTGAATGATATGCTCATCTTACTAATCAATTTGTGAAATAATATCAGGCTAATCTATCCCTCTAATTTAAAATCTCTGTAATTGTCTTTTGAGGCACACAAAGAACGCCAAAAAGTCAATCCTAAAAATTAAATGCATTGCCATCATCAAAACTACCTCTTAATTATTTAACTGTTCAAATTCTTTATTGACTTAAATATGATGTTAGTATACTTTAACCTGTTGTCTATCGCCACAAGCTTTTAAGCTCTGATTTTTTATTTATAATTGCCCGATAATTACTTGGAACTAGTCCCAGGAATTAATAAAATAACTTCAAATTAAATTACATTTCAAATTAAAACTGCATCATGAATAGAAAGGTCAGACTTATAAAAAAGGGAAATGAAATTATAAAATTCGGTGAAGATGTTGCAGGATTTAATACCCCGGTTTTAAATGAACGGGAAATAAGAGCAACAGCGGGATTACTGTTTTTAATTATGTTTATATCTGTATTGGTAGCAATTCTTAAGGGGGATTTTTTAATGATAAAGTATGCGGTTACAATATTCCTGACAGATATAGTTGTACGTGTTTTTGTTAATACTAAATTTTCTCCTTCTTTAATAATCGGTCGACTGATTGTCCGGAATCAAGCCCCAGAATATGTTGGGGCTAAACAAAAAAGGTTTGCCTGGCTGATTGGTGTAGTTTTGGCAACTACTATGTTCACTCTTATGGTGGTAGTAAATTCATACAGCCCCATAACAGGCATTATCTGTCTGGTCTGCCTTATATTCTTATTCTTTGAAACAGCGTTTGGCATTTGTTTAGGATGTATATTTTATTCAATATTTTATGGAGAAAAGACTCAATACTGCCCAGGCGAAGTTTGCGATTCAAAATCAAAACATGATATTCAAAAAACATCCGGTGCGCAGATGCTTATCATTCTGGGATTTATTGCTTACTTAATTCTTATAATGTATTTTTTTAACGATAATTTCAGTGTAGGACCTTTTGAAATGTTTGGAACTGAAAGTTCTACCCAAGCTAAATAATTGATAATTAAAAACGAGAAAAAATGAACACAAACAAAATGTCCGTTAGAATTTTAGAGGATCTGAAGATCAATGTAATGAAGATTTTGAAGTATTGCTTTCTTCTTTCTTTTGCAGTCTGCATACTCCTGTTGCAACCTTTGATGGCGCAAGAAGGAATCAGAGGAAACCTAGTCAGCGTCGCCTGGCTTGAGAAAAATCTTAAAAATGCTGGTGTCGTGTTACTTGATGCGTCACCCACCCAGATATACGCTACAAAACACATTCCAGGCGCTATCAGTTACGATATATTTACCTATGGTGTCAATGAAATACCTGTCGCTGAGATAGAAAAACATTATCAGTCCTGGGGAATAAGTCCCGGGAAAAAGATAGTCATGTATGATCAGGGTGGCACTTTCATGGCCTCAAGGCTCTTTTTCTCTCTACATTATTACGGGTTCCCGTCAAAAAACCTTTTCATTCTGGACGGTGGGCTCTCAAAGTGGCAGGAGTCAGGAATGCCGGTTACGAAGGACCCGACACCTGTACCGAAGAAAGGTTCTTTCACCATCAGGAGGATTAACGAAAAAGTAAGGGTTGAGCTGCCGGAGTTCCTTACAGCCTGCGGAGATCCTCAAAACAATGTTTTATTAGAAGCCCTGGATCCCGACTGGCATTATGGAGGACTCCAATTCTTTAGCAAGCCGGGCCATATCCCAAATGCCATCATGCTGCCTAGTGCCGATTTTTACAATCCTGATAAGACCTTCAAATCCATTGAAGAAATAAAAAAAATTCTTGCTTATTTGGACATCAATCCAGAACAGCATATTTACACCACTTGCGGTGGTGGAATAGCCGCCAGTGTGCCTTTCTTCGCACTTAAGTTTCTGCTGGATTACCCTATGGTGAAACTTTACCCTGGCTCTCAATTGGAATGGGTGTCCGATCAAAGAGAGCTCCCTATCTGGACATACGATGCCCCGTTCCTGATGAGAGAATCACAGTGGCTGCAGTTTTGGGGCGGTCAGATGGCAAGGATGTACGGAATCTCAAACATCACCATCTTGGATGTACGGCCTGTAGCTGCATACAACCAGGGACATTTGCCTTTTGCGCTTAACATCCCAATTGAAATTTTCACAAGCAATTTCAACAATCCGGGCAAGATAGCTGAAATTCTAGGTACGATTGGTGTAAATATGAATCAGGAATTAGTATTAATTTCAGGCGAAGGATTAACCAGGGATGCGGCTCTGGCATTCCTTGTGCTAGAGAAATTGGGACAGAAAAAAGTATCTGTCTTCATTAACTCTATTGGTGAATGGGAGAAACTTGGTTTCACCGTTACAAAGGATTCAACTGTTGTGGGCACCAAAAAGGGACCCGGCGACTTATCAATACTTCCCACAAATTATTCCGGTAATTTCCGCGAAGGCATAATCATTGATGACTCGAAGAGTACCCAAGGCCATTATCCAAAGGTATTTATTGCTTCGGGGAAGAATATCCCAGTTAAAGCCCAGGAAGGCAAAGTTGTTCATGTCCCGTACACTGATCTCCTGAATACAGACGGTACGCCCAAAGCTGCGATAGATATCTGGAAAATTCTTTCAAAGGCGGGAGTACCAAGATATGCAGAACTTGTTTGCTACTCCGACGATCCCAGCGAAGCTGCAGTCACCTATTTTATTCTCAAACTGATGGGCTTCCCTGATATAAAGGTGTTGATGGTTTGACAATAACTGACCGGAGCATCCACATTAGTCGTCATTAGAAAAAATAGTTTACTCATTCTCACAAAAAATTACATTAATAATAACTAAAAAAATCATGAATTCAATTAAACATATACTAATTCTCGCATTTGGACTTTTGTTTAACCTTACTTATGCTCAACAAAAAGACGATGAGCAACTTGCCGCCTACTTTGACAAAATACTGTCGGAACAATTCAAAACTAATGAACCGGGAGCAACTGTTTTGGTTTCCCGCAATGGCCAGATTATTTATAAGAAAGCATTCGGAATGGCTAATTTGGAATTAAACTCACCTATGCAAGTGGATAACGTTTTCTGGATTGCCTCTATTGGTAAACAATTTACTGCAATGGCGATATTACAATTGATGGAACAGGGAAAATTGAATTTGAAGGATGAAATCACAAAGTATATTCCCGATTATCCGACACAGGGAAATAAAATCACGATTGAGCATTTGCTGACGCATACATCGGGTATTCATAATTTTTCAGGTATGAAAGACCCTGAAAAGAAGCTTGCATTGGAATGCACACCAAACGAAGTGATTGACTTTTTCAAGAACTTACCGATGCTTTTTGCCCCAGGTACAAAATGGGAATACAGTAATTCAGGCTATTTTTTACTGGGTTATATCATCGAAAAAATTACTGGCAAACCATATTCGGAATACCTTGAAGAAAATTTTTTCAAACCACTTGGAATGACCAAATCACTTTACGCTAGTGACACAAAAATCATAAAAAACAGAGTTGGTGCTTATAGTATTGGTGATAATGGTTTTGAAAACTCCCAACCCCGGAACATTACCCATGTTTTCTCGGCAGGTGCAATACAATCCACGGTAGAAGATTTTTTTAAATGGCATCAGGCCGTTCATTCCTATAAACTGGTAAAAAAGGAAAACCTTGATAAAGCCTTTACAAGGTATAAACTCACAGATGGAAAAGAAACAGATTACGGCTATGGCTGGCGTTTAGGTTATGTTTATGAAAACCCTTCAATATGGCATGGCGGTCTTATCACAGGTTTTGGAACGATTGAAATTTATTTGCCCAAAGAAGATGTTTTTGTAGCTATTTTCTCCAATTGTGATTGCAATTACCCAAAGGAAATTGCTTCAAAGTTGGCAGCCCTTACCACTGGAAAAACTTACGAATACAAAGAAATACCCGTAGAAAATGAGATTTTACAAGGCTATACAGGCCTTTATGAAAATGAAAAAAGTCAGCAGCGAATCATTACTGTGTCAGAAAATCAGTTGTATTCACAACTTGGCAGAGGACCAAAATCTATATTGAAAGCTTATCAAAAGGATAGGTTTTTCTTTGATGATAATGCAATGCAAACGATAGAATTTTCAAGAAATACAGAGGGTAAAATTGAAAATTTAATAACCCAAAAACTGGACGGAAACGAGGTTTGGAATAAAACCAATAAACCTGTCCCTGACCCCAACGGAATAAAAGTGGATGAAAAGATATTGGAAACTTATGTTGGTGAATATGAAATTCCATCTGTATTCTCTTTTTTAGTAACCAAAGAGCAAGACAAGCTTTTCATACAAGGAGAGGGACAGGACAAAATTGAAATGTTTGCCGATACGGAAAATAAATTCTTTTTGAAAGTTAATGATGCGCAGCTTGAATTTGTCAAGGGCGATTCGGGCAAAGTAACGAAAGCAATTATGAATCAGGGCGGAAGACAGGCAGATGCGATAAAGATAAAATAGAATCACAATATGGAAAATAAGGTACACTCACTCAAAAAGACTGCACGGCTTGCCGGACTTCTGTATCTTATTTGGGTAATAACAGCCATCTATGGCCTTATGTATGTTCCATCAAAAACTATTGTGCCGGGTGATACCGTTGCTACTGCCAATAAAATCCTTGACAATGAGTTTGTATTTCGAACGGGTATAATTAATAGTATTATCAGCAGCACCGTTTGGCTGTTTATTGGTTTGACACTGTACCGATTGTTCAAACATGTAAACGAGCGTCAGGCTAAACTTTTGGTAGCATTAGTTATTGTGCAAATTCCCGTCGGTTTTTTTACGGAGGCACTCAATATTACTTCCCTGATGCTTTTTAAAGGCAATATTTTGACAACATTCGAACTTAGTCAGAGACAAGATATGGCAATATTGTTTTTAAAAATAAATGACTATGTAACAATAACCTTAGAAATGTTCTGGGGGCTTTGGCTTTTTCCATTTGGTTATTTAGTTTATAAGTCAGGGTTTATACCACGCATACTGGGAATATTTTTAATTCTTAACGGCATTGCCTATGTCATACATTGTTTTACACATCTGCTTCTTCCCAATTACCAGGCTCTTGTTTTCCAAATTGCAACGCCCATTTGGACTTTAGGAGAAATTTCAATAATGCTATGGCTATTAATTAAGGGTGTTAAGGAAACAAAACAAATTTAACTCATAATCGGAATGAAACTTTTAGATAAAGAAGATTATTATAAACTTACAGAACCAATAAAGATGAAAAGGAATGAGATAGTAACTTTTGAATAAATCATGATCGCTATTTTTTCCTTAGCGAATAGATTTTCTTCTCAAATATATCGAAAAGAAAAACTTTGTGAAATCCTGAGTTTATTTCCCAATGGGTAATTTCCGGATGGCTTACCGTTCCTGAAATAAAAATAATAGCCGAAATAGTTGTAAAATCAAGGTTTGTAGCCCACTTCAACTTTCTTGTAACTTGACAGGAAAGTGCCACACAGTCGGCTACTATTCTTATACGAACCGGTATAGCCAATGATAGAAAGACCACTCGAAGTTCTGAAGGATTTGCGGTGAAAAATTCGTTTAAACGACGCAAATATGCGGTAAATAATTTGTATATTTGCCGCAAAGTAAGATTTAGCAATGGCAAAATATATTTATCAATATAAAAACTGGACGCAGTTTACCTGGCAAGACAAAGCCATAAATACTGTGTTTGGCGAGGTACGCAACACCCAGGGTAAAATAAGCGGGCAAATGAACGCACTTGGCTTTTCTGCTAAAGAGGAAGCTACGCTTACCACTCTTACGCTCGATGTGGTAAAATCATCAGAAATAGAAGGCGAAATGCTCAATTATAGCCAGGTACGATCCTCCATTGCCAGGAGTTTGGGCATCAACACAGCAGGTTTAGTCCCCAGCAGCCGCCACATAGAAGGTGTGGTGGAAATGATGCTGGATGCCACGCAAAATTACCAAAAACCACTTACCCAAAAACGTTTGTTTGGCTGGCACGCAGCACTTTTTCCCACAGGACACAGCGGACCTTACAAAATTGAAGTAGGACAATACCGCACAGGCGAAATGCAAGTAGTTTCGGGCCCAATGGGCAAAGAAAAAATTCATTACGAAGCCGTTAAATCAGAGCTGGTAAAACCTGAAATGGACAAGTTTTTAACCTGGTTTAATAGCGATGAAAATATAGATTCGGTGTTAAAAGCCGCCATTGCACACTTCTGGTTTATTATCATTCACCCGTTTGAGGACGGCAACGGTAGAATTGCAAGAGCCATCACCGATTTGTTACTTGCCAGAGCCGAAGGCAGCGGAGAACGATTCTACAGTATGTCGGGCCAAATTCTGGCTGAACGAAAACGCTATTACGAAGTATTGCAAAAAGTGCAGTATTGCTCAAACGACATTACCGAATGGCTCGACTGGTTTTTACATTGCCTTAAAAACGCTTTGCAGGAAACCGAAAAAACAACGCAGAAGATTTTGCGTAAAGCAGAATTTTGGAAACTGCACGAACACACGCCCATTAACGAACGACAACGCTTAATGCTAAATAAACTTCTCGACGGTTTTGACGGCAAACTGCAAACTTCAAAATGGGCAAAATTAACCAAAATCTCTACAGATACGGCCCTTCGTGACATAAAAGACCTGGTAGAAAAAGGCATTTTGCAATCCGAAAAACAAAGCGGACGAAATGCAAACTACGAACTGGTAAACTATTAAAATGAATAACCACCGGTTATCATGATCCCTGTTTTTTCCTTAGCGAATAGATTTTCTTTTCGAACAAATCAAAGAGAAAAACCTTGTGAAATCCTGAGTTTATTTCCCACCCGGTAATAAAATCCGAATTGTTTGCCGGTTCCGGATTGCGAATATAATCAGTGGTTATGATCAGCCAGAAATAGCTGATTTTCTTTTTTCGGTAAAGGGCAAGCTTTCCTTCCTTGTTCTTTACAGAAGCTTCAATATTTTCAAATGTCAGCTCGGCGACGGGAAATCCAGGATTGTTCTTTGGCAGTCCGGCTTCATGCAGCCTGGTGATCTCAATGCCAATGGAATAATGATGATTCTGACGAAGTATAAAATCAGGCGATTCGGATTTTTCAAGAATCCCTTTCGGAAAATCAGGATAATTTTTCCTGAAATAATCCATGATCAGCCGTTCTTCATCTCTCTGGTTCATAACTGATTTTTTATTGCATGTTCAAGCCTGTGCATGGCATCTGCTATAATACTTTGAGGGCATGCGATGTTCATGCGCTGAAAGCCTTCCCCGCCGGGACCGAATATCGAACCGTCAACAAGGCCAAGCTTAGCCTTTTTTAAAACGAAATCCCTTAAATCCTTACCTTTCAGGTTCAAATCCCTGAAATCGAGCCAAACCATATAAGTTGCTTCCGGGGTAATCATCTTAACTCCCGGAATATTTCTTTTTAGATAATCATCTATAAAAGCCAGATTTCCTTTCAGGTAATCCATCATTTGCTCAAGCCATTCCTCTCCATGACTGTATGCTGCTTCAGAGGCAACAGCGCCAAAAATATTTCCCTGTCCGAGATGGAGATTTTCCAAAGACCGTTTAAATGCGTTTCGAAGTTCAGGATTGGAAATGATGACAGAGGACGTGGAAAGTCCTGCAAGATTGAAAGTTTTGCTGGGAGCGATCATGGTTATCGTCCTGTCGGCAATTTCTTTTGAAAGGGTTGCTGTTACGGTATGATGAATTGGTTTAAATACAAGGTCGGAATGAATTTCATCCGAGAGAATTAAAACATTTTTTGCGATACAGATTTCAGCCAGCCGGGTAAGTTCGGCCTTCGTCCAGGCACTGCCACCGGGATTATGCGGATTGGAAATGATGATCATTTTGGTTTTGGTATTGATCTTTTTTTCAAGATCCTCAAAATCCATTGAAAGCCGCCCGTTTTCAAGCTTCAGTTGGTTATAAGCCAATATCCTTCCGTGATCCTTTACTGCCGAAAAAAACGGAAAATAAACCGGAGGCTGGGCAATAATTTCATCGCCGGGTTGAGTAAATGCAAGAACCGCAAGATTGACTGCCGGCACTATTCCCGGACTGAAGATGATCCATTCCCTTTCGACTTTCCAATGATGCTTTTTATCAAGCCAGTTTATAATTGAAGTAAAATATCCTTCGGGCCTGGCTGAATAGCCGTAGATTTCATGGTTTGCCCTTTTCTTTATTGCATCCGAAATAAAATCCGGGGTCTTAAAATCCATATCGGCTACCCACATTGGAATCACATCATCTTCGCCAAGAAATTCCTTCGAATAATCCCATTTAAGGCAGGCTGTGTTTTTTCGGTCAATGATTTCGTCGAAATTGTAATTCATTTTAAGAGTGATTTCAAAAAATATTGCAGCAAAGTTCGTTAAAAAGGTAATATCCGGGTAAGCCCGAAAACCAATTGATAACTATCTTTAATCCATCAGCACCCCCTGGTTTTATGTCATATACAAACAATTCGCTGAATATAAATGTTTAACTGTCAAAGGAATGACTTAAAGTACTACTTTCGCGGACTCTTTTCTCCGGAGCATAGATTAAGTTTTTTATGAAGCTGAAGAGGGTATGGGAATACTGGAGAATTTGGAGTTTGATTAGAGAGACTGTTAAATTGTTGATTGGTTAAATCGGTTAAATTGGTTGAATTTGGTTAATTAGGTTGAACTTGTTGATTACTTATTGCCGACTGTGGACTGCTCTCGCCTGTGGCGAGACCGACTTGATTTGATTGTTTGGTTGAAATAGTTGAATCGGTTAATGCAAACTGAAACCCGAAATCCGTCTCACTTATGGTGAAATGAAACCTGGAGCCTCAAGTCTACTCCGGAAATTTTTTTAATATTGGGCTAAAGCCCGTTAATGCACTGTTTAAATAAATATAATGAAGAACGTTCGGAACATCGCAATCATCGCTCATGTTGATCACGGTAAAACCACATTGGTGGACAGAATACTTTACCAGGCCAAACTTTTCAGGGATAACCAGGAAATCCGCGAACTGATCCTCGATTCCAATGACCTGGAGAGGGAAAGGGGAATTACCATTCTTGCCAAAAATGTCAGCGTGATGTATAACGGCATTAAAATAAACATCATAGATACGCCCGGTCACTCTGATTTTGGCGGCGAGGTCGAGAGGGTTCTCAATATGGCAGATGGCGTGCTGTTGCTTGTAGATGCTTTTGAAGGCCCGATGCCCCAGACTAGATTTGTTTTGCAGAAAGCTCTTGAATTGGGTCTTCGGCCGATAGTCGTCATAAATAAAGTGGATAAGCCCAACTGTTCGCCCGACGAAGTCCATGAAGCAGTTTTTGAACTCATGTACAACCTCGAAGCAACAGAGGAGCAACTCAATTTTCCTACTGTTTACGGTTCTTCCAAGCAGGGCTGGATGGCAAAGGACTGGAAAGAGCCGGCAAGCGATATCAGTTATTTGCTGGATACCATTATCAGCTATGTTCCGGAATATATAGTGAAACAGGGCACACTTCAGATGAAGATAAGTTCGCTTGATTATAGCTCGTACATGGGCAGGATAGCTGTTGGAAAGGTTTCGAGAGGAACTATTAAAGCAGGGATGCAGGTGTCTGTGGTTAAAAAGGACGGAACCATACTTAAATCCACCATTAAAGAATTGTATCTTTTTGAAGGGCTGGGTAAAGTAAAAGTGAAATGGGAGGTGGAAGCAGGTGAGATTTGTGCTGTGTTCGGACTTGAGAATTTCGACATCGGCGATACCATTGCAGATTTTGAAAATCCCGAAGGGTTGGCTCATATTGCAGTTGATGAGCCTACCATGAGCATGCTGTTTACCATTAATAATTCTCCTTTTTTCGGGAAAGACGGCAAATACGTCACTTCAAGGCACATCCGCGACAGGCTTTTCCTGGAAACGGAAAAAAACCTTGCACTGAGGGTGGAAGAAACCGGTTCACCGGATAAATTTATTGTTTATGGAAGAGGCATTCTTCATCTTTCAATCCTAGTCGAAACCATGAGGCGCGAGGGATATGAGTTTCAGCTTGGGCAGCCTAATGTTATTGTCAAAGAAATTGACGGGATCCGACATGAACCCATCGAGAGGCTGACAGTGCACGTGCCGGAGGCTTTTTCTGGAAGGGTCATTGAAATTGTTACCAAACGCAAAGGCGATATCCTGACTATCGAAACCAAGGGCGACAGGATATTACTCGAATTCACGATTCCTTCAAGGGGGGTTATCGGTTTAAGAAATCCTATTCTCACGGCAACCGAAGGAGAAGCCATCATCGCCCATCGCTTTAAAGGGTTCGAACCCTGGAAAGGTGAAATTACAAACCGCCGGAACGGCTCCTTGATCGTTATGGAAACAGGTACCGCCATTGCATACTCAATCGAAAAACTTCAGGACAGGGGAAGGTTTTTTATTGACCCCTTCGAAGAAGTGTACGCCGGACAGGTGATTGGCGAAAACACCCGTCAGGAGGATATTGTGGTGAATGTGATCAAAACAAAGAAACTTTCGAATATGCGGGCTTCCGGTTCCGACGATAAAATCGTGATCACACCGGCTCTGAAATTCTCACTGGAAGAAGCCATGGAATACATCAAAAACGATGAATACCTCGAAGTTACACCCAAATGGTATCGCTTGCGGAAGATCATTTTAGACGAGCATGACAGGAAGAAGAGTAAGAAGAGTTAGGAGAAGAAGTAGCAGTGGCAGCGGCAGAAGCAGCGGCAGTTGAGAGTCGGTCTCGCCGAAGGCGAGAGCAGTTAGCAGTCGGCAACTCAAAACGTGAAACCCGGAACTCTTAACTCTTAACTCTGAACCCAGAACCCAGAACTCAGAACCCGGAACCCGGAACCCGAAACATTTTATTTATCACTTTTTTTATCATGAACCGAAAGCCATTCCTTAATTTCTTTCTTCTTTTTAGGGTTGGCAAAAGCTACGGCTAATACTCCTCCGACAATCACCAGCAATGCGGCAAGTCCGCTTTTGATTGATAGCACTTCGGGTTGCATCCAGGATAATTCAAAATATGCTGCAAAGCCCATCATTAGAAAAGTAATGATGGGATTCATGGTGATGATCATGCTGATTTTATTGGCTTCGAGGTATTTAAACGAA
This sequence comes from Bacteroidales bacterium, assembly GCA_020052415.1. GTDB lineage: Bacteria > Bacteroidota > Bacteroidia > Bacteroidales > JAADJA01 > JAADJA01. Next base: position 28,891 of record JAGVPB010000002.1, on the reverse strand, counting down.
AGGGTGAGGCAGCCATAGCTGATGAGGGTGTTCAGACCCAGGAATACCAGAAGCATCCAATTTAAAAAAGTCAATTGAACGAAGCCGGAAAATGTTACAAAAGGTAAAAAGAGAAGGACTGGAAGCCCGAATATAAATAGGTTCAGTTGCATAGCAGCATAAGTTTTTACGAGCATTTTCTGGAATGTCGCATATACCACCCATGCCATTGATGCCACGAGTATCCAAAGGATACCCATGTTGTAAAGCTCTTCGTGGCCAAGATATTGAAGGATATTGTCGAAATAAAAAAGCGCCAGCCCGGTGCCTGCAATTAAAAACCCGGCTGCCTGCCGGCGGCTGATGGTTTCTTTGAAAAAAATAAATCCGACCATGCCCAACATGATGGGGCCTATCTGGATGATGATCTGCGAAGTTCCTGCGGAAGTATATTTCAACCCGTACATATACGCGATGTAATTTATCCCTAATCCCAAAGCTGCAACCAAAAGGAGGATGGGCGGCTGGAAAAGAATCTTTAAATAGGCGGTTTTTTTAAAAGCATACCAGCCAAGCAAAACTGAAAATGCGAGCAAAAACCTGAACCAGACAATGTTCATGGGATCAAGAAAATCCATTGCCACCTTGAGGCCGATTGCCAGTACACCCCATAATAAGGCTGTTATGGCGGCTAATAAGATCCCGATGACCCGCTGGTCTTTAAATTTTATCAAAAAGATTTTTTTTCAAAAGTAGGGTTTCTTGCGGAATGGGTAGACTAAAAGAGTTTTGAGTTCAGGGTTTTGAGTTCTGATGTCAAATTTCCATCTATTTCAATATATTTCCATCTATTGTATAATCTTCCAATATCAACAATATCAATTAATATCCATCAATATCAACAAATATCAATTTACTTCAGTCCTCTTTCCTTTTTAATCTGCTCCCAAGCAGAATTCAAGTTCTGGAACTTTTCATTGGCGGCCTTCTGGAATTCCTCGCCAAGATGGGTTACCTTATCGGGATGATATTTGGTGGCCATTTTGCGGTAAGCCTTTTTCAGTTCTTCCTCATTGGCATCGGGGGTGGTTTCAAGGATTTTGTACGCGCCATAAACGTCCTTATAAAACATGGCCTTGATGGATTCAAAATCGGCCGTCCTTATCCCCAGATAATCACTGATCTTCCTTATCATTTCTACTTCATGGGTATGAACATGGCCGTCGGCGGAAGATATTCCAAAAAGAAAGTGGATCAACTGAAGCCGTGATGAATGATCCATGTAAGTATGAATCTGCTGGGAAACATCCCTCACGTTGATTTCCTGTTTAAGTAATTCACGAAGGACAAGCATATTTTCAATAGCGAGTTTGGCTCCAAACTGACGATTAAAAAAGTCCTTCACATAATCCAGTTCGGATTTCAAGACCTTGCCATCAGCTTTCATCACGGCAGCGGCAAGTACAATGAGACTTGCAGCAAAATCGCCGGGACGGGTTTGTTTCACTCCCGGTGCGCCGTAAAGTTGCTGTCCTTTGTATTCAAATGAACCGCTTTGCATACCGTCGAACATCGAACCGAAGGCCAGTCCGAGCAATCCGCCGATCGGTCCTCCCAAAGCCCATCCCAATCCCAGGCCAACCCATTTTCCGTATTTTGCCATTTCATTAAAAATTAAGTGGGTCAAAAATAATAAATAAACCCACAAACAATTTAAACGCTTGTGGGTCTTTTGTCCCATTAGAAAATTTAATCCACACGGAAAAGTCCTTGAGTCATTGCGAAGTAGCGAAGCGGATGAAGCAATCTGCTATTAACGCACAGATTGCTTCACTGCGTTCGCAATGACGTTCTTCAATTTGGAATTACCGGAGTAGATCAAATTTTAATATCCAAATCAACTCCTACCAATCAATCTCAAAATATTTCTATCTATTTCAGCATCGCACTCTCCGGCAATCCGAACTCTTCGACCATCTTAATTCCAACAGTTTCCAACTGATCGAGAATAGGATTATAGATGCCTGGTAAAACCGGGATGTAAACACCCTTAACCGTAATTTTTCCGGCAAGGATCATTTCCACGCCCATTGCCGCCGGTAAAGCTACCGTCCGTGCAATGGCAGTGTCGGTAGCAAGGGTTCCGAAATCGAGCATGCTTGATTTGATTACTTCTTTCTTACCATCAGGATAGGAAGCGAGGAATAAATGCTGCAGAACGACCATATCTCTTTCTTCCCTGCCGATCATCATTTTTTCGATCATAAGGTCTGAGGTCACCTCAAAAGGAGTGTCTTCTTTCCTGTTCATCGGTTTGTTATCGAACAGGCCTAACCATTCAATGGCTTTTAGTGCATGGGCATCAGCTTTAATTCCAAGGAATTTTGCAGCTTTGGCTTTAATATCAGACGAATCTTTTTCTCCGATTAGTAGGGCAACCATTCCGGCAAATGTTAATCCGGTAAAATTGTATTTGTCGTTCGATGTCAGCTTCAGGGCTTTCATTGCGTCGAGCGATTCACACCAGCCCGGATGGCGGAAAGTTCCGCGAAGGATGGTTTTTGTTTCAGGAATCCCGTACAAATCAATGTATGGAACGGAATCGCGGTTCGGATAGATTTCTAAATTCCCAACTTCAGGGAAGCTTGTTTTTATTGGATTTTTAAACAGGTTTTCCGTAGGAACATAAGTTGTCTTGCCTTGCTTCAGGTAATTTGCATCGTTGTTGCTCGCCATAACAACACCCTTTGGGCTCCATGAAAATTTATAGTTGAAAGGATTGTTACAACCTTCCGGGGCCGGCAGTGCACCGCAAATAGAATAAAACTCTTCTACCTTTCCGCCTTTCCCATGGATATGATCAATGATGCGCATTGCCGACATGTGGTCAATTCCAGGATCGAGGCCAAGTTCATTCAGGATAATAATTCCGGCTTTTTTTGCATCTGCATCGAGAGCCTGCATTGCCGGCTTTACATAGGATGTAGTCACCATATTCTTTTTGTGGGAGATACATTTTTTTGCAACCATTACGTGATGTGCGTAAGGCAAGAGACTTACCGAAAGATCGTGTTCAGCGATCATCCGGTCAAGAGTAGCTTCATCTTCAACGGTCCAGGCCACTGATTTTCCATTGGGATGTCCGCCGATCATTTCATCGGCTTTTGATTTTGTCCGTGTGGCGACTGTAACACCATAACCTTTGTTGAGAAGGTACCGGACGATAGGTTTTACCACCAGTCCGGCGCCAAGTATCAATACATTTTTCATAGTGAATAATTTTTTAAAGGTATTTTTGAATATATTCGAATGCAGGGGTAAATTTTCCTTTATGCAGGATCATTGCTCTTTTAATAGGGTTGGGCAATTTTAGTTCATCGAATCCAACACTATAATCTGCGATTGTAATCGGTTTAATAAACTTAAAAAGCGCTTCGCTGAAGGCCATGGAGGAATCGCGTGGTAACTCGCTCGGTAAAATATCTACAGCCATCACCAGGATCCCTTTACCTTTAAATCCCATAGCCGGTTTTCTTGTAAACGGGTCATAAACAAAAACCGGATCTTCAATTTCAGTCCCCTTATGAGTACATTCTATTGATCCGTCGCGGTCACAGGTGACATCGCCAATTACAGTCAGCTTTGGATTACCACCGGAATAAAGTTTTTCAAGATAATCTTTTGTGACGATTCTGGGATACCTCACATCCCAATACATACAATTCATCAAAACTGTGAGATGAGGGATATAGGGATCAAAAACGCTATTATACTTCTCCGGATGGGCGTAATATTCTGAAAGCTCAAATTCAGTATTTTGGTCAACAGGCTGCGAAATATCCCATTCCTTAAATACAACTTTATAAAGTACGTTATTCGGCAGGTTTTTCTTTTTGTTTAAATCCGGTAATTCTTCCGGTGAAATTTCTTTGATGGGCAGCAGCCCGGCAATTTCCTGCGCGCCATTCGACACATTACCATAACCGGTAAATCCGATGGTAAGCGGAGTAATTTCCTGTGGCAACCCATTTATAATAATCTCCTGACCTACTTCCGAAATCACTTTTCTGGCTTCATCCAAAGAAGAATAATGATGAGATTGCTTGATCTTTATAAAAGGAGTTTCAATTCCCAATTCCCTGAAGCGCTGCCCAAGCGACCAGAGTGAATTGATCATGCCCGCAAGACCGGCATAGCGTCCAAAAAATATCAACCGTTTGCCTACCTCATCCTCTATTTTTTCGTAATCAATAAGGGTTACTTTTTTTTCGATCATTTTTTTCAGCATGGGCATATTATAGGGCTGGCCTTTAATTACATGCGAAAAAAAGATATAAGTTTTACCCTCTTCAAAAAAATCAAGGGGCATTTCCTTAATTCCAAAAATTACAGGAGCGGCCTCAAGGCGGTCAACAACCTCAGCACCGGCTGCAATAAATTCATCATGTGTGAAAACCCGCTTGGGAGATTTCTGCACTAAAATGGTTAATCCCTGTTCCCTTATCAGCTTTTTGGCATGTCCGGGGATGATTGCCACACGCCGCTCCATTACATATTTATCCTCATGACGGATACCAACGATATTGTTCATTCAAATAATTTTATTTATGAAATCCCGGAATTGGGGAGATTTCCACCTTTTAATCCCGGTTTTTGAATAAAGCGGCAAACATAGAAAATTTAAGTTTCAAAAAAAATAACCCGATGGAAATATTTAATTCAGTAAAATACTTTAATAATGATTCAATAAAATTGAGTTCACACAGAAAAGTCACTAATCGTAATTACGAACGCAGTGAAGCAATCCTTATGTGTAGTAAACCAACAGATTGCTTCAGGCTTCGCCTTCGCGATAACCTACTCAAACACTTTTCAGAGCGGACTCATAATTGATAAACCATTTAAAAAATTTAGGCCATTATAAACTATTCGATATTTTTGACGCAAAATTTTAAAAAATGAAAAAACTAACTTTTTTGACTACAGCAATTTTTATGATACTGCAATTGAATGCTCAGCAACCATTAGCTACTTTTTTCACATCAGGAGGAGAGAAGTTTTTTATTATAATGGATGGTAAAAAAATAAATTCAGAGGCTATGAGCAGAGTTGAAAATGTTGTGCTGGATAACGAATGGGCAAAGGTAAAGATCACTTTTGAGGATGCGGCAATACTTCCGATTGAAAAAACCATACAAGGCAAGGATGCCGAAGGAAATGTTTCGTCTGTTACCTGGGAAATCTCCCAAAACAATAAAGGTAAGTGGGTGGTGAGGCCAGGCAGCTGGAAGAAAATAGATTCAAACATTACTGAATCTTCAACTATTGTGGAATCGGAAATTCAGGAAGAACCCTCACCGGTGACTTCTTCAACAATCCAGACAACCACTACAATAACTAATGAACCAAACAACGCGGGTATTAGCAGCGGACAGAGTAACGTGAGCATGAGCATTAATATGAATGAACAGGACAATAATGCAAATATGAATATCAACATGTCGGTACCGGGTGGGACAGTCACACAAACTCAGTCGCAAACTACTTATACAACAATTACCACTACAACCTCTACCGAAATCAATGAGTCCGAACCAGTTTATACTGAGCCTGATCCATTACCGGGTTACAACGGACGAACCGGCTGCAATTATCCAATGAGTGAAGAAAGATTCGCGGAAACAAAGGAGTCCATTTCAGGCAAAGATTTTGAGGATACGAAGCTTACTATTGCCAAACAGGTTATGAACTCAAACTGTTTACTGACATCCCAGGTAAAGCAAATCATGAGATTATTCGAATTCGAAAGTACCAGGCTCGATTTCGCCAAAGAGGCTTATGGTCATACCTACGACATTGATAACTATTACATGCTGAATGATGCATTTAATTTCGAATCGTCGGTAACCGAATTAAATAATTATATCAATAAATAAAATAAACTGGATTTAGAGTAGATAAAAAATTTTTCAGATCAAAATATTTTTTATTTTTGCAACATAATTTCAAATCAGGTTCGTTAGCATACAATAGTATAGCTTTCATATCTTTATATAGAATTCCTCAATGCCCAAATACTCGGGCAGTAAATTTCTAATAAAAGTAAAGTTAGTGGTGCCGGTTTGAACAATTAATATAAACAGCAATGGAATATAATACTACAAGGGGAAAACTTTTCATCAGGGAGTATGGCCGAAATACTCAAAAGCTGATCAAATATGTAACGACTATTCCGGATAAAGAGAAGAGGACAAAGTTTGCAAGAACAATTATCCAGATTATGGCGCAAATGAATCCTGCAGCCCGCGAAACCGGCGATTTCAGACATAAGCTCTGGGATCACCTGCATATTATGTCCGATTTTAAACTCGATGTGGATTGTCCGTATCCTCTTCCTTCGAGCGATATACTGATAGCAAAACCTGAAAAATTAAAGTACAGCGATAGTGATATAGAATTTAAAATATATGGAAGAAATATCAAACGGATTATTGATGCAGCTATTAAATATGAGGATGGCCCCGAGAAAGATGCACTGGTTCATGCCATAGCAAATCATCTGAAAAAATCCTACCTCAACTGGAACCGTGAATCAGTTGCGGATGATTTGATTTTTCAACATCTGGAATCACTTTCAAATGGTAAATTGCACATGAAAGACGAATTATTCCTTAATAAAACAAGTGAGATTTTAGGAAGAAATAAAAAGAAAAAACCGACTAAGCCTCTGCCCAAAAAAGGCTATAAACCAAAAGTGAAATCAAAGATGAAAATGAAAAGGAAGAAAACCTGAAATCATTGATTCTTTGTTTTGCAAGTTGATTGTTTTAAAAAACAATCTGCATTTCCCTGTATGTAATTTCAAGTTTGTATTCCGTATGAACCCGTATATTGTTAAAAAGTAAATGCTTTTCTGTGGGTATTTTCCTTTTTAAAATCGGTGGTAGTATCCCTAAATAATTTATTTTCGCTAACATTAAGGATAGTTTTACCTTCTTTCATTCTTCAAGAGTTGAAATTATGGCATCATACAAAATTACCGGAGGAAACAAACTTCGTGGCGAGATCATCCCCCAGGGTGCAAAAAATGAAGCCTTGCAAGTCCTGTGTGCTACCCTTTTAACCGGGGAGCAGGTCACCATTCACAACATTCCGGATATTCGGGATGTCAATAAATTAATATTCCTGCTGGAACAAATGGGTGTGACCGTGAAAAAACTCCGCCCGGGTTCATATACTTTTAAGGCCGATCATATTGACCTGGAGTATATGAAAACCAAAGATTTCATTGAGAATGGCGGTAGCCTGCGCGGATCGAATATGATCATCGGCCCTTTGTTGTCACGATTTAAAAAAGCATATATGCCACAACCGGGAGGGGATAAAATTGGCCGACGGAGAATGGATACGCACTTCACTGGTCTTCAAAACCTTGGGGCAAAACTGACTTTTAATGAAGATGAATCGCTTTTCAAATTCGAAGCAGATGAACTCAAAGGTTGTTATATGCTGCTTGATGAAGCCTCTGTTACGGGAACAGCAAATATTGTCATGGCAGCGGTTTTAGCCAATGGAACAACAACAATATTCAATGCAGCCTGTGAGCCTTACCTTTCGCAACTTTGCAACATGCTGAACCGAATGGGTGCGAAAATATCGGGTGTAGGTTCAAATTTATTAATTATTGAAGGGATTGAAAATCTTGCAGGCACCGAACATACCATGTTGCCCGATATGATTGAAGTAGGGAGTTTTATCGGTATGGCCGCAATGACACGGTCGGAAATAACCATAAAAAATGTCAACTATGATGCCCTGGGAATTATTCCGGAAGTATTCAGGAGGCTGGGCATTAAAATTATCAGAACCGGTGATGATCTTCTTATTCCCGAACAGGAATCTTATGAGGTTGAAACTTTTATGGATGGCTCTATTATGACCATAGCCGATGCACCCTGGCCGGGATTTACACCCGACCTTATAAGCATCGCACTTGTAACGGCTACTCAGGCAAAAGGCAGTGTTTTAATCCACCAGAAAATGTTCGAAAGCAGGTTGTTTTTTGTTGACAAGCTGATTGACATGGGTGCGCAGATCATTCTCTGTGATCCTCACAGGGCGACGGTCATTGGTTTGAACCGTCAATACCCGCTCAGAGGCATCCGAATGTCATCGCCCGATATAAGAGCCGGAGTTGCATTACTTATTGCTGCTCTTTCGGCAAAGGGAACTAGCATCATTGATAATATCGAACAAATTGACAGGGGATATCAGAATATTGATAAAAGATTGCAAAACCTCGGTGCAGATATTCAAAGAATTTAATTTTTACTTCAAATACCTTTTATGGCAAATCCTGATGGCAAACTGAATGTTTTACTTATCGGTCAAGGTGGAAGAGAACATGCAATTGCATGGAAGGTTTCACAAAGTCCCCGAATGAAGAAACTTTATATTTCCCCGGGCAATGCGGGCACTCTTGAACTGGGTGAAAATATAAATCTTGATATAAATAATTTTAATGAAGTAAAAGATTTTGTCATCAACCGTGATATAAACCTTGTTATTGTTGGCCCGGAAGATCCTTTGGTAAATGGAATCCATGACTTTTTCCTCAATGACAGAAATTTACATTCTGTTCCGGTTATCGGTCCGGTTGCAAAAGCTGCTATGCTTGAAGGAAGCAAAGATTTTGCAAAGGAATTCATGATAAAATACCACATTCCCACCGCAAGGTTCAGAACATTTGATATTACTTCAATTCACACTGCAAGGGCATTCCTGGATTCGTTAAAACCTCCGTATGTACTTAAAGCCGATGGCCTCGCTGCCGGAAAAGGTGTTTTGATTTGTGATACCAAAAATCAGGCGCTCGAAGAACTTTCGGAGATGATCGAAAACAGAAAATTCGGAAATGCTTCAAAAAAGGTTGTCATTGAAGAATTTTTAAAAGGGATTGAACTTTCCGTCTTTGTCCTTACGGATGGCATTTCTTATAAGCTCCTGCCTGAAGCCAAGGATTATAAGCGGGTTGGTGAGGGCGACACCGGTTTAAACACGGGCGGTATGGGGTCGGTTTCTCCGGTACCGTTTGCCGGCAAATCCTTCATGGATAAAGTCGAACACCGGATAATACAACCTACCCTTAAAGGCCTTAAAACAGAAAATTTAAAATTTCAGGGATTTATTTTTTTTGGGTTAATGAATGTATCCGGTGATCCTTATCTTATTGAATACAATGTGAGAATGGGTGATCCCGAAGCAGAATCTGTCATTCCACGGTTGAAATCCGACCTGCTCGATTTATTCATTTCTGCAGGTGATTCAACTTTGAATGACAAAATGATTGAAACTGATGAGCGTTACTGTGCATCTGTTTTTCTGGTTTCCGGGGGATATCCGGGAAATTATAAAAGGGGTAATGTGATAACAGAACTGGATAAGATTAAAGGAAGTCTTGTCTTTCATGCGGGAACAAAGAAAGATCCTGCTTCACAGAAGATCTTAACGAACGGCGGAAGAGTCATTGCCGTCAGTTCATTCGGTAATACAATGGAGCAAGCTTTGGAAAATTCATATAAGAATGCTGCTGCCATTCAGTTTGACGGAAAATACTATCGTAAAGATATTGGAAGGGATCTTTTATAAAATAAGTTTATGCTCATTAGTTTCTTCAGGAAAAGTTATCTGTTTCAATATGTCTTTTTTGTATTGATAGCCGGTTTATTGTGGTTTGGAACATTTATATTACCTTCTGAACTGATTCCCGGCACTGACCCGTTTCTACAGCCCGGTTATGCACTAATTCTTAAAGCCATTGGATCGAATGGCTTAATCGGAAAAATCATTGCAATAATCCTTGTTCTGACAGGAGCATTTTTATTTAATCAAATTCTTATAAAATATGAGCTCGCCCCCAAAAACACGCTTATTCCGGCTTTGGTTTATATGATCCTGATGAGCCATTCGGATCATTTATTAAAGCTTGAGCCTGCCCTGATTGCCGGTATGTTATTGCTTTATGTTTTGCACTTTCTTTTCCAGGTTTATACCGAAGAAGATGCATATTCACAGATTTTTAATTCAGGCTTCCTGACAGGAGTTGCCTCATTCATCTACTTTCCTTCAATCTTTTTTATCTTTTTTATTTGGCTGACTTTTATTGTTTACAGACTGTACAAATGGAGAGAATGGTTTATCCCAATAACAGGTGTGGCTATACCCTATATGTTTTTATTGACTTATTTTTTCTGGATCGATCAGCTTGATTTGGTGATACAGGCTTACCTTAATTACTTTGGTGGTTTATTTACCCTTCAATTCAATTTTAAACTTGATCCGCTTGACTACGCAATTGCCGGAATTATTCTATTTCTATTTTTATGGTCATTCCTGAAAATGGCTGCCGATATCCAGGAAAAAAATATCAGTATCAGGAAACGATTCGGGTCGGTCTTTTGGTTTTTCTTTATTTCATTCATGATCTATATCTTTGCTGATTTTCATGATACATCACACCTGATTTTGCTTACCATCCCTTTATCGGTTTACATATCGAACGGTTTTTCACATCTCAGAAAAAAAATATGGATTGAATTGCTTTTTGGAATATTACTGATTTTAATCATCCTCAATAATTTAAAAGAGGTCTTCTTTAATTAACTCAGTGAAAAATTAATGTTACCGCTTTCCTTTTCGAACCATACGCTTGAAGCTGGCTGTGATGAAGCCGGACGCGGATGTTTATGCGGTCCTGTTTTCGCAGCAGCGGTAATACTTCCGTCCGATTTTAAAAACGATATGCTGAATGATTCCAAAAAGGTTTCTTCCATCAACAGGGCAAAGCTGCGATTAATAATTGAAGAGGAAGCTGTTTGCTGGGCCGTAAGCAGCGTGGGAGAGGAAATCATTGATGATATCAATATTTTGAATGCTTCGGTTCTTGCGATGCATCAGGCGCTCGACCAGCTTCTGCTTACTCCGGATTTTCTGATCATAGATGGAAACCGGTTCAAACCTTATCATAGCATACCTTTTCAATGTATCGTAAAAGGGGATGGTAAATTCGCATCTATTGCGGCGGCTTCAATACTCGCAAAAACTCACCGTGATGAATTTATGAATAAACTGCACGATGAATGTCCTGCTTATGGCTGGAATAAAAACAAAGGATATCCTACCCTCTTCCACAGGCAGGCCATTGCGGTTCACGGGATAACGCAATACCACCGAAAAAGCTTCAATCTCAACGAGCAGCTTAAAATAAATTTCGGGACAACCACTTAATTATACCATGATTTTCTGTAATTTAGTTGTTCTGAATTTTGTGCAGATTTTATAAGTATGAAAATGATAAGGGGACAATACAATCTATCAATCATGCCAAAAATATTATTGCCCGTCATGTTTTCATTTATTTTCAATAATTGTAATTCACAGATTAATATAGAAGATAAAAATAAGATGAAAAGGGAAACTATGGTAGAATCCCAGATAAAAGCGAGGGGAATAAAAAATCAGGAAGTTTTGAATGCTATGTTAAAGGTTGAAAGGCATTTATTTGTTCCTGCTGAATTTGCGGCTCAGGCTTATACGGATAATCCTCTTCCGATTGGCGAAGGTCAAACGATTTCGCAGCCTTATATTGTTGCTTTGATGACAGAGGTTTTGGATTTGGGAAAAACTTCGAAGGTGCTTGAAATAGGAACAGGCTCAGGATATCAGGCCGCTGTTTTAGCCGAAATCTGCGGTAGTGTTTATTCCATCGAAATTTTTGAATCACTTGCATCAAAAGCCCGCGATCTGCTAAAAATTTTAGGCTACAAAAATATTATCATCAAATCCGGTGATGGATATACAGGCTGGAAAGAACACAGCCCGTTCGATGCAATAATAGTTACCTGCGCACCGACTGAAATTCCTGAACCCCTAACAGAACAACTGGCTGAAGGTGGTAAAATGATAATTCCGGTTGGCGAAAGCTATGCCCAGGAACTGGTTTTGCTTGAAAAACATAATGGTAAAATAAAGGAAAAAGCTATAGTACCCGTAAGATTCGTTCCAATGATCACTCCTTCCGGTGAAAAATACTGAAGTGAAAAAATTATTTGTTCAATTCCAAAGTAATTACTTTTTATACATTTGTCAGAAAAAACAATATAAACATAATTACAAACAATTATAATGAAAAGGCCTCCCGTATCTATTACAATGTTATTCATTTTTTTCACACTGCTTATTAAATTAACTAATGCACAGGATGAAAAAAAGGCAGAAAGCGGCTATAATTTTACAATCATTAAAGAAAACCCTTCAACATCAGTAAAGAATCAATACCGTTCGAGTACCTGCTGGAGTTTTTCATCGTTGGCATTTCTCGAATCAGAATTGCTCAGAACAGGCAAGGGGGAATTTGATCTTTCGGATATGTTCATTGTTAAGCATATCTATGCTGAGAAGGCTCAAAAATATGTTCGGTTTCAAAGTCATGTGAGTTTTGGCGGAGGGGGAGCTTTTCATGATGCTATTCATGTTATTAAGGAATATGGCATAGTTCCGGAAGAAGTTTTCATTGGAAAGCTGCCGGGTGAAGAAAACCACATTCATGGTGAACTCGACGAAGTTGCGAAAGGATATATTGATGCTGTTGTCAGGAACAGGAATAAGAAATTATCGCCGGTTTGGTTTGATGGATTTACAGGAATACTGGATGCATATTTGGGTAAATACCCTGAAAGTTTTACATACATGGGAAAGGAATATACTCCCAAATCGTTTTCAAGTGAATTAGGTATAAATCCTGATGACTATATAGAACTTGGCTCCTATACCCACCACCCTTTTTATGAAAAATTTATCCTGGAAGTACCCGACAACTGGATGCAGGATCAGATTTACAACCTTCCGTTGAACGAAATAATGGAAGTAATTGATTTTGCTGTCGAAAGTGGATATACCGTGGCGTGGGGAAGTGATATAAGTGAAAAAGGATTTTCGTGGGAGAATGGAGTAGCTATAGTTCCTGATGAGCAACTAAAAGATTTAAGCGGAACGGAAAAAGAAAAATGGGAAAAATTAACTAAGAAAGAAAAAGACAAAGCGCTGTATGACTTTGAAGGTCCGGTTAAAGAAAAATCAATTACCCAGGATCTCCGGCAGAAGGAATTTGATAACTATTCCACTACCGACGATCACGGAATGCAGATCGTAGGTATTGCAAAGGATCAGGAAGGCAACAGATTTTACAAAGTCAAGAATTCCTGGGGTTCGGAAAATCACATTTATCAGGGATATTTTTATGCATCAAAAGCATTTGTGGAGCTCAAATCCATTGATATCATGGTTCATAAAAACTCTGTCCCAAAACATATTCTTAAGAAACTTGGTCTATAGAAGAAAATATTATTGTCTGGATTAAACATTTAATCGCTAAATCCGGAAAGTCATATATTATCCAAAAGATATAAATATGAATTTCAAGTGCAATTAATAACCTATCCCGATAAATTTCGTTGAAAAGATTGGTTTTCTCGTTTCAATTTTTATAAAATGAACAAGGTTTTTGTAATAGTTGCGATTTTATTATTGAATCCTATTCTCTTTGCTGGTGAAAATCAGCAGATTGATACAATACAAACAAAAATTGACAACCTTGAAAACCAACTTTATAATTCAATAAATTTAGACCTTACACCTCAACAGAAAATTAATATTTGTAATCTTCTTGCTCATTTATATTCGGATATTTCTTACGAAAAACAGATAGAATTCAGTGCCCGTGCTTTAATACTGGCCGAAGAACTTGGCGATGAGCAACAGGTCATCAATGCCTTAAATATTCTTAGCACAGCCTATCATAAGCTGGATAATTATGAAAAAGCCATTGAATATGCCACAAGGATTTACAGCATACACAATGCAAACAATAACGAAATTGAGACTGCAAAAGCTCTCAGCCAGATAGGGATGTATTATTATGACTGGAGTAAGTACATTGAGGCAAAAAATTATTTTGAAAGAGCTCTGGATATATTTAAAAAGAACCAGTATTTTGAAGGCGTGGCTGCCTCTCTCCGGGATCTGGCAAAAATACTCGGAAGCTGGGGCGAATATGATGAGGCACTGTCGTACCACCAGGAATCACTGAAATTCTGGGAGGAGATAGGGGATGAAAATGGCATCGCTAATTCATACAGTAATATAGGCATTATATACCAGGAATTGGGTAACTACGACCGCGCTTTTGATTATTTCCAGAAAAGCCTGGTAATTTTTAAAAAATTAAACAGCACTTCAGATATTGTTAACCTGACCTTACACATTGGTGATATCTACCTGCAGCGTAAACTTTATGATAAAGCGCTTGAATATTATTCAGATGCGGACTTAATCGGGAAGCAAATCAATAATAAAAAACTAAAATCCATCACCCTTAGCAATATTGGTGAGGCCTATAATCTAAAGGGCGACTACCTGAAAGCCCTTGATTATCAAAAAAAGGCACTTGTGCTTAAGGAAGAAATCGGCGACAAAAGACGTCTTTCCATCACCTATACCGAACTTGGAATAATTTATAAGAATGTTGAAGATTATGACCAGGCACTTCAATACCTGAACAAGGGACTGGAAGTTGCCGCCGACATCAATTTTAAATTTCAAATGATAAAATGCTATCTGAATCTGTCGGAAGTATATCTCAACAAAAGCAATTATAAAAAAGCGCTTGAATACCATAAGCTGTACATCGAGGGAAAGGACAAGCTCTACTCCGAAGAAAGTAAAAGGACAATAGCCGAACTGCAGACGAAATATCAAATAGAAAAAAAGGACAAGGAAAACGAAAGGCTAAGACACAGTGAACAATTAAATAAAGTACAGATCAGAAATCAGCAGTTGATCATAGGATTTGTGCTGTTCAGTTTATTAGGTTCATTTATTATAATGGTTATTTTCCAAAGGCGCTATCAGCAAAATCAGAAGCTGAATGTTCAGTTGTCGTTAAAAAACAAAGAGATCGAGCAACAGCAGGTCAATGAAGAGAAACTGAACAAGAGGCTCAAGGAGGCCAATGAAACTAAAGATAAATTCTTTTCAATTGTAGCCCATGATTTAAAAAGTCCTTTCAATGCGCTGCTTGTACTTACAAGCTTATTGATTGATGATTATGATACTTTTACTGAGGATGAAAGGAAGCAATTTATTAAACAGATAAAAGCCTCCTCTGAAAATACTTTTACCCTGCTGCAAAATCTTCTCGACTGGGCAAGTACACAAATGGGTAAAACAATTGTTGTCCCTGAAAATATTGATCTTTCGAAAATCCTTCAGGAAACCATTGCCCTTCTCACACCTACAGCCAAAAATAAAAAGATCAGGATAATTTCCGATGTCCCGGAAAACACGGTTGCTTATGCCGATAAAAATATGGTTTCAACTGTCATTCTGAACCTTGTGTCGAATGCAATTAAATTCACCCCTTTACAGGGACAGGTAGAAATACATTCCAATTTAAGCAACCACCACCTTGAAGTAATTGTTGCCGATACCGGTGTCGGTATTTCACAAAAGAACATTGATAAGCTTTTCCGGCTCGATCAGAAAATACAGACGGTTGGCACAGCCAAAGAAACCGGAACCGGACTGGGATTGATCCTGTGCAAGGAGTTTATTGAAAAAAACAACGGTAAAATCTGGGTAAACAGCAAATTAGGAGAAGGAAGCCAGTTTTATTTTACTCTGCCAATGCAATAATCAGTTTAATTTAAAAGTTTTTATTCATCAGTTTTTTGCCTGGATAAAATAGATTATCTTTGCCGAAAATATTGAAATTTCTTCGGGGCAGGGAGCATTTCCCGACCGGCGGTGACAGTCCGCGACTCCGTCAAATGACGGACTGATCCGGTGCAATTCCGGGACCGACAGTAAAAGTCTGGATGGTAGAAGAAGTTTTGGGTTGTGATTATTATGTATGCCCTGAAGATTTTATCTTGAGGGTTTTTTTATGGTTGAAAGCAAGGACATCAGGTTCATGAAATTGGCATTGGAACTGGCCGAAAAAGGTAATGGATTTGTGAACCCAAACCCGCTGGTTGGAGCTGTTATTGTGAAAAACGGAAAAATCATCGGACAGGGATTCCATGAATTTTACGGCGGGCCGCATGCCGAAATCAATGCTTTATATAGCCTCGTTAATGCAAAAGGGGCAACTCTTTATGTAACCCTTGAACCCTGTAGTCACCATGGGAAAACACCTCCCTGCACCGACAGGATCATAGCTGAAAAAATATCAAGGGTAGTGATCGGAATAAAAGACCCTAATCCCCTCGTTAATGGTAAAGGAATAAAAAAGCTTAAGCGGGCCGGAATAAGGGTTGAGTCGGGGATATTAAAAAATGAAATTCAGAAACTGAATGAAATTTATATTAAGTACATCCGCGAAAAACGACCTTTTTGTGTCCTAAAGACAGCAATGACTATGGATGGAAAGATTTCCACTTTCAACGGAGAATCCAGGTGGATATCCAATGAAAAATCAAGGAAATTCGTCCATGAACTCCGGCACCGGTATTCGGCCATTATGGTTGGTGTAAATACAATAATAAAAGATGACCCAGAGCTGACCGACCGTTCAGATCATGGAAGGATAAAGCATCCGGTCAGGATTGTTGTGGATTCGCATGGCAGAACTCCGGCCGGTTCCAAAGTGTTCGATACAAAACTGGCTCCAACCTGGTTTGCTGTTACAAACAAGACCGGTCAAAAATTTATTGATCTGGCAAAAAATCAGGGTTGTGAAGTAATTATTTGTCCTGATAAAAATCAAAAAGTGAATCTTGGTTTTCTTAGTGAACGGCTCGGAGAGAAAGGAATTGACAGCATACTCATTGAAGGCGGCAGCACACTGAATTTCTCGGCAATAGAAGAAGGGATTGTGGATAAAGTCTATTCATTTATTTCACCAAAATTGCTGGGAGGTGAAAAAGCCCTGACACCTGTCGGAGGTAAGGGGATCAGCACGATAGATCAGGCAATAACCCTGAATATTGATAAAATTACGCACTTCGATGAGGATTTACTTATTGAATCTTACATAATAAAGAGTTGATATGTTTACCGGAATAATTGAAGAAACAGGAACAGTATTATCTGTTAAACGGGGCATCCGGTCGGCGGTACTTACCATCGCAGCAAAAAAGGTATTGAAGGAAATTAAAACCGGTGACAGCATTAACACCAACGGCGTGTGCCTTACGGTGGCTTCCTTTGACCATGAAGGATTTTCGGTGGATGTGATGGCTGAAACGATGAAAGTAACCAATCTTGGCAGTCTGAAAACAGGATATGAAGTAAACCTTGAAAGAGCTTTAAGGCTGAATGACAGGCTTGGCGGGCATCTTGTGAGCGGACACATTGACGGAACAGGTATAATTTCAGGTCTGGATCGGGACGATAATGCTGTTTTAGTAACAATCATAGCTGGTGAAGACATCCTGAAATACATCGTAAATAAAGGTTCCGTTGCTGTTGATGGTATCAGCCTTACAGTAACGGAGCTGAAGGACGACGGATTTGCAGTGTCAATTATCCCGTTGACAGCAAGGGATACGACACTTGTTCGTAAAAAGAAAGGAGATACGGTCAATCTTGAGGTGGATATGATAGGGAAATATATTGAGAAATTTTTAGTTCGGGAAAATCCGGAGAAGAAGCACGGAATCGGAATGGATTACCTGAAGGAGCATGGATTTTTATAGAAAGTATAAAATTAAAAAAATGAGTGCATTTAATACAATAGAAGAGGCCATTGAAGATGTTAAGCGTGGGAAAATGGTCGTGGTGGTGGATGATGAAAGACGCGAAAATGAAGGTGATTTGGTGATGGCCGCGGAAAAAGTTACGGCCCAGTCCATTAATTTTATGGCAAAATTCGGAGGTGGCCTGGTTTGCATGCCCGTTATCAGGGATCGGTTGAATGAATTGAATATCGGGATGATGGTTGCTGACAATACCGGCTCGCACAAGACCGCTTTCACAGTTTCGATAGATGCGGCGGAAACTACCACCGGGATATCGGCTCATGAAAGAGCTTTTACCATTAAAAAATTAATTGATCCGAAATCGAAACCGGAGGACTTCAACAGGCCGGGGCATGTTTTTCCGCTCGAATATAAAAAGGGAGGTGTCCTGGTAAGGGCTGGCCATACTGAAGCGGCTGTGGATCTAGCCACATTAGCCGGACTTTATCCTGCCGGTGTAATTTGTGAAATAATGAATGAAGACGGTTCAATGGCCCGTGTTCCCGAACTGAAGGATTATGTAAAAAAACACAACCTGAAACTGATTACTATCGCCGACCTGATTAATTATCGCCGCAAACATGAAAAGCTCGTCGAAAAGGTTTCTGATGTCTATCTTCCAACCCGGCATGGTTCCTTTGATGCCGTAGGGTACAGGGATAAAATAACCGGAGAAGAGCATATTGCCCTGGTCATGGGAGATGTGGCCGACGGGCAGCCGGTACTTACAAGAGTTCATTCGGAATGCCTTACGGGAGATGTATTCGGATCGCAAAGGTGCGATTGCGGTGAACAGCTAAATGAAGCGCTGAAAAGGATTTCCAGGGAAGGGAGAGGTATTTTGCTCTATATGCGGCAGGAGGGACGGGGAATCGGGCTGCTCAATAAATTAAAAGCTTATCATTTGCAGGATACGGGGATGGATACGGTAGAAGCCAATGAGGCTCTCGGATTTCCGCCTGACCTGAGGGATTACGGGATCGGAGCAGAAATTCTGGCTGACCTTGGTGTAAAGAAACTGAGGCTGATGACCAATAATCCAAAGAAAATCTCAGGGATAGATGGTTTCGGTTTAAAAGTAGTAGAAAGGATCCCTCTTGTGATCAACCACAACGAAAACAATTACTTTTACCTTGAAACCAAAAGAGTTAAGTTCGGTCACATGCTCAATGCAAATCCGGCAAAGCAAAAAATTCATGAATGAAATAATAATGACATAAGCAGTAGTCGTGAAATATTAATCAAAAAAATAATCTTATGAAGATAATTGAAGGAAAATTAGATGCTAAAGGTTTAAAATTCGGGATCGTAGTGGGCAGATTCAACGAATTTATCAGCAGTAAACTTCTCGGTGGTGCATTGGATGCTTTGAAACGGCATGGGGCAGAGGATGCCGGGATTGAGGTAGCATGGTCGCCCGGATCATTTGAAATACCTTTGATCGCAAAGAAAATGGCTAAATCGGCAAAATACGATGCCGTGATCTGTCTTGGCGCTGTCATCCGTGGAGCAACTCCCCATTTTGATTATGTTGCAGCAGAAGTATCAAAAGGAATTGCCAATGCCATGCTCGAAACAGAAGTCCCGGTTATTTATGGAGTTCTGACTACCGACAGTATTGAGCAGGCCATCGAGCGTGCTGGGACCAAATCAGGGAATAAAGGCTTCGATGCGGCAATGGCTGCCATAGAAATGGGAAACCTGTTAAAACAGTTGTAAGGCCGGTCATTTCATTAGAAATGCTGAATAACACAAAATGAGTAATGATTAATGAAAAAGTTTTCTCCTGTTGAATTTTGAATTTTTTATAGCATCCCGGATCGTTTCAAAAAGCAGAACCAACTTCTCCAGGCCGATTGTTCGGTTAAGTGTGATCAGTGTGGCGCTCGGATTATCGGTGATGATCATTTCGGTAGCCATTGTTACAGGATTTCAAAAGCAAATAAGGGATAAAGTCATTGGTTTCGGTTCGCACATAACCATTACCGGATTCCAGGTCAGTTCCTCCTATGAACCGGCGCCTGTGAGCATGAACCAACCTTTTTACAGTTCCTCCAAACCGATGATGCCGGGCATTCATCATATCCAGGTTTTTGCGACTAAAGCAGGAATTATCAAAACGGACGATCAAATTGAAGGCGTTATCTTAAAAGGAGTTGGGAGCGATTATGACTGGTCCTTTTTTAATGAGAAAATAATTGAAGGAAATACCTTCAAAGTACAGGACAGTTCCACAACACATGATGTTATCATTTCCAAAAGCCTCGCATCGAGATTGAAATTAAAAGCCGGGGATCCGCTCAGAATGTATTTCATCATCAGCGACGAAATGCAACCTCGCGGCAGGAAATTCAATATAAGCGGTATCTTCGAAACAGGCCTCGAGGAATTCGACAGGCTTTATGTGATCGGTGATATTCATCATATCCGTAATCTGAACAAATGGAAAGATGATGAAGTAGGCGGTTTTGAAGTGATGGTAGATGATTTTGACCGGATTGATGAAATAGGACAACAAATTTACAGTGTGATCGGTTATGATCTCGATTCGAAAACCATCAAACAACTGCAGCCCCAAATATTCGAATGGCTTTCGCTGCAGGATATGAATGTGATCGTGATCATCGTGGTGATGCTGCTGGTTTCCGGGATAACAATGATCTCAACATTGCTTATCCTAATCCTTGAAAAAACCAATATGATCGGCATATTAAAAGCTTTCGGGAGTCAGAACAGGAGCATCAGGAAGATCTTTTTATACAATGCAGTTTATATTGTCGGTCGCGGGCTATTGTGGGGGAATATAATTGCACTTGCTTTGTGTTATCTGCAGCTCAGGACAGGTGTTATCAAACTGAACCAAGAGTCGTATTATATCTCTGTAGTTCCGGTTAACGTGCAGCTTTTGCATTTTCTGATCATCAATGCCGGGACACTATTGATTTGTACACTTATGCTCATTATTCCTACCTATATTGTGACAAAGATTTCTCCTGTGAAGGCGATACGGTTGAGTTGAAGGAGATTGAGAGAAATTGGTTGAGATTTATTGATATTGGTTGATATTTGTTGAAATGAATAAGAAATAGAGGAAATAAGTTGAATTAAATAGAAATAGGAAATAGGGGTATAAAGGTTTAGGGGAAGTCACTGCAGTGGGCAGTTCATAAAATTAAAGTTCGTGACCTTAACCGACCTCAAATTCCAGGCAGATGGGGAAATAAGGTATGAGGGAGTGAACAAGGAAATTAGGCAGATTACTATTGGAACCGATTAGTGAGATCGAGGATTCAGTTGATATTATTTCCTGATAAAAAGACCAGTCTGAATTCCTTCCTGTGTTTGAATCTGTATAGAATAAGGGCCTGGGGACAAGCTTTCCAGCAGTACCTTTGCATCAAAAATGCCATTATTTTGCATGGGATACCCAAGCACACAATATTCTCTACCGGTCAGATCGGATATTTTGATTTGTAAATAGTCTCCCTGGAAATTATCCAGATGTATATTTAAATAATCAGTTACCGGATTCGGAAATAATACAAAAGTGTGATTATAATCCGGTAGATCATTAAAGCCAAGCATATTACTGAAATCAGCAATGTATGCATCCACGCTGTTTACATTTTGCATATTTTGTCTCCAGTTGCTGCCCCACAACACACGCTTTCCGTTCCGGTCAACCGTTGCATGAGGTTCTGACCAGTACACACTGTTATCAGGATCGGGTGTGGAGGGTGAATAGCGCTTGCTGTGATGATGGGCTATTCGCTGTACATCACCGCTTCCATCCAGTTTCAGTGCGAACACTTCATCCTCAAATGGCAACCACGACAAGCTGTCATCGGTGAGCCGGTCAACATAATCAAAAGTACTGATGAAACACCAATCCTTCCTTGCTTCATTACGGAGTGAAATGTGCTGGTCGAAAAGCAGGGAAGTTCTCAAAAGTTCTGTTTCCTGGCCGTCTGAAAGCCTGTATTTCATATACACTGTTTCATTGGTTTCTTCATCGTATAAATCCATTACCAGGATTTCATCTCCATTAGCATCCGTTCCAAGATCACTATGACCGGCGCCCAAAGGCTTTTGCCAGATAAAATTCATCATGCGGTCATATACCTCCACGCCGTGATATCTGCCGGTTTCAGTATCTGCGTAATCAATGACAACATTGTTTCCGCCCCTTGAAATGGACACCCAGTCAAATCCCCAAATGGAGTCTTGTGGAATAGACATAGTGCTGATCACTTCATCCGTTAAAAGGTCATAAACCAGTATATCGCTAAAGGTGACTTCACCGGAAATGTAATTATAGTATTGTCCGACTATTGCATAATAACGGGCATCATCAGACAAATTACCCTCTCCGTTGGTATTGGCAAAAGTGTAAGGCGCAAAATCATGTATCGGATCAATATCTCCGGTTGGGATGTGGCAGGAATAAAGAATGCTGTCCGGTGAAAAATAAAGGAAGTCGGGATTTGACGGATGCCAGAAAATATCCTGTCCAACCACCCCATCAAGGACACTAATAAACTGGTAAGATTGACCATCAAGGAGCAAGGTAAAGCCATCATCGGTTCGTAGAATCATCAGAGATTGGTCAGCATTCCATGCCTGGCGCTTTGAATAATCGGGAAATGTGCCTGCATTTCCGCTGTTAAGTGCATCGGAAATGCGTGTTACCTGAATGCCTGTTTTTGGATCGGCATAAGTATATCCAACATCAGGCTGGGAAATATTTGGCATAAAAAGGGGATCGTGATGGGTTACCCACTGAGAAAAAACACAGCCCGGAAGTAAAATGTATAACGAAACAGCCCAACAGAACTTAGTCATTATCGTTTTCATTTATAAAATTCAGCTTACTATCCTGCTTTCATTTCTCCCAATCTCTGATTTTAAGTCAGGATAGGTCGGACAAATATATTATTTTTATTTGTTCTGCCTGTTTTTTATTTCAGGACTGAATCTATTGTTAGAAAAACTAAAACAATCAGCACAAAATAATTGATCTTCATGAAATAGAACCTTGGATTGAAGATTTCTTCGGAGCGTTTTAACAGACCGGCAAATATGTAAACGAGCCAGGCTGTGGCAATAAACAAACCGATTGACATCACTACCGTATCCACTATCCCGAACACCGGCAGCATAAGGGCTGTAACTGCGGTAGCCATTGTCCAGATGAAGGTTGTACTTTTGATTTGTTTATCTGTGTAAACACTGGTAATGGATGCGAAACCGGCTTTTTCATATTCCTTTCCGAATTTGAGCAGAAGCAGCCAGAAATGCGGCACCTGCCAGATAAAGAAGAAGAATGCAATGATGAGCGCGCGTGGGTCTAAAAGACTTCCGCCTGCTGCTACCCAACCTACTAAAGGCGGTAACGATCCGATAACGGCTCCCGGAACGACAGCAAAAGCAGTTCTTTTTTTAAGCGGAGTATAGATGAAATTATACCAGATGAGCGCAAGTAAACCCAATTGCAAGGCTAATAATCCTGAACCAATCCAGATGAAGGCCGATCCGGTCACGATAAGTAGAAAGGCAAATATCAAAGCTCCCTGCGGAGAAATCCGGCCGGATGGTATAGGTCTGTTCTTTGTTCTGTCCATCAAAGCATCTTTGTCTTTTTCCTGGTAGTGGTTCAGGGCAGAAGAGCCGCAGGCAAGCAGAAATATTCCAAGAGTCGGGAGAATGAGTCCTGTGTCAAACCTGCCGCGAGCCAGCACATATCCGGTTATTGTTGTTAAGGATACAGCGAAAGTTATTCTTACTTTACTTAATTCGAGGATTGTATTTAGGAATGTTGATTTCAATAGGAGTAAATTAGGTTAATTGAGTTAATTGGGTTAATTGGGGAGAATGGAATGTTGGAATAATGGAATGATGGAATGATGATTGCTGCCAACTGCGGATTGCCGGTTGCCGACTGTGAAGCCTGGTTAATGGTTGAATCGGTAAATTCGTGTAATTCGTGTAATTCGTGGACTGAAATGGTTGAATCGGATAGGGACGAGTAAGAATTTTCGGAGTGATTGACATCCGCCTGCACCCCCCTCAAGGAGGGAATTGAGCTTATTGTGTTAATTATCTGACTCATTCTGGTTATTTTAAAGTTTTAATGTACTCGATAATGTCTTTAATATCCTGTTCCGACAAAATCTCTTTGTACGAAATCATCAGGCCTTTATTGTATCCTTTTACCACATCAGCATTAGGATCTATCAGGGAGTGGGTGATATAGGCTTCATCTACGATAATCTCCCGTTCCTGATCACCAGTGACGACGGTTTCGCTCCTGCCCCAGATACCTTTAAAAGATGGGCCCACGATTTTTATCCCATCAAGAGAATGGCATGTGATGCAGGCATTCTTCTTTAAAGCAACCAGTCCGGGATGCATGGAAGCAAGACTTAAAGTATCATTATACCATTTTGTGTATTCATCTTCGGGTAAAACCACAACTTTGCTAAGCATGTTGGAGTGGCGGTCGCCGCAATATTCGGCACAAAAAATATGATACTTGTCCACTTCGTTCGCGATAAACCACATGCGGTTTGTACGTCCCGGAACAACATCTTCCTTAATTCTGAATGCAGGGATATAGAGGCTGTGAACGACATCGCGCGAATTGAGGTCAATTTTTACAGCTTTGCCGACAGGAACTACAAGCGAGTCGGCGGTTTTTCCGTTGGCATATTCAAAATTCCATTGCCACATCTGGGCATGGGCAATAATGGGAATAGCATCTGCCGGAATATCCCGCATAGGTTTAAATCCGGCCCATCCGAAATAAAACATCACCAACACCAAAAGTGTGGGGATAATTGTCCATAAAATTTCAAGCTTGTTATTGCCATGGAATTGGGTCGCGACGGGATTTCTTTTGCGGTTGTAACGGATCACAAACCAGATCATTACTGCCGTGATGGTCACCAAAAAGAAAACCGAAGCTCCCAGTATAATGGCAAAAGTAAGGTCAACACCCTGTACAAAATTTGAAGCGTTCGAAAACATACTTCCTGAATTTATCTTGTTAAATAATCAAAGGCCGTGAGACCAATAAACACTATAAAAAGAAACATTGTTAGACCCATTATAACCGCCAGCACCTTATTGTCATATTTGAGATGCATAAAATAATTTGCCACTACTGTTACTTTAGCTGTTGCAATAATCAGGGCTGTAACTACAGAAAAGGCTACCAGGTTTGTTCCCAAAACGGATATCAATACGGTCATTGCTGTAAGAATGATGAGTCCCAGCCAGATTCCGGCAAGGAATTTATAAGAGACAACATGGTGCTCTGTTGGATCGCCGGGCAAAAAGCGGCTTTTGTTTTGTTCAGACATGAGTATTTAGTTTAAAGTTCAAAGTTCAAAGTTCAAAGTTCTGAGTTCCGGGTTCAGAGTTCCGGGTTCAGAGTTCTGAGTTCAGTATCTAAAATCAAAAACAACAATTTAACAATTTCTTTCCTCCATGCTCCCTGCTCCCTGCTCCATGCTCCCTGCTCCACGCTCCCTGCTCCCTGCTCCCTGCTCCATGCTCCATGCTCCATGCTCCCTGCTCCCTGCTCCCTGCATTTTAATGGATCAGATAAAATAACGGGAACAGGAAAATCCAGATCACATCCACCAGATGCCAGTATAATGCTGCATTTTCCAGAAACATATATTTCCCGGGATTTGTTCTTTTCTTCCTGATGGCGAATAAAACAAAACCTAATATGATCCCTCCGACAATCACGTGCAAGCCGTGAAGCCCGGTCATAAAATAATAGAGGAAAAAAAACAATTTACTGCCAGGTTCAAGTTGGTTCAGATGCTCCATGCCTGGGAACAAGCCGTGTTCGATTTTAGCCGACCACTCAAAAAATTTGATCACGAGGAAAACCAGTGCAAAAAATATTGTTGCATATATAAGTTTTACTGACAAATTAATGTTTCCTTTCTGCATAGCTGTAACCGACATAGCAACCGTCCAGCTGCTGGTGAGCAGCACAACGGTGTTGACGGTTCCCATAATAACATTCAGGTTGTATGAAGCATGCAAAAAGGCATCTGCATTCAGGTAACGATAAATGCTGTAAACCAGGAACAAGCCTCCGAACAATAGCAATTCGGTAAAAAGGAAAAGCCACATACCTAATTTGGAGGCTTCGTCATCGCGGTTATGGCCTGAATTAACCAATATAAATTCCGACATAAGTACTGTTTTTCTAATTATTAACTGTGATCATAGGGTCCGTTTGGAGAAATTACCGGTTCCCTGTCAAAATTATGCAGTGACGGAGGCGAAGCTGTCTGCCATTCAAGCGTAGTTCCTCCCCAGGGATTTTCCGGGGCTTTTTCGCCTTTCCTTGCCGATTGGATCAGGTTCACGACCATAATGATAATTCCGGTGGCCAGTATCCACGAACCCACTGTTGAAATTACATTCAGTGTTGTAAATTCGGGCAAATAATCATAATATCTTCGGGGCATGCCCATAATCCCCAGGATAAGCATGGGGAAATACAGCATGTTGAAACCGATAAACATAAAAGTAAAAGCAGTTTGGGCTGTTTTTTCGCGATACATTTTCCCGAACATTTTTGGGAACCAGTAATGAAGCGCTCCGAAAAATCCGAATCCAGCGCCTCCGAACATTACATAATGAAAATGCCCAACTACAAAATAGGTGTCATGCAAATGTACGTCGGTTGCCAGCGCTCCGACTACGAGACCGGTTAGTCCGCCGATCAGAAACTGGAAAATGAAAGCAAGGGAAAACAATAATGGGGTTTTGATAAGAATGGAACCTTTATACAGCGTGGCCACCCAGTTAAAAACCTTTATGGCTGAAGGAACGGCAACCAGGAAAGTGAGGATCGAAAAAATAATCCTTGCCGGCCCGCTCATCCCGGATGTAAACATGTGGTGACCCCACACAAAATAACCGATAAAAGCTATGGCCAGGCTCGAATAGGCAATGGCTTTATAGCCAAATATTGTTCGTTTGGCGAAGGTGGGTATCATTTCCGAAATCAATCCCATAGCCGGCAACACCATGATGTAAACTGCCGGGTGAGAATAGATCCAGAAGAGGTGCTGATAAAGTATAGGGTCGCCTCCCAACGACGGATCGAATAAGCCAAGCCCAAATACGCGTTCAGCGGCTATCATTAATAAAGTGATACCAATGATCGGTGTAGCCAAAACCTGAATCCATGCAGTTGCATACAATGCCCATGAAAACAAGGGCATCTGGAACCATCCCATTTTAGGCGACCGAAGCCGGTGAATGGTGACGATAAAATTCAGCCCGGTAAGAATGGATGAAAATCCGAGAATAAATGCCGCCAGCACGGCCAGTGTTACATTAGTCCCTGTTCTTACGCTATAAGGAGCGTAGAATGTCCAGCCGGTATCGGCGGCGCCCTTGCCAACAATAAGCGTTGAAAGAGCGAACAATCCGCCAATGACATACAACCACCACGACAAGAGGTTAACTTTAGGGAAAGCTACATCGTCGGTACCGATCATAATGGGTAGAAAGAAATTCCCGAAAACAGCCGGCACGCTGGGGATCAGAAACAGGAATATCATGATCACTCCGTGTAATGTGAAAACCTGGTTGTAAGTTTTGGCTTCCATGATGGTTTTACCCGGGGCTATCAGCTCGAGCCGCATGAGAACACCCAGGGCTACTGCCACAAGGAAAAATCCTGATATTGCATAAAAGTACAACAGTCCAATGCGTTTGTGGTCTGTGGAAAATATCCAGCTATACAACCCTTTTTTGGAATCGTAGAAACTAATGGGTTGGGCAATCGAAAGCGACATATTTATTTGATATTTATCGGGTTTTTATTTTTCTTTCTGTTACTGATCATAAGTCCTGCAAACAATGAAATTGCAATAAAGATAATCAGGGAGCCTGAGATTTTGGTGAAATTTAAAACATATTTTTTTCCAGCGGGATCATAACTAAAACAATACTTCAGCACTTTATTTATCGTTGGCCCTGATTTTCCTTCGGAGGCTTCGATTACAGCCATTTTCAGGTCGAACGGCAGGAAATAGGTTCCGTGAAGGTATCTTGTGATCTTACCCTCGGGGCTAACGACCATGAGCGATGCGGGATGGATGAACTCCTGTCCTTCCTTTTTCACTTTGAATCCGAGGCTGTTAAGCAGATTGGCGATATTCGTGCTGTCGCCGGTAAACCATCTCCAGCCGTTTTCGACATCCTGGTTTTTGACGAGTTTGGCATAATTAGCCTTTTTTTCTTTTGCCAGCTTTGGCTTTTCGTCCGGGTCAAAACTCACGGTAAAAACCTGGTATTCCGTTCCAAGGTTAAGCTTTGCCCGTGAAATTACTTCGGCGACTCCTTCGAGCAGCGGGCTGCAAAGTCCGGGACATTCATAATAGACCAAAGCAAATACGGTGGGTTTGTTGATAGCGGTTTTTAAATCCACTTTATTATAGTTCTCATCCACAAACTCAAGACCTTCGGGCAGATATTCATCAAGCTTTTCGTAAATGCCCAGTTCAGCCGGTTTATCTTCTGCGCTTGCTATTCCAGTGAAACAAAAAACCAGGAAAATAAATCCAAAGATTAATCCAGCCGGTCGGTTCAAATGATTTGGGACGGACTTAAAGTTAACTCTTGTTTTCATGAAAGGGTATTCCAAAAAATTATTGTTCCAAATTTGATCTATTAATTTACGGTTCTATTAACACAATTTTAACATGTTGGTTCAAACGGAAAGATGATTTCTGTGAAATTTAAAATAAATTCATTATTCTAAATTCGAATTAATTGTCCACAGGGATTTTAAGAACTTCACAAGCAGAGTATTTTTGGAAATATAAAGTACAGTTTAAATTTCCAATAGCTTATATGCGTTCTGAAAGGAACTTGACCGCCTGATGAGATCAACCCCCCGAAATAAAATTTTTCCCTTCAGTGTAAAACCAAAGAAGTTATTAAATAACTTTACCGACATATTAGTTCAAACTATGCCTCTAATAAACAAAATATCGAAATCTAACTTGTTTTATTTTCTGTTTCTAATTGTTTATCAGGCCGTTACCCGGCGCCCTCCCCCCCCCCACCCCCCCATC
>JAGVPB010000038.1 GCA_020052415.1 Bacteroidales bacterium | reverse complement strand
CCAGCAACCAGCAAACCAGCAACCAGCAACCAGCATCCAGCAACCAGCAACCAGCAACCAGCAACCAGCAACCAGTTACAAGTCCTGAACTAAAATTAATTAGCGCTCAAATAGTTGATTTATCATGCTCTTCCATTTTCCTGGTCAGGTCCCTCAAAAATTCTTTGGTTGTTTTATCGTATTTGCCGGTTTCAAGCCAGTCGCGATAGGAATTGTACGACCAGAAATTTATATCGGTTCCATCATTAAACAATTTGTCCAGTTCTTCTTTATATTTACTGTAATCTTTATCTTGAATTGCTAACGCGGAGATTAAAAGGTAATTCATTATAGCCATGTCCCTGTTGGTGATAGTACTAATAGCGGAATTCAATTTTTCTGTGGCTACCCTGTTGTAAAAGCTCTCACATTTCTCAAATTTATTATTCAGGAGATATAATTCCATTAAATCCAGTTGTATGCTGACATTTTCCGTATCTTTTTCGAAAGCAGTTTCCATTTGCGAAAGCCCTTCAGTTCCAAATCCCATCCGCGTCAGGGTGTTTCCTTTGTAATAGTAGCCGTAAGGATCATCCGGATTGTGTCTGATATGTTTATCAAGGGCATTAATGACCTGTCTGCCCATTTGCTTAAGTTCGTTTTTACCCAAAAGGGTATCTTTGATAAACATTTCCCGGATATCCAAAGCATGAGTCAGGTAAATTCCATAAGGATCATATCCACCGGTCTGTATTTCCTGTTCAATCAAAACCAAAGCATCATCAAACCGTTTTACATGAATGTACGACAATCGTAAATAATCTACCGTATAGTTAACATCATATATTCTCTGAGCATCGAGCAGCAATTTAATTGCGCGGCTGTAATTTAAACTTGCGAACTCATTTATTCCAACAGTAGCCAGCAGGGAACTGTAATAATACCTGATGTCTTCATTGGTCGAATCATTGAGATATAAATCATTAATAATCTGCAGCGCCCTTTCAGGTTCTTTAAGTTCAACGTAAACATACCCGAGATAGACCGAAGCGGTATAGTGATCCAATTTGTTTGCAGAGCTTACTTTTTCCAGATTCTCTTTCGCTTCTTCATATTTACCCAGGCCGTAATAAGCCTGTCCTTTAAGAATGTTAATTTCGTTTGTAAGCGGTAAAGAAGCCACATGCGCCAAAGCTCCTTCATAATCTCCTGTGGTCAGAAATAATTTGGCTAAGGCACAATGTGCATCGTAGTTGGTGTTATCATAAACCAAAACTTTATTGAATTCTTCAGCAGCTTCCTCCAGCCTGTTTTCTACAAATTTATTTATTCCCAACCGGTAATGAATTTTTATTAAAGCGGAATCGCGTAGATTTTGGTTTTTGTCCATAAACAAATACAGGAAGGAATTGGATTTATAAAAATTTCCTTTGGCTGAGTTGGTGTCGTCGTTGACAAAGAGATCATTCCAGCTTATTGAAGCCGGCTGGTATGATTTATCTGATCCCTGATCAAAATTATAAAACGAGTTCAGAAATCCGCCTAATTCATTCACCAGAAAATCGGTGTAATAAATATTAGGATAGTAATCCGCCGGAAAATTAGGAATATGGATGCTGTCCACTGTTTGAGCTGAAATATTTTTATAGTAAAAGCAGGGTGAAATCCCCATAAGATTATCTTTTTTAAAGTTAAACCTCAGGTCAAGATAACCGTCAAGTTTCAGTTTATTAATTATTTCCTCTTTTGTTTTGTCGGTATAATCAGATTCATCCAGCCAAACAGGCGCTTTTACATTTTCAACACTATGGAAACTGTAAATAATTTCACGGGTCAGCTCGCTTGCATAAATCTTTTTGTTTTTATTCGATAAGTCTGCTTTATTTAAATGATAGAGAATTGCTATTTTTTTCTCTGCCATACCATTAAGCTCATACAAACGCGATGAGATTTGTCGCCCAAGGTCATCTATAAAAAAATCAATTCTGTCAATGTCACCGGTATATATGATGCCGGGGTCAGCCTTATCTTTACTGTAAAAACCGGCGTTTACGACAATTGTATTCCCGGTAATATTGTAATTGCCTGATAAAATACAATCAACCTTATTCAGCAATTCGTTATAGTATTTCTGGCCTGAGTTGATCTTTGTAGGGTCAATCTTTGTGGAATCATTTTTTACTATTTTAATATTAGGATACTTTAACAATGATAATTTAATGAAGCCTGAAATATCAGTGTTGTATAAAATGCTGTCATTCACATTGGATGTAACGAATTTATCCACTAAAAGCCTGATCGGTTGCCGCGAAGTGTTCGTTTGGGAATGAATGGCATTTATGCTGATTGTAGCAAATACCAGGTAAAGTACGAACCTGATTATTAATCTTGTTTTAAGGATCATTTTTTTAATTGTTGGTTAAAAGGTTATTCATTTGGCTCTAACTCTTTAATCGCCTTTAGTAATGACGACAGATATTCTTCATTTGTATATGTTTCATCCCCTACCCGATCGCGTGGGTAAGAAAATTTGCCAACAGTTACGTAGTCCTCCCCATTACGAAGCATAAGTTCAACCTTGATCGGACCTAAATCATACTGAATGAAAGTTCCGTATAATTCGTAACTTGCGTTTTCCGGATAAATATTCTTTTTCGTATAAAGGATATAATTGTTTATTCCGGTTGCGTTTTTGCTTTGTGTTCGGGTGAGGCAATTGAAAAAGCTCAGTCCGACTGCACCTTTTGCTGTGGTTGGGTCGAATGAATTTTTTTCGACATAGATGCGTGGCCTGAATTTATTGATTTCTTTATTATTATTCAGGAAGTAAGTAATTTCTTTATTTATGTCCTTAAGAATATCAGGAATGCCATAAGGTATTTTGTTTTTATACTCAGCAATATAAGTGGCATTATCCCAAAGCACGGGTGTTTCTTCCAAATTATTTGCATCAATGGTATAAAATGAAAAACTCACAACATATTTATCGGGCAACTCTCTTTTAATATCGTCCACTTTAAGCACAAACCTGATATTTTTCAATTTGATGGTTTTTTGGTTAGTTGCTTTCATTAAATCGGAAGTATAGTTTGAGTATTCTATTGTTTCTATCACCAGGGGAATTTCAGTTTTTATATTATCCCTGATTTTTTTTAAAATTTCCAATTCAGGTTTATCTTTGCCCGATTGATTTAACGTTACAAACATTATACGCCCCTTATCCTGTGCAAATAATGAGACAATAATATTGCTTAAAATGAAACTTAGTAATAAGGTAATAACCTTTTTCTTAATCATCTTGTCATAAATTTGGGCATTGTTTTTATGTCTTTAATGAATTGAGTCAAACTTATTAATATTCATAAGATATATTTGCGATTCTATATATAGTGCCGAGGTCGTATCCTGTTCATAGATAAGCTTTACTTTCTTATAATGTTTGCTGACTCTTTTTTTATCAAACCAATTTAAATTCAAGTTGTTCAATAAACCGGAGAGGTTCTGTAATGCATAATATTTTTTTGCAACAAAATTTCCGTCTTCAAAAAGGGAATTGAAATTTTCTTCTAACTTAACAACAATTCTGTCAACAATTCCGATTCTTTTCCTATTATAAATCAGATTAATCGTTTCATAATAATTACTTATCAGTTCTGTATTTTCTAAATTCGTCCTTTCGAGATTGAACAGCAGCACCGGAATGGCATTCAATTCGTAATAACTGAGTACAAGGATTGCATTTTCAGCTTCACTGGTATTTGTTGAACTGAGGCTATCCATGGCAGCAATCATGTTCTCATTTAAGGTAAATTGAACCGATTTGCTCTGCTCATCAAAATACTTTTTAACCGGTGAAAACACTCCCCAAAATCCTCCGCCTACAGCGATTAGGGCAAGTATCACTGCATTCCATTTCTTAAAAAACCCGGCGATCTTATCGAGCCGGCCTAAGGGCTTAGCTTCAGGGTAATCTTTTTTTATCCTGGCTTTTATCAGGTTTATCTCTGCCTGTAATTTCTCTTTCTGGAGGTCTTCAAGCTTGTTATAAGATGTCTCCTCAGTTCCCATAAAGTTTTTGTTACTAAGTATATTTATTCTTTTGTCCTGATCAAATTTAACCTTCTTACATACAAAGATTTACACCAAACAACATTACCTCTGTTAAAGTGTTCATTAACTTAATATGAAAGTTCAACCCCGGAGATGAAAATAGTTGGCAGCTGGTCTCACCGAAGGCGAGAGCAGTCGGCAGTGGCAGTCGGCAGTATGCAAATTGGCACAGAACTCTGAACCAGCATCCAGTAACCTGTAACAAGCATCCAGTAACCAGTAACAAGAAACAAGATAAAAGTCAAAAGTAAAAAGGAGTGGACGAGACTAAAGCAAGATTCATCACGTGTATAAGAAAAAGCCCGGTCAGACGTTTTAGATTAAATCAAGTTAACAGATGTCGAAAAAATCCTGGTTGGTAATTAAGCTCATTATTGGATTCGTCCTGTTTATTATTCTTGCCTCTCTGACCCTCTTTTTTTCCATCCAGCTTGGCTTGTTCGGCAAACTGCCCGGAACCGGCGAACTCACAGGGATCAAAAACGAAGAAGCCACACTGATCTTTGCCTCCGACGGCTCAATGATCGGTAAAGTTTTTGCCAGCAACCGCACCAACCTCAAATGGGATGAAGTCCCGGAACAGCTTACCGAGGCCCTGATAAGCACTGAAGATAAGAGGTTTTACAGTCATGAAGGAATTGACAGGAAGAGCTATATCCGTGTGTTTTTTAAGACCCTGCTTTCCGGTGACCGTAAATCGGGAGGAGGGAGCACTCTTACACAACAGCTTGCCAAAAATCTTTATTCACGCAAGAACCTTGGAATTCTGACACTTCCTGTTGCCAAGATCAGGGAAGCCATTCTCGCCTACAGAATTGAAAAAATTTATTCGAAGGAAGAAATAATCCTGCTGTACCTCAATTCAGTCCCGTTTGGTGAAAATGTATTCGGCATAGAAGCGGCAGCACAACGGTTTTTCAGTAAAAGTACAGGGGAACTTACGATTGAACAAATGGCTTTACTTGTCGGCATGCTGAAGGCAAATACCTTTTATAATCCCCGGCTTCATCCCGACAATGCCGTTAAGCGCAGGAATCAGGTTTTGCAACTGATGGAGCAACAGAATTACTTAGGCAGCTCAATGGCGGACAGCTTAAAGGAGCTGCCGTTAAATCTCCGTTATTCGAACTATGAGCTGATTTCCCCGGCAGGCTACTTTGTTTACCAGGTGAGCCTTAAAGCAGAAGCAATCCTTGCGCAAATGAAGTTGACTACAGGCCGGGATTATGATTTAAAAAAAGACGGGCTGAAAATTTATACTACACTCGACACAAAACTGCAGGAAACAGCCGTTCAATCAGCGCGCTCGCATTTGGTGAAAATGCAAAAGCTTTTCGATACCGAGTTGCAGAACCGCCATGCAAGGAAAAGCTGGGAGAAAAAGATGTCGGGTTCAAATGATGCTAACTGGAAAGCGAATGCTTCCATTTCAGGTGATATTTTCGACTGGCCCAGCGACAGTCTGGAAAATATTACCTATCGCGACAGCCTGTGGCATTATTACCGTATGCTTCATGCCGCCGTCCTCATGATAGAGCCGGAAACAGGTAAAATACGGTCATGGGTCGGGGGAAGCAATTTCAGGTTTATGCCCTACGATCTCGTCCTTTCGCACCGGCAAATCGCTTCTGCTTTTAAACCCGTATTGTATGCCGCAGCTCTGGAACAGGGAATTTCGCCATGTACTTACCTCGAAAACGAAGAAAGAGAATACGATGAATATGAAGGATGGCATCCCCGGAATTTCGATAACAGCAGTGGGGATAAAATTGCCCTCTGGTATGCGCTAACCCATTCGATGAACCTTCCGACCATTGATCTTTATTTCAGAACCGGCTATGAATCGCTGAATGAAACCTGCAGGAAACTCGGGCTGCCCGTTGCTGAGGGAGATTATCCGGCAGTCGCTTTGGGTTCTTTGGATGTCACTTTGCAGGAAATAGTGATGGCTTATGGCGCTTTTGCAAATGAGGGTAATATTGCTGAACCCGTGATGATTGACTCGATCACGGATGCAGCAGGCAAACTTGTTTATTCGAACGGGGAAAACCAGAAGCGGCAGACTGTTTCACCGGAAGTGGCTCAGCAGATCACGGCCATGCTTCAAAATGTGATCAACGAAGGAACAGGCAGCAGCCTCAGGAGTGTATATCGCGTACGCTCTGAAATTGCCGGTAAAACCGGAACCTCGCAGGACTACAGCGATGCCTGGTTTATATCTTATTCACCTCAATTAGTGATCGGCACCTGGGTGGGAGCCATGGATCGTGAAGTTCATTTTCATTCTTCCAACGGAAGCGGCTCCAGCCTTGCGCTTCCCGTAGCAGGCAAGGTTTGGTCGAAGATAGAGAACACCTCCGCCCTCCGGAAAAAATATACCGGGTCATTTTTCACACCTGATTCATGCCTTGCACAAATGGACTGCGATCCCATAAAAGAACAGACCGCTGTGGGTGACTTTTTCGAAAGATTATTCGATAAACCGGGGCATGATAGTACATACCGAGGGAAAATAGTCAAAAAGCCGGGTAAAGAAAAAAGCAAAGTCGGGAAATTTTTTGATGGATTGTTTAGAAAGAAATAGCAGGGGAAGTTGACTGATGGCTGTTGGCTGATGGCTGTTGGCTTTTGGCTGTTGGCTGTTGGCTGTTGGTCTCGCCAAAGGCGAGAGCTGTTGGCAAAAGAACTCAGAACTCATCTCGCCGCAGGCGAGACGGAACACTGAACCCGGAACCAGTAACCAGTAACCAGCAACCAGTAACCAGTAACCAGCAACCAGTAACCAGTAACCAATAACCAGTCCGCAATAGGTATCCTCTTATGAAACCAACCGACTCAAAAACCGTAAATGTGTGAATGATGTAAATAAAATATAAAGTTATGTAACACTTAATCCATAAAGCGCATTTACGTTTGTACTATTATTTAAGGTGCCCAAAAAAATCTTTTATCAGATTATACTCATATTACTAACGTTTTAACTATGTCTATCTATGAAAACTATTATTCTGTTTTTATTCATTTGTACCTTCATTACGGTTATCGAATCAACCGGCCAGGGTTTTACAGTTGATCATAATAATCTGAATATTGAACTCATCCCTTCAACGGTAATTGACGACATTCAGCAAAACATAAGGTGGCAATATGCCCACACCTCTTACGGAGGTCAGCTAACCTGCGGCCTGGAACAAACTGAGCTGTCGAATTCTTTGTATAATGTGGAAATCGGAGATATGGTTTTACCTGTAACCCCTGATGCGCTATGCATTTATGATGGTACGGAAGGTTATTATGCTCCGGGTGTATGCTGCCAGTATATTGAACCTGTGGGTTATTGGTTAGGCCAGGGGATTGACTGGACTCATGCCTGCCTGAATCACAATCCGACAATTAACACCTCCGGCTGGAGTTGGTGCGATCAACTTGACACCTACACAAATGCCGAGGTTCAGGTATATCTCGATCAAATTACTTTATTTGGGCAAGAGCATCCTGATGTTACTTTTATATTCTTTACTGGCAATGCCCAGGCAGACGGGGCAGCCGGTTACAACAGGCATTTACGTTGTGATCAGATCAGGGAATATTGCGAAGTCAATAATAAAATTCTGTTTGATTTTGAAGATTTGGACTGCTGGTATAATGGAATATTCAGCTATTACATCTATAACGGTGATACTATTCCCATTCAGCATGATGCATTCGGCGGTGACCAGTGCGGGCATGTAAATATTTTGTCTGCGACACAAAAAGCAAAAGCTGTATGGTGGATGATGGCGAAAATGACGGGATGGCAAACCACTTCTCTGTCATTGAATTTGAAATTGTTTCTGCAGGGAAATTATTCGGATACGGGAATGAATACAAACCTGAACTTACAGGGAGTCATTCCATTATATCAACCCTACAACACACCACCGAATAACTACAACGGCAATGAATCGGTTACAGCCATTCCCAATCCTGATATTGTTGACTGGATACTCCTTGAATACCGTGATGCGGCAACTGCTGCATCAGCATATGCATCCACTTCAATTGGAGAACATGCCGCTTTTTTACGAAACGATGGGCAAGTTTTAGACCTTGATGGTATTTCAAACCTTCAGTTTGATCAAACAGTAAACCAACAGCTTTTTATAATTGTAAGGTACCGGAACCATCTGAGTATCATGTCGGCCAACGGGTTAATTTTAGATAATAACGTTTATAGTTATGATTTTACGACCGGCAGCGGACAGGTATATGGTGGGGACGATTGCACGATTGAGATTGGCACGGGTGTCTGGGGAATGATCAGCGGCGATGGGAACGCAGATGGGACAATTGATAATGCAGATAAGCTGGGTATCTGGGCTCCTTCTTGCGGAGTAAACGGATATAGCGCAGGTGATTTTGACCTTAACGGGGATGTCAATAACCAGGATAAGAACCTGATTTGGAATGTAAACTTCGGCAAGGTAAGTTTAATTCCATAGGAATGGCAGGATTTCTTTGTGCTTTGATAATTCTTTATTTCTGATATTAATTGTGTTGTGTCTAATTCTTTTCCTCTTTTAAATATCGTTTCAATAACATCTTCAGTAAATAAGCATCAATAGGTTTTGAAATATAATCATTGCATCCTGCTGCGAGTATCCTTTCTTTTTCGTCTTCAAATGCATGGGCTGTTTGCGCAATAATGATGATTTCTTCATTAAATTTCCGGATTTGCCTGGTGGCTTCATAACCGTCCATGATTGGCATGCTGATATCCATGAGGACAATTTCAATATCAGGATTTTGCATGCAGGCCTCAACGGCTTCAACTCCATTTCTTGCATATAAAATCTGATCACAATATTTGCCGACCAGTTTAGCAAACAGCATAATGGATACTTCGTTGTCTTCAACTACTAAAATTTTACGCAATTTTACAGTAGTCTCATCCACCATATATCCATCTTGAAGGTTGTCAGCCTTTTCAAATTCGGAATCGTATGGAATAGTGAAATAAAATACAGAACCTTTTCCCAACTCACTTTCAACCCAGATATCACCTCCCAGCAATTCAACATAGGCCTTGGTAATCGCCAGCCCCAGTCCGGTACCTTCATAATTACGGGACAAGACATTATCCGCCTGAACAAAACGTTTAAATATTTCTTTGTGTTTGTCTTTGGCAATTCCAATACCGGTGTCCTTCACAAAGAACTCAAGATTTTCACCTTTTTTCACGTACCCGAATTCAACGATTCCGTCATTGCTAAACTTAATTGCATTTTTAACAAGATTGGTAAGGATTGCATAGATTTTCTCACGGTCGGTGATGATTATAGCTTCATTATCGGGTAAAGAATTTAAATATGAAAACTGCATTCCTTTTCTTTCAACCTCATATTTAAAGAAGGTATAAATGGTATGAATTTGTTCATTAATATTCGTTGCAGCACTTGCAATTTTCATCTGGCCCGATTCAACCTTCGAGAAATCTACAAGGTCATTGATGATGTTGAGCAGGCGAAAACCGCTTTCCTCAATGATATTTATAAACTCCTGTTTTTCTTCATAGGTGAGGTCACTTTGTTTTAACAATTTGGCAAATCCCAAAATACCATTCATTGGCGTTCTGATCTCATGGCTTATGTTGGCCAGGAATACGGATTTTAACCTGTCATTTTCTTCTGCTTTTTCCTTGGCTTTTAATAAATCTGTTTCAGTATGCTTACTCCTGGTTATATCACTCATCATAATCAAACACTGTTGTCCATCTTTGTTCACCGTACCTGTAATATTTACATATTTCGACAAATGGCCATGCTTTGCCAGTATCACCTCGCAGGATTCTTTTGCTTTGCTTTTAAAAACCTTTTAAAAAAAGCGATTAAATATATGTCTTGTTTCAACAGAAATAAAAAACTCAAAATTGCTGTTTATCAACCGTGAGCGTTCCTTTCCAAGCAAGTTTGCCGCACTGAAATTCAGTTCAATAATTTCACCCTGTTTTGATAGTGTAAGGTAACTGGAAGGTGCAAAATCAAATAATTCCATATATTTTTCCTCTGCAAGTTCGGCTTTCTGAGTTGCCAGCTTTAGCTCTTCGTTTTGCATTTCCAGTTCTATCTGGTGTACTTCAAGCTCATGAATGAGTTTCTGCGCATCGGCTTCAACCAGAATTGAAGCTGATTTTGAGGGTTGTTTTTTCAAATGTTCCTCGGCTTTAAACCGAAGCATTTTCTCACCTGTGTTGGAGTTCTTTTGTTTTTTCATAAGTTCAGAGTTTATTTTCCTGAATCAGACCGGTGTAATTTGATTAGTTTAACTTCCAGTTCTTTTGCAACTGTGATATCAACAAAGGTTATCACCAAACCGTCAATCCTGTCATCTAATGTCCTGTAAGGCATAATACGAATATTATACCATCTTCCGTCATTGGTTTTTATAGAAGTTTCAATAAACACAAGGGTCTTCAATACCTCCTTTGCATTTCTTTCTATTTCAGGGTACTGCAAATCGCTGACAATGTCGGTAAAGGGCCTGCCAATATCAGTCTGCCTCAGTTTGAATATTTTGATTAACTGGTCGGTAAACCGCCTTATATTTAATTCTTTGTCAAGAAATAAAGTAGCTATATCGGTGCTGTTGAGAAGGTTTTTCATGTCGTTATCTGCCCGTGCATATTCATTTATCTTGCTCTGAAGTTCTATATTCAGAGTCTGAAGCTCTTCGTTCAGGCTTTGCATCTCTTCCTTGGAGGTGGTAAGCTCCTCATTGGTTGATTGCAGCTCCTCGTTGGCCGATTGCAGTTCTTCGTTTGCCGACTTGAGTTCTTCCTGCGAAGTTTGCATTTCTTCGCGTGTGCTCTGCAGCTCTTCATTACGGCGTTCAAGTTCCATTTCCAATTCCTGAAGCCGTGTATGCGATACTTTTTTTTCTGATTTCGATTTTACAGTTATTGGTTTGCTAATGGTTGATACATCGGCAAAAACAATTATAATGCTCCCTTTGATAGCATCGGGTTTTTCAATTTGCTGAACAGTAACATCTACAAATTGATGGCCTCCGTTAGTCCCTACCTTTATGTTAAGTAAAATTACGGGTTTATAATTCAGCTTTGCTTTATTCAAAGCTCCGTGCAGTTCCTGACGCAAACTTTCCCTTGCCATTGAATAGATATTCATGTTGGCTTTTCCAGCGGCAGGTTCTAAATACTTTCCGGTCCGCCCGGTGATATAAAGTATATCGCCGTGTTCATTAACCAGAACACTGGCAGGGGAAAAGCGCTGCAGCAACATCTGATCAGCAAGCGTCTGAATATTTTCGGTAACAGTCGCGGGTTTTATGTCATCTGCTGTGGATTTCTTTTTATGAGAAAGGGAACCAGGGAGATCTAACAGTTCGTATGTTAATTGGGAATCAGAACGTTTGTAGAGTTTAAATTTTGCATCAATCAAAGTAAACTGTGTGCCTTGAACACCAATGGTTTCTGCATTGCCAAGCAACATTATTCCGCCCGGATTGAGACTGTAATGAAACAAATTCATTAATTTTTTTTGCAGTTCAGGTTCCATGTATATCAGCAGATTACGGCACGAAAGAAAATCCACCCTTGTGAAAGGCGGATCTTTAATTACATTCTGAGGTGCAAACACTACCATTTCACGTATAGAGGTATTCACGCGGAAGCCGGCCTCCTGCTTTGTGAAAAAACGGCTTAGCCTTTCACCCGAAATATCGGCAATAATGTTTGAAGAGAAAATACCTTTTCGGGCTATTTCAATGGCATCATTATCCAGATCGGTGGCAAATATCTGCAGGGTAATGTTCTTGTTTATTTTCAGGTTTTCGACCACTTCTTTAAAAACTATAGCCAGGGAATAAGCTTCTTCTCCGGTGGAGCAACCAGGAATCCATGCCCTCAGAATATGACCCGGAGTCAGTCGGCGAAACAAATCGGGAAGTATGCTTTCCTGCAGCTTTTTCCATACAGCCGCATCACGGAAAAAACTGGTTACACCTATCAACAACTCCTTGAAAAGTATCTCCGACTCTTTTGGATTTTCCTGCATAAATCGTACGTAGTTAGCGATTTTGTCAATTTGATGAACATTCATTCGCCTTTCGATACGACGAAACAGCGTATTTTTTTTATATAATGAAAAATCATGCCCTGTTTGGGTCCGGAGAAGGATGATGATCTTTTCGAGATTGCTTTTCGCCTTAATGTCAGTTTCTGTACCGGGTTTAATGTTAGGAGCGAATTTCAGGAATGCGATCAGTTTGGAGGGTAGTTCTTTGGCATTAGCTATTATATCTGCATTTACAGCAGTAACGGCGCTGCGTGGCATACCATCAAATTTTGATGTATCCGGATCCTGTACCAGAGCTATCCCGTTTTTTTCTTTGATCGCCTTAAGTCCCAGGCTGCCATCGGATCCCATTCCCGAAAGAATTATTCCAATGCTCTTTTCCTGCCGGTCTTCGGCCAGGGAGCGAAAGAAAAAATCAATGGGAAGACGCAATCCACGTTGTTCAACCGGCTTAAACAAATGCAGTGTTCCATCTAGAACGGACATGCTTTTGTTTGGGGGTATAACATAAACACAGTTCGGTTTCACTTTCAACCGATCGGTCACCTGAAATACCTTCATGGAGGTGTCCCGTTGAAGCAGTTCGGGCAAAAGGCCTTTGTGGTTAGGGTCAAGATGCTGAATAACAACGAACGCCATACCGGTATCAGCAGGTAAATTTCCAAAAAACTCTTCCAGTGCTTCCAGCCCGCCGGCTGAAGCGCCAATCCCAACAATAGCAATTTCACTTTTTACCAAAATCTTTAGATTTTTTATATGGGTTGTTTTTGAAACCTTGTTTTTATTAAGGTTCTTATTAGCAGTATGTTTTTTGTAAGCGGCCATATTTGTATAAAGATTTTCTGATTATAGTGATTTGTTTTACCGGATTAATGAAACTATATTTGGTTTGCAGGCATTTTGTAAATGTGATGAAATTTATCCGAATCCCAGCAAACGACAAGTTCAAAATTAGCAATTTTTTTAATTCAAATAACACGGCAGTAAATGCTAATGAGTTACATGGAAATAAGGCCATCAATAACTTGACAAAAATAAAAAAAAATATTGTTTACAATTTTTTCAAAGGTTGAAATTTAGAAAAAATATTATATATATTTGCCCTGTAAACTCTAATTAAAATTTTGTTAAATAAGTGAAACTCTTTATCAAATATATGGTTTCGATCCGGTGCAAGATGATAGTGAGGTCGGAACTTGACAAGCTTGGGTTGCATTATACCAGGGTGGAACTGGGTGAAGTAAATGTAAAAGAAAAAATTACACCGGAACAATTGGTCCAGTTTAAAGCTGGATTACTGAAATCAGGTCTGGAGCTAATGGATGACAAAAAAGCCATTCTGATTGAACGAATAAAAAATGTGATTGTTGAGATGGTTCATTATGAAGATGAAGTGCCCAAAGTAAATTTTTCCGATTACCTCAGCGGGAAACTAAAATACGATTATACCTATCTTGCCAACCTTTTTTCAGAAGTTACAGGTACGACCAT
Source organism: Bacteroidales bacterium (assembly GCA_020052415.1). Taxonomy (GTDB): domain Bacteria; phylum Bacteroidota; class Bacteroidia; order Bacteroidales; family JAADJA01; genus JAADJA01. The sequence continues at coordinate 63,287 of JAGVPB010000038.1, read as the reverse complement.
CGAACAATACATTATCTCGCATAAGATAGAGCGCGTAAAAGAATTGCTGATCTATGATGAACTGTCTCTGACCGAAATATCCTACAGGCTTAACTACAGCAGCGTTGCGCATTTATCAAACCAGTTCAGGAAGGTAACCGGGTTAACCCCTACCTTTTTCAAAAATCTTAAACACAAGAAACGCAGCACACTTGAAAATGTGTGAATTACGCAAATCTTTTCTTTAATTGTGTAACGTTTGCCGGAATTAATGGAATCACCTTTGTAACGTGAAAGATACCTCACAGTTTTACTAACTATATGGCTCGTAAGAAGAAGAAATCAAAAGCCGGGAAAAGATTTAAAACATTCCTGATTACAATATTTGTAATAGGTCTTGTGGCTTTTACAGGATTAACATTCATTCTTGAACCTTACATAAAGCACAAAATCAGTGCGGAATTAAATAAAAATCCAAAACGATTGTATGAAATCATTTTTGATGATATAGATTTGAATATATTCATTGGTAGGGTTAAAATTGATAATCTGACCATTACCCCGCGCGACACTGCAAAAGTCCTGCTTGAAAATGCTGCCATCAGAGGTTTGATTTCGGCCAAAACGGAATTGCTTCGGGTTACAGAATTTAAAATTGTGGAATTTCTTAAAACAAAAAGGATGATCATGGATAGAATTGTAGTTGAGAATATCATGATCACCTATTTATCCAACCCAATGGCAAAGCCCGCTGATAGAAATTTATCCGGTAATCTTGAACAGGTTATCCCGGGCAAGATCTATTCGATCAATGTAAATTATTTTGAAATCCTGACGGCTGGTTTAACTTATTATAGCGTTGAGAAACCTGAGGAACCGCTATTTATAATTGATTCTTTATCGGTTGCCGTTGAAAATATCAGAGTAGATTCCGCAACCATACAGCAAACGGTTCCGCTTACTTTTACAGCCATTGATATGAATAGCCGTTATATCACCTACACCCCCCTAAAATATTACACCCTTTCGACTTCCGGTATCCGGTTTGATGTTCAGGATAGCTCTTTAACTATCGAACAATTTAAACTTATCCCAAAGTACAGCAAAGAAGAATTTAACAGGCAAATCAAATATAATACTGATTTGTTTTCAATATCCGTTGACAGCATTATAGTTATGGGAATCAACGCAAATGAACTTGCTGCCGGAAATGCGATTCATTTTAACTGCATCCGCATTGAAAAGCCCGATGTTGATATCTATCGTGATAAAAGATTACCTGATGCGCCTTTCAAACACAAAGTATTGATCACAGGTGGCTTAAATAAAGTTTCCCGAAAATTTATCACCGATACTGTAAAGATTAAAAATGGGAAATTAGCTTACGGCGAAATGATTGAAGGTGCAGATAAGCCAGGTAAAGTTTTCTTTAATCCTTTCAATTTGACAGCCTACAATATTACCAATGATTTGGTGACAACAGAAAATAAATCCAATCTCGAAATGGATTTCAGTGGAAAAATAATGGGTAAGAGCGACCTGAACGCCCATCTGATTTTCTTCCTGGAAAGGAATGACGAATACTTCACTGTTGCCGGTACGCTTGATCCTGTTGCTGCTGCTGAATTCAATCCAATGCTGGAAGGTTTATTGCCGGTTACCATAACTTCAGGCGATATAAAACAGGCAAAATTCAGATTCAAAGCAACGGATGATGTATCGGACGGAGAACTTACTTTGATCTATGAAAATCTCAGGGTTGATGTTTCAAAGCAAAATGATCCGGATAAAAAGTCAGGAGGATTATCAGCAGGCGCTAATATATTAATTAACAATAAGAATCTTCCCGGTGACAACAATTATACAACAGGGATGATTCATTTTGAACGGAGAAAGGATAAATTTATCATAAATTACCTTTGGAATAGTCTCAAAACCGGCATCATTTCCATTGTGACACCCATCGCAAATAAAAACAAAAAATTAGAGAGACAGGACAAAAAGGATCAAAAACAAAAGAAGTAACAAAACCTGAAAAAAAATAAATTGAAGATGTAGTGCGCAAATTATATTTTTCCGATTACCTCATGGGGAAGCTCAGCTACGACTACACCTGTTTAGCCAATCTTTTTTCAGAACTTACGTGTTTATCGCCCGCCTGTTTCAAGCAGCTTAAGCATAAAAGACGAAACACCCTCGAAAATGTGTGAATGATGTAACATAATTCCGGAATTATGTAACGATTTCCCTTCGAAAGGAACGCACCTTTGTATGTAAATAAAAGCAGATATATCGAAAATGGAAGCTGCAGACAGAACATCCAGGCAGAAAATGGTCAATGACCTGGAACAAAAAAACATCGTTCTGAAAAATAAACTGGCAGATTATAAAGATGAAGGACCAGACAAATGGACATCTTTCAAGACTGAATTCAGCCATGATATGGATGCCCTTGGAAAAGCACTGAAGGATTTTACCCTCAATAACAAGAAGTAGGCTTAATTGCCAACTTAATCAAAGTCTGGTTGACAACCAGGCTTTGATATTTATCATTAAAGTTTAATTTATTAAAGACCTTACAAGATGGAAAATTTAGAACTTGAAAAGGCAAAAGCGCACATTACAGTTGAAATTATTGAATATATAGCAAACTCAGTGGTCATCAAAACGATATTAAAAAAGTCAACCGGAAATGTCAGCGTCATATCGTTTGACAGCGGTGAAGGGTTAAGCGAAAAAACCACGGCCTTCGATACCTTTGTTCAAATTATTGACGGCAAAGCGGAAATCGTAATCAACGGAATATCCAATTTCCTGCTGACGGGACAATCAATTGTAATACCGGCCCATGCATCCAATTATGTAAAGCCAAACGGGCGGTTTAAAATGTTACAGACCGTGATAAAAAGCGGCTATGAATAAACCTGCATGGCATGGAAGTTCCGGATTTGCTAAGCTTAAATGTGTGTATTATGTGACTTTTATTTTTAATTAAATTACTTATTTCCAGTCAAAGGCATACACCTTTGTCCATAACTTTTATAAAATAGAAATTATTTGAAGTTGCACATCAAATACATGGTGAGCAATCGCTGCAAAATGGCGGTTCGGGAAGAGTTGAAAAAACTTGGACTGCATTTTATCATTGTTGATATGGGTGAAGTTGAGATCATGGAAAACCTCTCGGGTGAAAAGCTGGAGCAACTTAATATTGCGTTGCTCAAATCAGGTTTTGAATTAATAAACAACAGGAGAGCTGTATTGATTGAAAGAATAAAAAATACAATTATCGAAATGGTTCACCATTCTGATAAAATGATTAAAATAAATTTTTCTGATTTTTTAAGTGAAAAATTGAAATACGATTATACCTACCTGGCAAACCTGTTTTCGGAAGTACAAGGAACCACCATTGAGCAATTTATTATTCATCATAAAGTAGAGCGGATAAAAGAATTGATCATTTACGACGAATTAAGTATTACGGGGATCGCCTGGAAGATGAATTACAACAGTGTTGCGCATTTATCCAATCAATTTAAAAAAGTTACCGGACTCTCACCTTCTCATTTTAAAAAATTAAAAAAAAAAAGGCGAAGTCCGATTGAAGAAATTGGCAATATGATTTAATATTTTAAGTGGTGATAAAAAACAATTATAATGGATAGGACAAATTCACATGATTCAAATTACGCCAGAAGTTTGATAGAAGCAAGCCTGGATCCCCTGGTCACAATTAGTGCTGAAGGCAGGATTACTGACATGAATCAGGCATTTATTGAAATTACAGATATTACACGTAAAAATCTGATAGGTTCCGATTTCGGTATTTATTTTACCGAACCGCAAAAAGCACGTGAAGTATATCAGGAAGTATTTGCAAAAGGATTTGTAAAAAATATTCCATTAACCATAATGGATGGTAAGCTGACAAATGTGTTATTTAACGGCTCAGTTTATAAAGGTGAAAAGGGAAATGTGCTTGGCGCCGTTGTAGTTGCAAGAAGCATTGCCGATCAAAAAGGGGCGACAGAGTTACGAATTGCCAATAAAGAACTTGCATTTCAAAACGATGAGAAAGAAAAACGTGCAGCAGAGTTAATCATTGCCAACAAAGAACTTGCATTTCAAAACGATGAGAAAGAAAAGCGTGCAGCAGAGTTATTTATTGCTAACAAAGAACTTATATTTCAAACAGGAGAGAAAGAAAAACGTGCCGCAGAGTTGGTCATCGCTGACATAGAACTTGCCTTTCAAAACAAGGAGAAAGAAAAACGGGAAATTACAAATAAAGAACTTGAGGCATTAAGCTATTCAGCAAAATTAGCTTCTCAATATTCTCTCAGCCTGATAGAAGCGAGCCGCGACCCGTTGTTTACGATTAGCCCTGAAGGAAAAATCACCGATATGAATGAAGCAACAGTAAAAGTAACAGGAGTATCACGTGAGAAAATAATAGGCACAGATTTTTTTAATTATTTTACTCACCCCGACAAAGCACGCGAAAGTTATCAACAGGTTTTTGCAAAAGGGTTTGTGGTAGATTATCCCCTAACTATAATGGATGGTAAGCTTACCGATGTCTTATGCAATGGATCGGTTTATAAAGATGATAAAGGAAATGTATTGGGTGTGGTGATAGTTGCAAGAGATATTACCGACCAAAAAAAAATCGCAACCGAATTGATTGAGGCAAAAGTATTTGCCGAGCTGGCAACAGGAATTGCTGAAGAAGCAAAAATAAAAGCCGAAAATGCTACACGAATAGCAGAAAGCGCTGTGAAAGCAAAACAGCAATTTTTGTCAAACATGAGTCATGAAATTCGCACCCCTATGAATGCGATTATCGGATTTACAAAAGTGCTGTTGAAAACAGATTTGTCAGCAAAACAAAAAGAATATTTGGCAGCAATAAAAATGAGTGGCGATGCATTAATCGTACTCATTAACGATATACTTGATCTGGCAAAAGTAGAAGCAGGAAAAATGATATTTGAACAAATACCTTTTAAATTGAAGTTATCCATTGCAGCCATGCTTCATTTGTTTGAGACTAAAATTCAGGAAAAGAATTTAATACTGGTAAAAGAATACGACAACAGAATTCCTGAAGTATTGGTTGGCGACCCGGTGCGTTTGCACCAGATTATTTTAAATCTGGTGAGTAATGCAGTAAAATTCACATCAAAAGGAAAAATTACTGTAAGTGTTCGTTTGCTGAATGAAGATGAAGAGAATGCAACCATTGAATTTGCTGTTACTGACACCGGAATTGGAATACCTGATGAAAAAATGGGAAAAATTTTTGACAACTTTCAGCAGGCATCCAGCGGCACTTCAAGGTTGTATGGCGGAACCGGATTGGGACTGGCCATTGTTAAACAATTGGTAGAACCGCAGGGCGGAAGTATTCGGGTAAAAAGTAAACCTGGAAAGGGTTCTTCCTTTAGTTTTATTTTAAGTTTCCTGAAAACAAATGCTGATGCTGAATCAGAAGCAGGGCTCGTGGAACTGGATACGGAAATCAAAAACATAAAAGTATTGGTGGCTGAAGACATTCCGCTTAATCAATTATTAATGAGAACGCTGTTGGATGATTTCGGATTTGAATGCGATATTGCCGCCAATGGAAAAATAGCCATCGAAAAACTACAATCCAACTCTTACGATGTAATTTTGATGGACTTGCAAATGCCCGAAATGAATGGGTTTGAAGCTACGGAATACATTCGTAATAAAATGAATTCCAAAATCCCAATCATTGCTTTAACTGCAGATGTGACCACCGTAGATTTAGCAAAATGTAAAGCTATTGGTATGAATGATTACATCGCGAAGCCGATAGATGAAAGATTATTATACCATAAAATGGTCAGGGTGGTAAAAAAATCTGTGCATATTAAAAATAATGCAGATAAAGGGAATGGACATAATCAGAATAAAAAATTAAAACGCGTTGACCTGAATTATTTGAGTGTTCTTACTAAGTCGAATCCGGAATTGATGATGGAAATGATTTCGCTTTATCTGGAGCAAACCCCTCCGTTAATTAGCGCAATGAAACAAAGCATGCACGACAAAGATTGGAATTCATTGCACGCTTCAGTACACAAAATGATACCTTCTTTTTCAATCATGGGTATCGGCAAAGACTTTGAAAACATGGCAAAAGCAATCCAGGAATTTGCGATCAAACAGCAACAACCGAATGCCGACCAATCGGGCAAACAGGGAATATCCGACATGGTTCAGCAAGTAGAAATCGTTTGTAAACAGGCATGTACGGAATTGGAAGAAGAATTTAATTTGCTTAAAACCACGAACGAATGAACAACCAAAAAATAAAACTTTTCCTGGTAGATGATGATGCTGTATTTTTAAAGTCACTGGAAATTGATTTTCTACAGCATGCAGATTTAGCCATTGAAACATTTGCAACCGGCGAACTTTGCGTTAAAAATTTATCGCACAACCCTGATGTGATCATTTTAGATTATTTTCTGGCTGGAATTGATAAGAACGCGATGAACGGAATAGAAGTGTTAGACAAAATTAAAGCATTCAATCCTGACATTCCCGTTGTGATGTTATCGCAGCAGGATAAAATTGAAGTGGCTGTAAACTGTATGCACCACAAGGCTTTTGATTATGTTGTAAAAAGTGAAACCGCCTTCGTGCGCCTGCAAAAAATCATCACCACTATTTTCCATTACCAAAAAATAGAAAAGGAATTGAACTGGTACATGGAGCGGATGTAATGCTGAAGAAACAGATCAGCGGCTGGGATTTATGATTGCATGATGCGAAGTTTCAAACTTTGCTTACCTGCCCGCTTCCGCAAAGTCTTATTGGTGGTAGAGGGGTTTATTCCCACAAGTGATGCTTTGGAACATCTGAAGGTACGGAGGGGCCAGGCATAGCCTGATTGAATATATTCGACTAAGGGGGGGAGGGGAGGGATTGGGTCTCGTTCCTCGACCACACGAAGCCTTTCTTATTAGTTGCAGATTTTATTATTCTATTTGACTCATATAGGATGCTGTGGAAATAATCCAATTTCTAAATTTGATGAATTCCAGGTCTGAGCATACTATTGATTTAAATTTTATCTCTTTTTCGGTTTTATTGTCCTTATTATGAATTTTTAATGTTATCGTACCGCTAAAATCTCCAGTTGGAATGTAACATGAATCTTTAATTTCATAAAAGTCTTTCATTTTTGTTGTATTATAAGCAAAAAATTCAGGAAGGAATTTATCAATCTCTTCTTTTTTTAATTTTGTCTCCAATGTCTCATTATTCCTAATTATTTTCAAGTATCCTTTTTTCTTCTTTATTTCAAAATAATAATGGCTTTCAACTCTTGCTATACATCCACCTACTTCATCAAGTTGGATAAATATTGAATCAAAATTCCTCGAATCCGGTTCTTGTCCATTAATATGAATACTAAAGACTGTAAGTAATATTATAATCAATTGTTTTTTCATTCTTTAAAATTTGCAACTAACGTTCCACAGAGCACTCCCAAGGCGGGTTTTCGTGCAACACAGCTTCATGTTGGGTCTCGTACCTCGACCACACGAAACCTTACTTATTACCAGCTGGCTGTTTTTCATTCTCCTTTATTGTATTTTTCAAGAATTTCAAAATTCAAATCTTGAGAATCTCCATTTAGTTCTTTCACTAATTTATAGACCATTGTACATGGATTATACGAAGAATAGTTTTCTCCATGATGTTGAGATTCAATAGCTATTGCCCATTTTATTGCTTGATTTTGATTTCCATATTTTTGAAGTATCGAATACATTTCCTGACTATTCTTTAAATACTTAAACGGCTTAGTCTTTTTACTTCTATTTCCTGCCAGTTTATCATTAATGGCTCTTTCAATTGCCTTCTTGTAATCTTTACGAGACATCGGAGTATTTCGATTATAAAAATGCAGCAAATACCACAATTCAAAGGCTTCATTGCTCCAAGCGCAAAATATATTGTTTGAAACAGCTTTTGAAATTGCCCCATTAAATTGATTTACAGGAAACCTATCTTTGTCGAAGACTGCCCAGACTCTATCATACTTTTGTGTAGAACTATCCCTTAGTTCAATAGCCTTTTCAACAACTTTTTTTGTGCTTATTCCTCCACCATCAAATGTTAAATCATATACATAACTACCTACATTCAAAGGAAAAGATTTAAAATAATTTGGTTCAGTCTTTTCTCCTTCACAAACAATTAAGAAATAAACTTTTAATTCTCTAGTTCCTTCCTTTATTTTCTTTTTATCAATCTTTGAAAACCGTTTTTGTAAAACGTTGTCGATTTTTATTGTGCGAGCCATAAACAAGTCATTAATAAGTTATAAAAGGAATCGCACCATATCGCCCTCGAATATAGTTTCGTTCAAGATTACTATCATTCCGAACTTTTGAACCATCAGGTAGCTTAAATTCAATTAAAGAATATAAATCTGTTTGTTCGGTAGCATCCTTTTCTGTGAACCATATTTGGTCTCTTCTAAAAAGTTCAGAATTTAAAAGATTTGTGTCATGAGTTGCAAAAAACAATTGAGCATTATTGGGATTTGTATCTGGGTTATTAAAAAGCTTTACTATCTGAATTGTTATAAGGGGATGCAACTTCGCATCAAGTTCATCAATAATTAAAATTTTCCCAAGCAATAAGGTGTCAAAAATAGGCCCTGATAAATCAATTATTTTTTTTGTTCCTTCTGATTCATTCTCATCTTTATCAAACAAAATATTACCAATAATTTGACCACTTTTGTCATATCTATTGTGTACTGTTTTTATTGAAACCATTGTTTTTCCTTGGAACTCCTTAACAAGTTTAATCCTAAGGTTATCTGGCATATTCGAGGGCAATTCACTAGTATTAAATTCAGCTTCTTTTACTTTTATATCTGTAAATCCAAGTTTTAATTTTTGATATAATGAAAGAGATTCTTCGCACCCTTTTATTTTTTTATGAAGCATTCTTAATGAAAATCCTGTGTAGTCTTTGTGTTCTATACCTGATAATACATTGTATCCACGAAACCATTCAAGGATTTTTTTTGAAGTTTTACCTCCTAGTTGAGCAACTAATGAAACAAAAAGCCTATTGTCATTAGTCGATTTCTCTTTACCTATTCCTTCTTCAAATTCGGGAGAAACTCCAATACCGTCAATTGTACGAATAAACTGCACTGCCTCCTTCTTTGTCCCTTGTTTTAAAAATAACCATTCATTTAGAATCTTCTTTTCATTATATTCGAAGCCATATCTGAAAATTTTACTTAAATGATAAAATTCCATTTCAAAAAAAGTCGGTTCATTCTCTTTATTTGATAGCAAAAAGGGAGAATATTCTAATAAATCATTATCATTTAGTTTAACAGAATTTAAAAGTAAATCACGCATTCTGTCAATTCCCTTGATAAGATTGCTTTTACCGCTGGAATTAGCGCCATAAACAACACCCGAACGCAATAATTTATTTTTCCCAATCTTTATAATGTTTTCTGGGAGTTCAGATATTCCGCTTGCTTGAAAGCTCAAAGTTCTTTTATCTTGAAAGGAAAGGAAATTCCCAACTGTAAAATCTATAATCATAGTTTAAATATTTCGAAATAATCTCATTTATTTTGCAAATATATACACAAAACTTATAAATAAGTTCAAATAATGAGAATTTTTCTCAAATTATTTAAAAATAGCAATCATAGGTAGAGTTTCCTTCAGATTGTTGGCAACTTCTTAGTGTTTTATCCGCCGTCCCCCCAAACCAGAGGTTCAAAGATAGGGAAAGAAGTTTGAATTGAAGTAATGGTGAATAAAAAAAAATGAAGGGGGATGGTTTGTCCCAAAGGGATGGCTATGCCAGGAGGTTCTCCCAGTCAGCTAAAGCTGGTGGGGAAGCCTACTCAATTTTGCTTTCCTATCCTTATACCTTATACCCTATACCTGAGATATTAGAATGGTATGAATACCTGAAAATATGTGAATGATGTAACTATTTTTTTTAATTGTGTAATGCTTTCCGGAATAAACAGACTGACTTTTGTACCTGACAATTAATTTATAAATAAGATGAAAGCTCTGAAATTTTTCATGATCAAAATGTTGTTGTTTTCTGCAATTGCGGCGCAGGCGCAAGTATCAGTGAATGTAAATATTGGCTCTCCTCCGCTGTGGGGTCCTGCAGGATATACCGAAGTGCAATATTACTACCTGCCCGATGTGGAAGCCTATTATGATGTTCATTCTTCCATGTTTATTTATTATGCCGGAGGAGCATGGATTCACAGAGCTTCTCTTCCTTCGCGATACAGAAGCTATGATTTATACGGCGGATATAAGGTAGTGATGACGGACTATCGCGGTGATGCTCCTTATACGTATTTTAAGGAATATAAAACGAAATATAAAAAAGGTTACCATGGTCCGGCGCAAAAAACCATTGGTGAGAAACCGGGAAAAGGAAACTCCGGTGGGAAAAATTCCAGCGAAGCCAAACATGGAATCAAAAAAGACGACCAGGGTCAGGGCAAAAGTGGCGGACAGAGTAATAAAGATATGAAAAAGCGTCACGACGGCGGAAAGGGTAAGAGGAAATAGATAAATCAATTGTGTAACGTGTTTTTGAGTTATGCAATACAAAAAGTAATTAAGCAATTTCGTTAATAAAATTTTCTAAAACTTCATTTATGCCACTACTTACCGTAATAATTGTATTAATAGTTGTAGGTGTTCTTCTATGGCTTATCAATTCGTACATCCCCATGGATGGCAAAATAAAAAGAATCCTGAATGTTGTGGTCGTGATAGCCGTAATCATTTGGCTTCTCAAGGTATTTGGGCTGTTCGATTCCATGATGAATATACATGTTTAAGTTTATTCATTATTCAAATATTTTGCCTTCTCTCTTACTTCAAATCCTGAAGACGCAAATGATCTTTTTCAGGTACTCGATAAACTGATTGATAAGCACCGTATCCCTTTTCAAATGCATTTTCAGGGATATAAGTATAAAGAGATCGCTGAAACATTAAACCTCTCCATTGGCACGGTTAAAAGCAGGATATTTTTCAGCCGTAAGAAATTGATGGAAAAATTAAAGGATTTTCAAAGCTAAACATTCCGACCGCTTGTGAACTATCCAGAATATTTGTAATGATTTGACTTAGTTAATATTAATAATTTTTAAGAAGTCATCTCAATTCGGGATGGCTTCTTTTGATTTTTACCTGAATATGTGTGAAAGATGTAACTTTTTTAATAAATTGTGTAACACATTCCGCCTTGCTATATCTGACCTTTGTATTTATTAATTTTTAAAAAAAATAAGATGAAAAAACTATTACTATTATGTATTTGCGTTGCACTTACATTAATTACCAATGCTCAGACAGAGGATAAAAAATGGAACATTGGCCTGCATGGAGGAATAAGCCAGTACAATGGCGACCTCGGTAAAGATTTCTATAGAACCCACATGGCACTGTATGGTGTTGGTGGCGTATCTGTTTCAAGATTTATCGGAAATTATTTCGATTTAAATCTTTTTGTTACTAAAGGAACGGTTGGTTTTAACCGCCCGGCAAGTATCGGATCCTTTAACGACAATTTTACTTCGGCCCTTATCAATTTCAGGTTTAATGTACTGGAATCAAAATACATCGTAAGACCTTATTTATTTGTAGGAGCCGGCGCTATGTTGTTTGAAGATAATCCGCCTGTTAGTCCTAATAATAAAGTTGATTTCATCGCCCCTTCATTTGGCGGAGGAGTAAATGTCAGGTTGGGTCCGTCCGTTATGCTTAATATACAGGAAACTTTTCTTTATTCCATGGCAGATAACAGGGATGGAGTGGTTGCACAGGCAAATGACATGTACCTTCTTCACACCGTTGGAATTACTTTTAATTTTGGTAAGAAAAAAGATGCGGATGGTGATGGTATATCTGATTACCGGGATAAATGCCCTGCTACTCCTGTATCAATAGCAGTTGATAAAGTTGGATGCCCGCTTGATAAAGATGGAGATGGTGAGGCAGATTACTTAGATGCATGTCCTGATGTTGCAGGAGTCAAGGCATTAAAAGGTTGTCCTGATAGAGATACCGATGGTATTGCTGATAAAGATGATATTTGCCCCGATGTTAAAGGATCAGCAGCATTAAAAGGTTGCCCTGATAAAGATGAAGACGGAGTTGCTGATATGGATGATCGTTGTCCCGATTTAGCAGGCCTTGAAGCATTAAAGGGCTGTCCCGATGCTGACAAAGACGGTGTAGCTGATTTAGATGATAAATGTCCCAATACAAAAGCTGGTTATCAGGTAGATGCAACAGGCTGTGCAATGGATAATGACAAAGATGGTATTTTTAACGAAGAAGATGCCTGTCCTGATAAAGCCGGTATTGCTGCATTAAAGGGGTGCCCTGATAGTGATAGCGACGGTGTGGCGGATAACGAAGACCGTTGTCCTGATGTGAAAGGTACCATTGCAAATAAAGGCTGTCCTGAAATTGCTAAGGCAGACTTAAAGAAGATTACGAATATAGCAAGTAAAATTTTCTTCGAAACCAATAGTGATAAACTTAAAGTAGCATCTTTGGTACAATTAGACGAACTGGCAATAATTCTCAAAAAATATGAGGCAGCCAACTTACTTATCGAAGGTCATGCCGACAGCCAGGGTGAAGATGATTTCAACCTTAATTTATCACAAAAGCGCACTGAATCGGTAAAAACATACCTGATGTCAAAGGGTATTATGGAATCGCGTTTGACAGGAATAGGTTATGGTGAATCCAAGCCAATTGCTGACAATAACACTTCTGAAGGCCGCGCAAAAAACAGGAGAGTTGAATTAAAAACATCTTATTGATGAAAAATTAGGGTTAGGCTGAATTTAGATTGTCATTTAAGTTATGAGGCTGTCTCAAAAGGTTTGTGATCGTCATTGCGAACGAAGTGAAGCAATCTGCTGTTGTATGTAAATCAACAGATTGCTTCAGGCTCCGCCTTCGCAATGACGTTTTATATTTACTTTTGAGACAGCCTTTTTTTTTCGAACCTGGATAATTCATAAACAAAATCCCTTAGTTAGTTAATACCGCTACGGAACAGGTATGCAAATTTCTAATGATTGTTCCTATCGGCATAACTGCAACTAAGCGAAAAGTGCTTCGCATTATCCCTAAGTTGCAGTATATTTCATTGTAAATGAGATTCCTCAGTCGCTACACTCCATCGGAATGACATGAGTGTTTGTGTTGAATTAATCAGGCTAAAAGTTCAGACTGAAACCGCCCTAATTTATAAAGTATATCGCAGATGAAAATGTGTGAATCATGTAACTCTTTTCCGTAATTGTGTAATGTTTTTAATCATTAGAGTATTAAACTTTGCAAAATGATTTAACACAATATTAATTTTGATTTCATGAAAACTAAAATTATTTTTCTTCTCATTATGCTTTTTACAAGCCTGTATTTGACAACTCAAAAAGTTTCGGCACAGGTTGGTCTCCAGGTCTTTTATGATGAATTAAGTCCTTATGGAACCTGGGTTGAATATTCCGATTATGGTTATGTTTGGATTCCCGATGCAGGGCCCGGATTTACTCCCTATGCTACTAACGGTTACTGGGTGTTTACCGATGAGGGATGGACATGGGTTTCTAATTATTCGTGGGGATGGGCGCCTTTTCATTATGGCCGCTGGTACATAGATGATATTTACGGACCTATGTGGGTTCCGGATTACGAATGGGGACCGGGATGGGTTGTTTGGAGAAGGTCGGCAGGTTATTACGGCTGGGCTCCAATGGGACCGGGTGTAAGCATAAGTGTCGCTTACAGCAATGGATATAATGTACCGTATAACCACTGGACTTTTGTGAATGACAGGGATTTTGGCAGAACCAATATCAACAACTACTATATCAACAACTCAAACAATGTGACGATCATAAATAATTCCACAGTGATAAATAATACACGGGTGGATAAATCGCGTAATGTAACCTATAATGCAGGTCCTGACAGAAGTGAAGTGGAAAAACATGCCGGGAAAAAATTTACTCCTGTTGCGATCAAAGAAAGCAATAAGCCTGGTCAGAACATAAGTAAAAATCAGCTTGAGCTGTACAAACCACGGGTGCAAAAAAATTTCTCAAACGGACAGAAACCTGCCCCTTCCAAAGTTGAGGATTTGAAAAATGTAAAAACTTCGGAACAAAGAACTACTAAAACTCCATCACAAAAAACAAATCAGGGTATTGAGCAGAAACCATCACAACCAAAAAAAGTTACTCCTGTTAAAAGGAATGAGGGTGTGAAGCAGCCAAACCAGGCCAATCCAAATAAAAAAGGTGAAGGAATCAAGCAGCCCGACCAATCCAATCCAAATAAAAAGGGTGATGGAATCAAGCAGCCCGACCAATCCAATCCAAATAAAAAGGGTGATGGAATCAAGCAACCCGGTCAATCTAAGCCAAACGAAAAGGGTAGCGGGATAAAACAATCCAGTCAGCCCAAGCCAAAGGAAAAGAGCGGTGGGATAAAACAAACAAAACAAACCCAGCCGAATAAACAAGCTAAAGAAGTCAAACAAAACAAGCAAAAAAAACCACCAAAAAATAGGAAAGAATAGCTCTGATAAAAAAAAATTAAATGGTAAATCCATATTTTAGGTTTAATTCCTGAGCATAGTCCTGAAACAATTATTATATGAAATTGAACTTTTCTATAAAAAAATTTGTTAAAAAATTTTCGGCGGATTCACCAATACCGCGAGCAATTGACAAGAATAAAGAGGCTTTGTTTGATGAAAAGCAGAAAAAATCTGAAATACGATACCGCCGGTTATTTGAGTCAGCGAAAGACGGTATCCTGATCCTTGATTTTGAAACCGGAAATATAACAGATGCAAATCCATTCATTGTTAAAATTATAGATTTACCGTTAGAAGAAATTCTTGGGAAAAGATTATGGGAAATCGGACTATTCAGCAATATGGAAGAATCGGAACTTGCTTTTAGCGAATTGAAGAAGAACGGATATATCCGGTTTGAAGACATGCCCATTCAGCGACGAAATGGAAAAATAACCGAGGTGGAATTTATAAGCAACGTTTATTTGGAAAACAATACAAAAGTGATTCAATGCAATATCAGGGATATTACTGATCGTAAAAATGCAGAAAAAGCATTGAAAGAAAGTGAACAAAGCCTGAAAAAGCAAAACATTGATTATCTGAAATTAAATAAAGAATATTTGGAACTTAATGAAGAACTAACTGAAAGCTTAAAACGCATCAAAAATATAAATAGTGAGCTTATTATTGCAAAAGCAAGGGCGGAAGAATCGGACAAACTTAAATCAACTTTCCTGGCAAATATAAGCCATGAAATTCGCACTCCCATGAACGCCATAATGGGATTTTCGGGATTTCTTTCAGAACCCGGATTATCTCATGACAAGCTTGAAGATTATGTTCAAATCATTAATGCCAGCAGCCAGCAGCTTTTGTCCGTAATTAGTGACATCCTAGATATTGCTTCAATTGAAGCTGGTCAAATTACCATTGATTCGGAATTGGTTGATATCAATAAATTAATGAATGAATTATTTGTGACCTATAAAAACCTGGTTGAGTTAAAAAAAATTGACCTGCGATATTCCTCCGATCGTCCCAATGACCTGATACTGGTTAAAACAGATGGAAACAGGATCAGGCAGGTATTATGCAACTTACTGAATAATGCCATTAAATTCACCAAAGAAGGTAACATTGAATTCGGCTATAAAATTATCGAGAATTTCATTGAGTTTTATGTTAAAGATACCGGCATTGGTATATTGCCGGAAAACCATGAAATAATTTTTCAGCGTTTCAGGAAGGCAGGTTCGGAGGGTCAGGTTTATGGAGGCAATGGGTTGGGGTTATCAATTTCAAAAGCATTGGTTCAAAAGCTTGGTGGCATCATTACCGTTGATTCAGAACTTGGGACAGGTTCAACTTTTAATTTTGTCATTCCTTATAGAAAAGAAAAAGAAAATAATGTTAGTTCTGTATTAACTGACAGAACCAACCGGGTCATTAACTGGAATAAAAAAACAATTCTTATCGTGGAGGATGAAATATATAACCACGCTTATATAGAAGAATTACTGTCCACAACAAAAGTTAAGATGGTACATGCATGGGATGGAAGAGAGGCCGTTGAGCAGGTAACCAAACAGGCTGATATTTCATTGGTTTTAATGGATATCAAAATGCCGGTCATGGATGGCTGGGAGGCTACACGGCTCATTAAACAAATAAGGCCAAAACTGCCCGTGATTGCCCAAACAGCTTATGCACTTGGTGAATCCAAATCGCAGGCGCTGGAAGCGGGTTTTGATAATTATATTTCAAAACCCATTATAAAGGATACATTTTTAGAATTGATAGGTGATTATTTAAATTAAAAAAATTGAGAATATGAAAACAAATAAAATGAAAAAAGTACTGATAGCGCTGGATTATAATCCGACTGCACAAAAAGTGGCGGAAATTGGATTTTCAATGGCTAAAGCCATGAATGCTGAAGTCACATTGCTGCATGTAATATCAGAAATGGTTTATTATTCTTCAACAGAATATGATCCTATTATGGGATTTACCGGTTTCAGAGAAGTTGGTTCAATTGAATTAAATAATCTTGATACGCTGAAAAACGCATCCTTCAATTATTTAGATAAAACAAGACAGCACCTTGGCGATAGTACTGCCCATACCCTGGTTGAAGAGGGTGATATTGCCGAATCTATTTTAAAAGCTGCAAAAGCGATTCAGGCAGATTTAATTGTTATAGGCTCTCACAGTCAGAAATGGCTGAAAAATATACTTATGGGAAGTGTAACTGAAAAAGTTTTAAGTCTTACTACTTTACCACTGTTCATCATCCCGACTAAAAAACACGAATAATTTCCGGCGACACCCTGAATTATTGATTTATAGTTTGATCTTCGTGTGGGTACAGGATTCCTGGAATAAAGAACTTACCTCCAAAATAACTTCAAGCAA
The DNA here is from genome assembly GCA_020052415.1 of Bacteroidales bacterium. Taxonomy (GTDB): domain Bacteria; phylum Bacteroidota; class Bacteroidia; order Bacteroidales; family JAADJA01; genus JAADJA01. The sequence goes on along the minus strand of JAGVPB010000038.1, from coordinate 46,220 downwards.
TTTCCTGCTAAATTATAAAATGCACACGAAAATGTGTGAATGATGTAAATCTTTTTAATAGTTATATAACACCTGCCGTGCTCCGGTAGCCTAATTTCGTACTCTCAAAATTCATTTGCAAAATGATAAATAAAGACAATTCAGGTGTATGACAAAAAATTTTATAACTATATGGTCAATCTGCACAGCAATAATAAGTCTGATTATTTCAGACAATCTCAATTCACAAATTACTTATGATACATCCTTTACACGTCAATGGAATATTGTATCAAATGACTGGGAAAATTTCGACAGGATCATCACCACCTACGATAATGGGCTGGTTATTTCTGAATTAACCCAGATCAAACAAAATGACCTATGGGTCAATAAAAACCTTAATGCGTATTATTATAAAGACGGCCATGTCATTGAAGAGTTTGAACAATATTGGAATGATGCAAAACTCAGGTGGGAAGATAACTACAGAAAAATATATTTATACGACAGCGAAAGTAAATTAATACAAATTACACATCAGAATACATTTAAAGGGAAATACGTAAATTCCAGCAATGAAATACTAATTTATACATCTGAAGGAAAGCTTATGGAAAAAGTCATTCAGAAATGTGAAAAAGTACGGACACATTTCTTAAAGTACCAATATAATTATAATTCAAATGATTTGTTATAAAACATACGACTATCCAAAATAAATTAACAGTGTTAACAATGCATTTAATTATGCAAATTAATTTGGGAAATTGTCAGATATCAAAAAAACTTAAAGCATGCGCAAATTTAATAATACAGATAAACTCACCCGCGACATATATCATCAGGGTACTATTGATTTGTTGAGCAGGATTCACAATTCTGACGAAGGTCATATCAATTGGGCAGAAATTCAACGCGCACTAATTGACCAAATGGGTATGGAGGATTATCTGGTTAGTCAAACTGAGAGTCCGTTGAACTGACCGTAGTATTTTAACTGAAATAATTAAAAAGATGGAAAAGCTATCAGATGAAAAAACACCAGGAATAGCCAGAGCAGAATATATTGAAGCAGAACCCAATGTCCGGCTTCATATTACAGATGCCGGCGAAGGCAGGCCTGTTGTTCTAATACACGGCTGGCCTTTAAGTGATGAAATGTACGAATATCAATACAACGACCTGATTAATGCTAATCTCCGCGTAATTGGAATTACCTTAAGAGGTTTTGGCAAATCTGATAAACCGTACGGCAATTACAATTACGATGTACATGCCCTCGACATAAAAAATATATTATGTAAGCTTGAAATAGAAGATGCCGTTCTTGGTGGCTTTTCGATGGGCGGTGCCATTGCAATCAGGTATGTGTCGTCGGATGATGGAGCTCATGTATCCAGGCTGGCTTTGTTCGGAGCGGCAGCACCGGTTTGGACACAACGTAAAGATTTTCCATATAACCTTCCAAAAAGTGCAGTTGATGACTTAATTGCATTGAACTACCAGGATCGCCCTAAGCTTTTATCCAATTTTGCAAAGATATTCTCTGCTACTGAAAGCTCATTGAATGCGGGAATTGGCAGTTGGCTGAACGGTATTGGGATCAGCGCTTCTTCTCATGCAATGGCAGAATGTTTAATCGCTTTGCGCGATACAGACCTGAGGAGTGATCTGGCGAAAATAACAATTCCGACAGTGATTATGCATGGCAGGAAAGATAAAATATGTTCTTTTGATCTTGCCGAACAAATGAAAAAAGGAATAGCAAATTCAAGCATCATTGCTTTTGAGAAAAGCGGCCACAGCCTGTTCCTCGAAGAAACCCGCAGGTTTAATACTGAGCTTATCAAATTTGCAAAAAAAACTTAGCATCATCAGGACCCATCAATTTGTTTGTTGCGCATTATTTTGGAAATGTGTGAATAATGTAAAATATTTCCAAAATTATGTAACGATTTCAGTGGTTGGGCAACTTATTTTTATTTGCTGAAATTTAACATGTAATTAACAATAACAGAAATGAAAACAAATCAAAATGTCCAGCCTGATGAAGTTCAATCCTATGAACTGTCAAATCACAAACCGTACAATGAGTATAACGTCCCTGAAACTCCCGGCACTGAAGTACAGTATTGGAGTGATGATGATGAACTTTTGGATTTTACACTAATGCAATGTGCTCATAATCATGACCGCAATAAAGAAATTTCCTGAAAGAAATGCTATTTGTTGATTATTACAAAATCTTAGGGATTGATAAAAATGCCGCACCAAAGGACATTAAAAATGCCTACAGGAAATTAGCCAGAAAGTTTCATCCTGATTTAAATCCCAACGATAAGGATGCGAAAAAGAATTTTCAGCAGATCAATGAAGCCAATGAAGTATTGAGCGATCCGGTAAAACGTAAAAAATACGATCAGTACGGTAAGGATTGGCAACATGCCGAAGAATTTGAAAAGGCAAAACAGTATCAGCAGCAAACATCAGGTTCACGGAGTGCAGGATATTCAGGAGCACAAACGGGCAGTGATTTTTCGGATTTTTTCGAATCCATGTTTGGCGGAGCTACAACCACAGGCAGAAGCAGGCAGGCAAGATACAGGGGTGAAGACTATAATGCTGAATTACAGTTGGACCTTATTGATGCATTTAAAACCCACAAACAAACTTTAACGGTAAACGGAAAGAAGATTAGAATTACAATTCCCGCCGGAATTGAGAATGGCCAAACAATAAAAATAGCCGGACACGGAGGTCAGGGCATAAATGGCGGTCCGAATGGCGATTTATACCTGACATTTTCAATAGCAAACAACCCAAAAATTAAACGTTTGGGGAACAATCTGTACACCACGGCTGATTTGGATTTATACATTGCTGTTTTGGGAGGAGAAACTACTATAGATACTTTAGATGGAAAAGTAAAACTGAAAGTAAGTCCCGAAACTCAAAATGGAAGTAAAATAAAATTAACGGGTAAGGGATTTCCTGTTTATAAAAATGAAGGCCACTTTGGAGATTTAATAGTAACCTGGAACATTAAAATCCCTACAAATTTAACGGATAAGCAAAGAGCATTATTTAACGAATTGGTCTCGCTTAGTAATAAAAGTACTTAGAGTATTTAAAGTACTTAGAGTGAGCTAAAGTATTTTAAGCAGAAAAAGTTTGTAATCTAAAATATGTAAAAATGGGACACTTTAGGCACTTTAGACACTTTGGTCACTTTAGTCAATTTAGGCACTTTAGTCACTCCAGTCACTATTTAATTAATTAACTATGCAAACCGAATATTTAATAGCTTTAGATGAGTTCTGTGCCAAACAGAATATTGAGATATCATTTATCAGTTCCCTGCAGCAAACCGGGTTGATTGAAATTACTACTGTAAAAGAAACTAATTTTATTGAAGCAGGCCAGCTTCAGCAATTAGAGAAGTTTATCAGGTTATATTACGAACTGGAGATTAACCTTGCAGGTATTGAAACCATTAATCATTTGTTAGGGCGGATAAAATCCTTGCAGGATGAAATTATTTCACTCAAAAACAGGCTTCGTTTTTTTGAATCGGATTGGTAAATAATTAATATTATATGTTTCAGATTTAGAAATAGAAAATTTAAAATCATAATAATGAAAAATAACAAACACCTGGGTATTTGGATGGATCATTCAAATGCTTATTTAATGGAATTAAAGAATGATACCATCGTTACAAACAATGTAGTATCCGGATTTACACATCAGGATAAAGTTGAGGGTTTGCACAAGAGCGAAAGTCTTATGCACAACAAAGAACAGCATGAGCAATCGGGCTATTACAAAAAAATAGCCGATGCCATCAGAGAATATCAAAAGGTAATTCTGTTTGGACCCACAAGCGCCAAGAGCGAATTATTAAACCTGTTAAGTGGTGACCATCTTTTTGAAAACATAAATATCGAAATAAAGGATACAGATAAAATGACTGAAACACAAATGCATGCTTTTGTCAGGGCATATTTCAAATAATACCTGATGTGTGAATGATGTAACTCTTTTCAGGAATTGTGTAATACTTTCAGCAATTTAAGTACTCACCTTTGTGCCTTATTTTATTGAATCTTAGGAAAACTATAAATAAAAATATATGATGGAACCTGCTGAAATTACCACAAGAACAAAATGGTCAATTGACCCGGTTCACAGTGAAATTGAGTTTAAAGTAAGGCATTTGATGATCGCTTATGTAAAAGGTGTATTTACTTCATTTAATGCAAATATATTTACAACAGGCAATGATTTCACAACTGCTGACATCAATGTGTGGATTGACGCTTCTTCTATAAATACAGGAGATGACAAGCGTGATGAGCATTTAAGAAGCGCTGATTTTTTTGATGTAAAAAACCACAAGCAAATCGGATTTGCTTCGAAAACCATCGGGAATGGGGGAAAGAATGGCGACCGTGAACTTTATGGAGAATTGACAATGAAAGGTGTCACACATAACATAAGGCTTGATGTACAGTTCGGCGGAATTATCCGCGACCCCTGGGGAAATGAAAAAGCCGGATTTACACTTACAGGCAAAATCAACAGAAATGATTGGGGACTTATCTGGAACACGGCTATAGAGGCCGGAGGATTGATGGTAAGCGAAGAGGTTATCATAAACTGTGAAGTTGAGCTCACCAATGTAGGCCCGGAAGAATTGCCACTGGAAGCGGAACTTTCACTTAACCATAAAAGTATTCAGTAAAATCCAGTTGGTATTTATCTTGTGGCTGGTAGCTGGTTGCTGGTAGCTGGTAGCTGGTTGTTGGTTGTTGGTAGCTGGTAACTGGTTACTCGTGGCTGGTTTGCAGGTCAGCTGACTGACTCAAAACTCAGAACTCGTCTCGCCGTTGGCGAGACTGAACCCGGAACTTTTATCTTTTTACTTTTATCTTCCCAATTCCTAAATCCTAATTCCCAAATCCTAATTCTTAAATCCGGACTATCCTTCGAGACAGGGACTGCTTACACACCGCCATTCATAAAGTACCTTCCTCATGATGACCGGCAACAGTGCGATTTTTTTCATGAGAGTAATAGTTAGGGTTTCGAAAAGCTTCAAAAGACAAGCTAAACCTTTAATGAAGAAATTTCATTCTTTAAGTTTTGAATTAACTCAGCTTGAAAAAGATTTATTCGAAAACCCAAGATGGTTTCGTGTCGTCGAACTGTGAGACCCGACAACTTGTCGAGCACTTGACGGATGAAAGCGTGTTTACTAAACTATTAAGAATAACAAACAGAATTACTCAAAACCCATGGGACTTTTACAAGACTCACTAGTAACAAAGTATTTGCAGGTTCAAAACAGAGAAATCCTTTCTAAGTAAAGAAATGCATTTAAAAAGCAATAGTGTCTTTTAATAAGTTCATTTTAAAATGCAATGTGTGAATGATGTAAATCTTTTCTGCAATTGTGTAACGCATTCAGGTATTAATGAACCCACCTTTGCATGGTGAGATAATCTCACTTCTGTACCGCCAGAAGCGGAAAAATATAAATATTAAATAAAGTGAATAAAACAAGAAATATATTTACTGTACTAACGATGCTTACAGCGGTAATTATGCTGGTAGCAGGCAACGGATGTAATAAAGATGAAACCACCCCAACTCCCGCCAGAACAACCAATTATATCCTGAAGGTAAAAGATGTGCTCGGAGTAACCGGTAAAGCCATTTTTACGGAGACCACCAGCGCTATTGCTACCATAGATATAGAGCTGACCGGCGCTCCTTCGGGAACCCATCCTGCAGAACTGTGCATGAATTCGGCAATTGAAGGAGGAACAGTTGTTATTACCCTTAATCCTGTTGATGCAACCGGAAAAAGTTCAACAGAGGTAACTTCGATGACCTATAGCCAGTTGATTGTTTACGACGGATTTATACAAGTGCTTAAAAGCGCAAACGAACCAGGTTTGATTCTTGTACAAGGCGATATTGGTGGTAATGTAATAACTGCTACCAACAAAACCTATACTCTTGATACTATAGATGCATTCGGTGTTTCCGGTACAGCACTATTTGAAAAAAGGATTAATGGAAATACTTTGTTAACCATTACACTTACAGGCACTATTGCGGGTGAGGTATATCCTGCAACAATTAACCTGGGGTCAATTGAAACTGTTGGTGGCGGGCCTGTTGTCAAGGCACTGAACAATGTTGACGGAACCACCGGAAAGGGTTATACTAACATCCGAAATCTTGATAGTGGCATTGACATCACGTATGATAATTGGCTGGTGTACGATGGTTATATCAATATTTATCAAACTTCGGTAAATTCAGGCAATATTATTTGCCATGGTAATATAGGTTCGAATTAGACTGTAATTGCTTTAACGGAAAAATTATTTATCTTTTTCCTTAAAGGAAATTAATATTGAATAAAATGGAAACATTCTTTACATCAAGACTGACAGCCGGAAACAGAGTTTTCCGATCAAAAATTATTATAGATAAACCTGGCGTGACCCTGAAAGATCCTGCACTATTCAGCGGAAAAGAAAAAACAATACCTTACAATAGAATTTCTTCTGTTGCCATTGATTGCCCATTTATAGGATTTTCTTCCATTAGCATTGAAACAACCGGGGAAGGGAAAATAAGCGTACATGGCTTTACAGCACACAAAGTTAAAAGAATGAAAGAATTAATTCTTAATGAGACTCAAAAAATAAAAGGCTGAAAAATTCACAAGTTGTTAAATCAAAGAAGCAGCAAATTACACTTTAATGTGTGAATAATGTAACTCTTTTTTGTAATTGTGTAATGCTTTCCGGTACAAATGAACCCACCTTTGTAAGGTGAAAAAATTTCACACCTGTCCTGCCAGTCGCAGGAATTAAATCTCAAAAAAATGAACACAACAGAAGTTAAAGGAAACTGGAATGAGAAAAAAGGTAAGCTTTTACAGGAATTCGCCATCTTAACTGATAATGACCTGATGTTTCTCAAGGGAAAGAAAGATGAGATGCTGGGAAGACTTCAAATCAAGCTTGGCAAAACAAAAGAAGAGTTGCAAAGGATCATAGCAGCGCTTTAATCACGGATATAAACTGAATGATAACCGCCGGCAGCATTTATTAACGGCGAATATTTAAATCTCATCATTGTGAAATCAATCATTTTGCATGAAAAAATTCATTCCTGTCATTAAGGTAATCCCGAAGGTTCGGCATGCTACTGCACAATCATTGAGCAGGCTTAGCGAAAAGACCTTGGTAAAAACTGAACAAGCAAGCAATTTTTTAACTGAGTTTGCTGATGTTTTTTTATTTATCATGCGGATTTTCCGGGAAACATTTTCACGCAATTTTGAATTTAAAGAATTTTTGCGTCAGTGTTTTCAAATCGGATATAAATCCTTACCGCTAATATCAATCACAGGTACCATCATGGGTTTGGTGCTTACCATTCAATCCCGGCCGGTATTAGTTGATTTCGGAGCAGTGACGATGCTTCCTGGAATGGTGGCAATATCTCTCATTAGGGAAATGGGCCCTGTTATTACAGCGCTGATATGCGCAGGGAAAATTGGTTCTGGCATGGGAGCAGAGTTAGGTTCCATGAAAGTGACCGAACAGATAGATGCCATGGAAGTATCTTCCACCAATCCTATACGGTTTTTAGTTGTAACAAGAGTGTTAGCCGCGACACTTATGATCCCGTTATTGGTTTTATATGCCGATGGACTTGGTATATTAGGGAGCTGGGCGGGTGCGAATATTAAAGGAGATGTAACATTTACCCTGTTTTTCTCACAGGCATTCAGCCCTGTAGAGTTTATAGATTTTATTCCTGCTGTCATAAAAACCTTTTTTTTCGGGGCAGTAATCGGAATAGTGGGTTGCTATAAAGGATACCATGCCGGGCGCGGGACAGAAAGCGTAGGCATTGCTGCAAATTCCGCTGTAGTGTTGGCCTCGCTCCTCGTGATCATTGTTGATATGATTGCAGTACAAATAACCGATATGCTGATATCATGAACACGACTCAAACAGATACAATAAAGAACGCCACTGTTATTTCGAACAGCAAGGAACCGGTTATTGAAATAAATAATCTCAGGAAAGCATTTGGAAACCAGGAGGTACTAAGGAATGTTTCTCTAAATCTTTATAAAGGCGAAAATTTGGCGGTGGTTGGTAAATCCGGCACCGGCAAATCTGTTTTAATAAAGTGCATTGTTGGCCTGTTAAGTGCTGATGGCGGAACAATTAAAGTGTTTGATAAAAATGTGCCTCAGTTAAAAAGAAAAGAATTGGGTGAGTTGAGACTTAAAATAGGTTTCCTTTTTCAAAGCGGTGCATTGTATGATTCCATGACGGTGAAACAGAACCTGGAATTTCCATTGCGAAGAGTAAAAAAGAAACGTACTGAAAAAGAGATTAAAGAAAAAATAAACGAAGTTTTGGAAAATGTCGGTCTCGCTGATGCACTGCATAAAATGCCCTCACAACTTTCGGGTGGCATGCGAAAACGAATAAGCCTGGCACGTACCATTGTTGTGGATCCGATGATCATTCTGTACGACGAACCTACTACCGGGCTTGACCCGGTTACTTCAGATGAAATAAGCGCCCTGATCAATGATGTTCAGAAAAAGTATAAAACTTCTTCCATCATCATCACCCATGATATTAAATGCGCCCTTACCACAGCAAACAGGATTATCATGTTAGAGGATGGTGAGGTGTACAAAGAAGGAAAAGTTGAGGAATTTAAAGAATCAACCGATCCATTAATTAATTCTTTTTTCAAATGAAATCAATAATTCAAAATTAAATATTAAAAGTTCACTATTAGCCATGGAAACGCACACACAAAAATTTAAAATACGGTTAGGGTTGTTTGTTGCAGGAGGATTAGCGCTTTTTGTTATTGCCATATTTATCATCGGAAAACAAAAAAATTTATTCAATCCTGTTTTTAAGCTAACTGCTACATTCTATAACGTAAGCGGATTACAGGTTGGAAATAATATCCGGTTCACTGGAATTAATGTTGGCACTGTTGACAATATCAATATTATCAATGATTCAATGGTAAGGGTTGAAATGCTGATTAAGAAAGATGTTAAGCAGTTTATCAAATCGGACTGTGTCGTGGCCATAGGTTCAGAAGGTCTTATAGGCGACCGGCTATTGGTTATCACACAGGGTAGCTCCGATGCTGCACCAGCAAAGGAAGGGCAGGAAATTTCATCTGTGGAGCCGATTGAGACGGATGCCATCATGGCAAGTTTACAGGGAACTGCAAGTAATGCTGAAATCATTACCCAGGAACTCGCAGAGGTTATGATTAAAATAAACAGCGGTAAAGGCACGCTTGGCAGATTAATCCATGACTCAACCATAGCGAAAAATCTATATGAGACCATTGAGAATCTGAAAGAAACATCTATTGGATTAGATGAAACTATGGGGGCAGTCCGGCAGGATGTATCTTCCATTACGGGCAGCCTTAAAGTAACAACAGGTAATGCTGAAGTGTTTTCGCAACAGCTTGAAGAAATAATGCTAAAGGTAAATGATGAAAATGGAACATTTACAAAGATTATCCAGGATACGACCATTGCGACAAATTTGAGCCAGACCATGCAAAACCTGAACAGCAGCACAAAAGGTTTGGATGAGAATATGGAAGCGCTCAAACACAATATATTTTTCAGAGGATATTATAATAAAAAATTAAAAGCAGAAGCAGAGACAGCAGCAGCAAAGGATAAAGAAAATAAAACAGAAAAGAAATAATCAGTTCAATACCAGGTAAAAACATAATTTATGTTAGTCATAAAAGATAAAACATTTCAGGTCAATGGGGTAGTCCTTAGTTATGATGATCAGGGAATTGGTCATTTACCCATATTATTCATTCACGGATTTCCTTTTGACAAATCAATGTGGCAACCTCAACTTGACTTTTTCAGAAGGACACACCGTGTTATTGCCTATGATATCCGTGGCTTTGGAAAATCAACTGCAGGTACAGAAGAAGTGAGCATTAGTTTATTTGCTGATGATTTAATTAATCTTTTAGATGCATTGCAGATAAACAAAGCTATTGTTTGCGGCCTGTCAATGGGAGGATATATTTTATTGAATGCTATAAGCCGTTATCCGGAAAGATTTGAAGCCATCATTTTAAGTGATACCCAATGTATTGCCGATTCGGACGCGGCAAAAGAGAAGCGCTATACTACAATTCAGCAAATAGAGGCAGGCGGATTAGAAGACTTTGTCAAAGGTTTTGTCAAAAATATTTTTTGTGAAGAAACTTTGAATGATAAAAATGACCTGGTTGAAAAAATAAAAAATGTCATTCTATCAACGGATACGAAAACAATTACAGGGACACTAATTGCAATTGCTCAGCGCCGGGAAATGTGTTCTTCTCTTAAGGATATTAAAGTTCCTTCCTTAATCCTGTGTGGAAAAGAAGATACCATCACGCCACCGGATCAGGCTCAGTTTTTACAATGCAACATTTTAAATTCAAGGTTATACAGCATAGATAAAGCAGGTCATTTATCGAATCTTGAACAACCCGACGAATTTAATCAGCATATATCCAATTTCATTTCTGCCCTGTGAAATAATAAATAAGGTTATAAAATGACTATTGTTAAAATCAATACAGCTCAGAGCACATGGGATTCAAAAATATTTTCATACTTTTATTTGTTTCGGTCTTAACTTATGATATTGCATTTGCGCAACAACCTGCTGTTAAAACAGATTCTACCCGTCTTTATGAGAACATTGAAGCTTATTCCAAACGGAGCAAATTCACGAAGTTTATGTATGGGCTGTTTTTTAAACCGGTTGCCCCCGCTATAAAAAAGAAAGATGGTAAAAAGAAAGTTTATAAAAAGCTGATTCAAAAACCATACAGCACTTTCGAAGGGAAAATTATCCGGCAAATAAACATCGAAACGATGGATCCCTTTGGCTATACAATTGGCGATACAATGATTTCATCGCGAAACTTTCTTATAAGAACCGGTAATAAGTTTCATATAAAATCCCAGCCGATCACCATTCGGAACCTATTGGTTATCCGTCAAAATCAACCTTTCGATTCGTTGCTAGTTAAAGAATCAGAACGACTGGTACGTAACCAGCCTTATGTACGGGATGTTTCATTTTTCGTGAAAGCCGTTTCAAAAAACTCTGACTCGGTGGATATTTTTATCCGCGAATTGGATAATTGGAGCATTTTGCCCGTTGTGACAGTGTCTGCATCCCAGGCCACAATAAAATTAACCGACAAAAATTTTCTGGGATTTGGACACGAATTTAAAAATGCCTACACCTGGTATCCCAACACCGGAGATGATGCTTACAATACAAAATACTTTATTCCCAACATTCGCAATACGTATATTAATACTACCATCATTTATGGCAATGATGAATTCGGAAATTTTACCAAAAGTTTGTCTATTGACCGTCCGTTTTTTTCTCCCTTTGCAAAGTGGGCCGGTGGTGTAAATTTTACCCAGCAATTTCGCACTGATTCCATTCAAACAACAGATTCACTTATTATTCTTCAAAGATTTAAATTCAATTCACAAGATTATTGGGCTGGCCATGCCTTTCGAATATTTAAAGGTAATACCGAAAAGGACCGGACAACCAACTTCATTTCTGCTGTTCGTTTTATGCGAATCCGCTTTCTCGAAAAACCAATTGAACTCATTGACACCCTCCATGTGTTTTCCAACGATAATTTTTACCTGGCAAGCGTTGGAATATCCAGACGAAAATATGTACAGGACAAATATATTTTTCAGTTTGGAATCACTGAAGATGTGCCAATTGGAAAAATTTACAGCCTGACAGGAGGCTACCTGGAAAAAAATAATCAGGGACAATTATATTTTGGAGGCCGTATTTCATTGGGACATTATTTTCCGTGGGGATACCTGACTTCCAACTTCGAATACGGATCTATTTTTAATGATTCCCATGCTGAAAAGGGGGTTTTAATAGCAGGCGTTAATTATTTTACAGGACTGTTTGAGATCGGGAAATGGAAATTCAGGCAGTTTGTAAAAACACAGTTTGATATCGGTTTAAACCGGCTAACCTACGAAAGTTTAACACTTAACGACGGAAACGGAATAGATGGCTTTAATAGTCCTACGCTAACCGGTACCAGCCGCTGGATTTTCAGGCTTCAAACACAATCATACGCCCCGTGGAATTTTATCGGATTCCGTTTTGGTCCCTACCTTGTTTGCTCATTAGGCATGGTAGGCGATGCAGGAACAGGTTTTAATAACAGCACGATATATTCGCAAATAGGGTTGGGTGTTTTAATTAAAAATGATTACCTTATAGTGAACACCTTTGAAATATCCATTGCATTTTATCCCATAATACCAGGGATAGGGCAGGATATTTTCAAAGTCAATTCATTTAAAACAACCGATTTCGGATTCAGGGATTTTGTAATTGGAAAACCTGCACCTGTAGGATATCAGTAAATACCTTGCTTTCACTCCCTGGTTTTCAATTCATAAAGTGTGAATCATGTAACTCTTATCTTAAATTGTGTAATACTTTCCGGAATAAATAGAATCACCTTTATATCCTATTATTTTATTAATTGGTAATTTAAAAACAATGGAAACAAAACAATTTGAAAAAGATGAAGCATTCATCATGAAAATATTATTTTACTCACAATTTTTAGGCTTGCTTCTATTACTCCTGTTCGCCTGAAATATTAAGGAACAAATAACACGATTGTGAATCGTGTTGTTTACCTCCTCAATACATCTGGTGGTATGCAGTTGGGATTGAAACTGCAGATTTATAAATTAGTATATTAATCCTGATTTTTGCAACTGCAAAAGATATAAAAAATGTGCGAATGATGTAACTCTTTTATTTAATTGTGTAATGCTTTTCGGAATTGAGTGACATACCTTTACATCGTAAAAATTTATTTACAAATAAAATTAAAAAAAATGAACACAAGGGAAGCAAAAGGGAACTGGAATAAGCAAAAAGCAAAACTGCTGAAGGATTTTGCAAATTTAACGAACTATGACCTGTCGTTTGAAGAAGGCCGGCAGGAACAGATGTTTGGAAGACTCCAGATCAAGCTTGGTAAATCAAAGGAAGAAATGAACAGGATTATAGCAATGCTTTAATCGTCTGCTTTTTGTAACAGGCACCGTTTGGAGCGTTTGGAGGAAGGCCTGTGAAACGGTACTTTTAAAATCACTTATTATTAATAAACAGATCATGAAAATTATACTATTGAACTATGCCTTTTTAATGCTAAAAATCTGTATTTGTAAAACCATTAAAACATTCAGGCTATGAAAACAAAAATTTTCCGAATAGCCCTGAGCAACCTGATCGTCGGAATTTTCATTTCGACCTCATGCTATACTCAGAAATGGGGTGGAGATAGTCACCCTGTTATACTGACCAAATGGTCGGTAAATATTAACGGTGGCCTGGCATCTTACTTTGGCGATTTAAGTCTCAGCGATGCCGATATTAGCGCTAAACTCAACCAGGAAAGCGGGCTGGCTATGAGTATTATTATTTCCAAATATATCTTCAGAGAGACTATTGGCATTTCCGGCCAGGTGATTACCGGAAACCTTGAAGGAAACAATGGTGATATTTCTTTTACCACGAAAATGTTTGAATATAACATTCATGCCCGTATTGATTTTGTTGACCTTTTTATGTTAGATACGTACCATGCCTTTGGCGTGGTCGGTTATGCAGGTGCAGGACAGTTTTATTACAGTACTACAAAAGTGGTAATGAACGAAGGACCATATAAAAACTTTGAACAGGACGCAGCTAAACCAGAGTTTGTTTATTTCTTTGGAGGCGGAATATATTATAAATTGAATTCTAATTTTGGTGTCACAGCCGACCTTGCATTGAGACGGTGCCAGACTGACCGGCTGGATGATTATGTAAAAAATAACGATTACGATTTTTATACCTATATCAGTGTTGGTGTAAGTTATTATATAAATACTTTTAAAGGAGGACCGCTTAGAAATAAATCCAGGTTGGCAAATTCCAGCTTCCTTTTCAAAACACCTGCAAGTACGGCACTTCGATAAGCCGAATCAACATCCGTCTGTCAAAAAAGGCTGACGGTACTATGTATATTTTCGAATCACTTTTTTAAAACTAACCCTGCGAATTCGCGGGGTTAGTTATTATACTACATTAATGATGATTAAGCAGATCATTTTCGAAATCGAACATTTATACCGGCTGATCGGGATTTTCAATATTTACCAATTGCTCTCATAATCTCACACACGGAATATTTTATGGTCTTGAACCAAACTATATTTCAAATTGTTATTATTTGAAAATTCGTTAATGGCTTCAATGGTCTCCGGGTAATGATCTCAAATGTGTGAATAATGTAACTCTTTTCAATAATTGTGTAACGCTTTCGCGATTCAAAAGACTGACCTTTGCTCATGTAATTGTAAAATTACACCTGCCCGCAGGATGCGGGGAACTTAAAAAATATACAGTCATGTCAAGTTTACTTTATATCATCGCAGTAATTCTTATTATAGGATGGGCGGTCGGATTTTTCGCATATAGTGCCGGTGGCATTATACATATACTTCTTGTTATTGCAATTATTGCAATATTATTTCAGGTTATCCGGGGGAGAAGAAGCATATAATTCCGATTTGTTTTGTATAAACTGACCATCGGCATTATCCCTGAACCGGGGACATTCAAATTTAAACTTTTTAAAGTTATGAATTAAATACGGTATTGCATTATCGCTTTTATATCAATCATTAAAAAATAAAACTATGAGCGCAGGAAAAGTATTATTGGGCGTATTGGCCGGCGTCGCTGCCGGAGCGGTGCTGGGGATATTATTTGCTCCGGCAAAGGGTTCAAAAACCAGGAGGAAAATTTCCAAAAAGGGTGAAAAAATGGCGGAGGATTTAAAAGAAAAATTCAGTGATTTTGTTGAAGATATCTCCGAAAAATTTGAAGACGTAAAGGAAAAAGCTTCTGACTTTGCTGAACAGGTTAAGACCAAACCGGCAGAAACGAAAAAGACGTGAAATGAAAACATTTGTCATTCTGATATTGTGCATGGGATTTTTGTTTAGTATGACATCTTGTGTTGTAGTTGCTAAATCAGATAATGGAAAACACAAGGGATGGTACAAAAATCCGAATAATCCACATAATCCCAATAGCATGAATCCGGGAAAAGCAAATGGAAAGCAAAAAAAGTAAACACCAGGAGTGTCAGCAAAGTTTTTGTAAAAGAAGCAATTGGGCAATAATGAATAAGAAAGATTGCCCATCAGGCAATAGTGCCATACCGCCAGGCGGGCTGACGTGCATAATGAAAGTGCGACAGATTTAACTAATTGTTATATAAGTCCGGCAGTAAACCGTTTCGAAAGCCCGCATGAACGGCGCCCTCCGGATCATTATCAATATTATTGATATGGAAGAAAAAGCGAAGCTGGTTGAATCACTGCTTGAAAAAGCTACCGATTACAGCAAAACAAGCTTTGAGTTAATAAAACTTAAAGCCCTCGATAAAACATCGGATGTAATTTCATCATCCATACCTCATTCGGTTGTTTTTTTCTTAATAGCCTCATGCCTGCTGTTCGTCAATCTTGGGCTGGCCTTTTGGATCGGCGAAATCCTTGGAAATACCTTCTTTGGCTTTTTTGTAGTCGCCGGTTTTTATGGAGTTGCCGGGCTTATTATTCATTTCTTTATGCATAAATGGCTGAAAAAGCGCATCTATAATTATTTTGTTAAACAGTTGCTTAAATAAATCAAATGCAAAATATTACTACCGTCGCCGAACTTAAAAATGCCATTCGAATATTGGAAGATGAGCAATCTGTCAAAGAGCAGCTATTGAAAGAACAGTTTTACATTACCTACGAAAGTTTGAAACCTTTAAACCTTCTTAAGGCCACATTGAAAGATTTATCCTCATCGCCCTATATGATCGAAAATATTGTAGGTTCAGCCGTGGGTTTAGCTACCGGTTATGTTTCAAAAAAGATAGTTGTGGGTTCATCCGCCAATATTATCAGAAAGCTAATAGGCTCTGTTTTACAATTTGGCATTACAAATCTTGTAGCTCAGCATCCTGACGCAATTAAATCAATCAGCCAGTATATCATCCAACACATATTTACAAAAAAGAAAAAGAAAGCTAAAAATCCTTGATACCGGAAAAAATAGAAATACCATTTTATGCAAGGGCAACTATTTTTTTAGTTGGCACAATTTCTTTGTTAGCGATATTGTACATCGCTAAGGTTATTATTATTCCAATTGTTTTTGCAATTATTATCGCTATCCTGCTCCACCCGGTGGTAAATTTTTTCGTACGGAGAAAAATTAACAGGATCGTTGCGATTGTAATTTCATTATTGCTTACCTTTCTCATCATTGCGGCATTTGGCGCGCTTATAGTTTCGCAGGCAAGCCGGTTTACAGAATCGTGGCCCTTACTGGTCGAAAAATTTACCGTCATGCTTAACCAAATCATCACCGAGGCTTCCGAATATTTTGATTTAAACCCACAGAAAATTCATGACTGGATTTCAAAAACCCAGGGTGAACTCCTCAATCGCAGCGCTGCTGCAATCGGAAAGACACTTGTCACTGTTGGTGGAATTGTAGTTGTATTGTTTTTAGTTCCTGTATATATCTTTTTGATATTATTCTACCAACCCCTGCTGCTCGATTTTATACGGAGGGTTTTTGATAAAAGTAACCATAGTCAGGTGAATGAAATAGTTTCCCAAACGAAAACTGTGATTCAACAATATCTTTTAGGACTGGTTATCGAAACTGTTATTATAGCAATTTTACAAATCGCCACTCTTTTAATTCTTGGAATTGAATACGCAATTCTTCTTGGTATTATTGGCGCCCTGCTTAATCTTATTCCGTACATTGGAGGACTTGTGGCAGTGGCATTGCCCATGATGGTTGCTTTGGTCACCAAAGAATCTGGTTGGTATGCACTTTATGTACTGGCAATCTATTATGTCATCCAACTAATTGACAATAATTATATTGTTCCCAAAATCGTTGCTTCAAAGGTAAAAATCAATGCACTTTTCTCAATCATAGCAATACTTGTAGGGAATGCATTATGGGGCATACCCGGTATGTTTCTCTCCATACCGATTCTTGCTATTGTAAAACTAATATGTGACCACATTGAACCTTTAAAGCCCTGGGGATTTTTATTTGGAGATACCATGCCAACAATATTAAAAATTAAACCGATTCGCATGATGCGGTTGAAAAAGAAATCTTTATGATAGAAGTGAATAAAACTGGAGTCTTATTGGCACCGACACATTTTGAATTTGAAAACGATGGTGTCCTGAATCCAGCCGTAATTCGCATAGGCGACAGTGTTCATATTTTTTACAGGGCGGTACGTAAAGGAAATTATTCAAGTATTGGTTATTGCAGACTGGATGGCCCTCTGACGATTGCCGAGCGGTGGGATAAGCCTGTCATGGTTCCTGAATTCGAATATGAATCACATGGCGTTGAAGATGCGCGGATAGTAAAGATTGATGACCTGTTTTACATGACCTATACCGGTTACGATGGGACAAATGCCCGCGGAGCTTTAGCTACTTCAAAAGATTTAGTGCATTTTAAAAAGAAAGGAATTATCGTTCCTCCTATAACGTACGCACAATTTGTGTTCCTTGCTGAATCCAACGGTAAAGTAAATAAAAATTATTACCGCAATCATAAGTTTTACTACCAGAAAGCCGACCCTGAAAAAAAGATAATGCTGTGGGATAAAAATGTAATATTCTTTCCCCGAAAAATCAATGGTAATTTAGTGTTTCTTCACCGTATCAGGCCGGGCATTCAAATCGTTTCGGTGAATAGTTTAAAGGATCTCACTAAAGAATTTTGGGAAAAGTATTTTCTGCAAATGGAGGAAGATATCGTTATGGATCCCATTTATAAGCATGAGTCAAACTACATTGGCGGTGGCTGCCCTCCTATCGAAACTGAACACGGATGGCTGCTTATCTATCATGGTGTGGAAGAAACTGAGAGAGGCAGGGTGTACTCTGCCTGTGCCGCCTTACTTGATTTAAACGATCCCTCCCTGGAATTGGCAAGATTACCTTATGCTTTGTTTTCACCCGAATACGAATGGGAATTAATTGGTGAAGTTAATAATGTAGTCTTTCCTACAGGCACAGCTTTATTTGGAGATACATTATTTATATATTATGGTGCTGCTGATAGCCTGATCGCTTGTGCTTCGGTGAAATTATCAGAACTGGTGGCCGAACTGTTAACATATTCCAGGAAAAATGAAAAATAAAACTATTCATAATCCGGTTGGCGTTGATTTTAATTATCCGGAAGCGTTGCTTGAATTAAAAAATCAAATATCAACACAAATTACTTCTAAAGAAAGTAAAGAAAATCTTATTAAAAATCATACCACCGATGTGGCTGAAATTTTGTTTATTACCTCATATCCACCCAGAGAATGTGGTATTGCAACCTATTCCCAGGATCTGATAAAGGCGGTCCATAATAAATTCAGCAATTCGCTGGCCATTAAGGTATGTGCACTGGAACCGGTAGGTGCAAATTACTCCTATCCCGATGAAGTAAAATATATTCTTAAACCATCCCTGGCTTCTGAATATTACAAACTGGCCTTGGATATCAATAAAAACAGTCGGATCAAAATCGTATTAATACAGCATGAGTTTGGCTTTTATAAGGAACAGGAACAAACATTTATCCAGTTTTTATATAAACTTTCAAAACCCGTCGTAATCGTATTTCATACGGTTCTCCCTCATCCCGGTGAGGAGTTGAAATCAAAAATAAAAAACATTGCGGCTGCCTGCGATTCAATCGTAGTTATGACCCATAATTCGGCCGGAATACTCACCCAGGATTATGGTTTGCCGGAACAAAAAATCTCCGTGATCGCCCACGGAACGCATTTGGTTCCCCATCTGAGCGAAAGATTTTTAAAATCGAAATATAATTTAAGTGACAGGAAAGTCCTTACAACATTTGGCTTGCTTAGCTCCGGGAAGGGCATTGAGACGACCATCGAAGCATTGCCTGACATCATAAAGCACAAACCGGAAGTGGTATTTCTGATTATCGGAAAAACCCATCCTGAAGTAGTGAAATCGGAAGGAGAAAAATATCGTTCAAGCCTGGAACAGAAAGTAAAAGACCTCAATCTCCAAAATCATGTAATTTTTATCAATAGTTATGTCGCATTGCCTGAATTGCTGGAATATCTTCAACTTACAGACATTTACCTGTTTACCACCAACGATCCCAACCAGGCGGTAAGCGGCACATTCGCCTATGCCATGAGTTGCGCCTGTCCCATCATTTCAACACCAATTCCTCATGCAAGGGAAGTACTTACTGAAAACACAGGAATCATATTTGATTTCCGAAACTCGCAGCAATTGGCCGATGGCGTTATCCGTCTGCTCAACGATGATCCTTTACGAAAAAACATCAGTTCAAATACCCTGGAGAAAATCGTTTCAACCGCCTGGGAAAATTCTGCGGTTGCTCACACTATGCTGTTCGAAAAGATTGGAGGTAATAAAATTCCCATACAGTATAATACGCCGGAAATCAACCTGAACCACCTGAAACAGATGACAACCCGTTCAGGGCTTATTCAGTTTTCGAAAATAAATCAACCGGATATCAGCAGCGGTTACACCCTCGATGATAATGCCAGGGCTTTGGTGGCTTCGTGTATGTTTTATAAATTGTCAGGTGATAAAATGATGCTGGATTACATAGTAAAATACCTCAGCTTTATTAAATTCTGTCAGCAAACCGATGGCGATTTCTTAAATTATGTGGATGAGGATAACAATTTTACAGAACAAAACTATACGACCAATTTGGATGATGCGAATGGAAGGGCAGTGTGGGCTTTGGGATTTTTATTTTCCCTGTCAGACCTGTTGCCAGCGGAAATCCTTTCAGTGGCGAAAACAGTCATGGAAAAAGCAATTCCCCGGTTGGATAGGGTGCATTCCACTCGAGCTATGGCCTTTGCTATAAAAGGTTTATACTATTATCATCGGACCACCATGCTTTCAGGGCATCTTGGGCTCATACAAATACTGGCAAAAAGACTGGTGCAGATGTATAAGCATGAATCGGAAGGAAAATGGGAATGGTTTGAGGGTTATCTCACGTATGCCAACAGCATTTTGCCTGAGGCCATGTTATATGCATGGTTGCTGACCGGGGAAACAATTTATAAAAACATCGCCGTATCATCCTTTGATTTCCTGTTGTCGCAAACCTTCAATGAAAACGGGATAGAAGTGATTTCAAACAAGAACTGGCTGCAAAAAGGCGAAAAAGGTGAACGTTTCGGAGAACAACCCATAGATGTTGCTTATACCATTATGACCCTGAGCAGGTTTTATGACGTATTTTTGAATGAAGAGTATCGCAGGAAAATGGAAACGGCCTTCAACTGGTTTTTAGGGAATAACAGGCTTCATCAGATCATTTACAATCCATGTACAGGCGGTTGCTACGACGGGTTGGAGGAAACTCATGTAAACCTTAACCAGGGTGCTGAATCAACAGTAAGCTATCTGATGGCAAGGTTGACTGTCGAAAAGTATATAGATTCAAATCGGCAGCTAAAAAAGTAAATGCTTAACTGAGACTTAAGACCTGAGACTTGAGGTGTGACAGACAGAGACTTGAGACAGATAAATTAGATATCGTTAGACCCGAACTCTGGACCCGAAACTCTGAACTCTGAACCCGGAACTCTGAACTCCGAACTTCAAACTCTGAACTCAGAACCCGGAACCCGGAACCCGGAACTTCAAACTCCGAACTCCAAACGCTTCCATTAACAAAACCTTAACAGGTTTCCTCCAAACTATTTAAAATCCATAATGTTATCTTTTTCTAACATTAAATCTACAATCTATGAAAAATCAGTTCTTTTTAATCGCTACTGCCATCAGCCTGGTCTTTGTTTCGTGCTCAAAGGAAGACAATATTAACCCGGCACAACAGGATGAGCTGTTTAAGAGCGGTAATTCCGGTAAAAATTTCTCCGTTCACCTTACAGGCGGACAGGAAGTTCCTCCCAATGCATCGCAGGCAAATGGGCAAGCCATTTTTCACCTGAGAAACAATGGCACGGAACTCCATTATAAACTGATTGTCGCAAACATCTATAATGTTTCGGCATCACATATTCACATTGCACCGGCCGGAGTAAACGGAGGTGTGGTTGTATGGTTATATCCCTCAGCGCCTCCCGGAGTTTTAATACCGGGAAGGACAGATGGAGTTCTTGCGGAAGGTGTGATCACCAGTGCTAACCTTGTTGGATCCCTTGCAGGCCAGGACTTATCGGCTCTTATCGAACATCTGGTCAATGGCAATGCCTATGTAAATGTGCATACTCAGCAATTTCCCGGCGGGGAAATAAGGGGACAGTTTTAACCTTTCATTATATTTTATAATTAACCCGCTTTCAAATGAAAGCGCAGCCTTTTAAACCAGGTATATTATTAAGTATTCCTGAATACCCGGACATTTTCGGGTATTCTTGTTTTTATGTAAGGAGACTCCTATTTTAGTGATTTATCATTATTTTGACAAATAATCTTTAAAATTTCCACTTTTTGCTGAACATCCGTTGTTATTCCATATACCGAAATTGTGGCACCTGAAATTCCGTCTATTTCCTTTCCTACCTGCATTTCTTTATCACCGTTATACCCTCCAAATTGCCTTAACCAACCTTTTGCGGTTATTTCATGGCCATGAGTTGCCTGGTAATTGAAAACTGAAACCTGCCGGACAGTGCAGATTGAATCAAAAAATATAGAGTAGTCGAAATATTCATAGTCGCTTTCAGCAGGAATCTCTCCTGAAATGGAACAGCCACCTGCTCGGCAACTGTTAACCCTTCCAATGTATATGTATCTGATATCGGAATGTTCACCTTTTGTCGAAACATTGAAGTATTTACCTGTGATACTGAATCTTTCGGTCGTGCGATCAGAAATAATAATTTCCTTCAATTGTGCATCCTCATCATTTACTGCTTTCGAAAGTGACTTCAAAAAAGAACGATTACAATAATTGATCTCTTCCTGTCCCGATACCCCACTGTTGAATATCAGGACTATAAGTAATGGCATATAAAACCTCATGATTAAAACATTATTCCTATTCCGGCATTAAATACTTTCGTAAGCTTATCGGTGGATGCAGGTTTCGAAAACTGCATGTCGGCTTTTACCACTGCGCCCCTGGTAATTTCCAATGTCAGTCCTGTGGTAATAATGCTTTGTTCATAATTTTTATTTAAAACAATGTTTTTATCAACAGAATGATGCGTATCAAGATATTCGTAGCGAACAAATGGGATAAGTTTCGATTTAATTTTAATTGCGGGTCTGAAAATATTGTAACCGGCCTCAACATAAAATCCTGCCAGGGCTTTTCCCAGATCGTTCGGTTTTTCATTTTCACCTGTAAACTCATTATAGCGAATGGTATTTGAAATACCGGAATAATAATATTGCCCCTTCAGTTGCAATCCTTTTATTGAATACCGGATATCCAGCCCAGCCATAGCTATCCCGACAACAGATGAATCTGCCAACGAGCGCATGACTGCATCGTCCTTATTCATTCCATCATACAAAGTACTTTGTGTTTTGCCGTAATAGCCTGACAACCCGATATTCAGACCCCTGATGCCAAAGTATTCCAGTTTACCGGTAAGGTTGGGGTAACTCATAAATGATTCTGCGCCTCTCTGACGTCCGCCCCTAAGGCCATTTTTCCCGTTCAGTCTGGCAGTGCCGTCATAGCTTTTAAAACCATTTACCACATATAGCTGGTATTTCAGGGAGGCATCAAGGTACGAACCCACCAGCCCGATTCCTATTTCGCGCCATGTTGTCGGGACAATGTAGGTATCAATCAGCGGCCGCTCCACGCCATTGAAAGTTACCGGTTCATGAAACTCATTGATGATCCCCATCGGAATCAATAGCAAGCCTCCCCTGAGCTTAATAAAACTATTGATTTTGTACTGGAGAAATGCCTGTTCTACATAAACCTCACTTACATGCTCAAACTCAAGCTCTGTAAAGAATTGTGTACGGCTGTTAAACGTATATCCGAATAGCATCACCATACGGTGAACATCAAGGACACCATTATTACGTATATCGGAATTTACAGGTTGATTGTAATGAACCTCACCATAACCGCCTATTGTCAGCTTTCTGTCGCCTGTAAGCATTTTGTCGGCACTGTTATTATATATGTTATCTGAGCTATCCGGTATTTGAGCAGTTAATACTGCATTAATTATTAAAAATCCTGCAAGCGCAAATCTTCTGATCATATCACTATAATTTTATATGGATAATTATAAAAATCCTGCGCAAAACTACAGGGCGGATAAGACATATAAAATCCCAAGATGTTGGGATTTTTCAGATCAGGTCTTCAGGGTTGATATTCGAAGTATCAATTAGTTTGTTGATGATGGCATATACTGTTAATCCGGAAATGGATTTGATGCCTAACTTCTCGGTCAGGTTTTTACGGTGCGATATCACTGTATGTATGCTTATGCTTAACCTGTCAGCAATCTCTTTATTCGAAAATCCCATGGCTACCAGCTTCAGCACATCCTTTTCACGGATTGTCAGCCCTTCTCCTTCATGTGCGGCTTCAGAAGCATAACCCGTGTCAAAGCATTTTTTAACTGTATCATATATTTCGGATGATGTAAATTTTAATGAAATGGAGTATTTACAACCTCGTGGCAATGCCCGGATATCATTTTCAAAGATCAATACCCTCTCAATATTTTTATTTTGACCCGGAAAATTCAGTTCATCGCCATCATTCAGGCTCAGCCATTCCATAAACACAATTACAGGATAATTGAAAATTCCTGATGACGTATCAACATTTTGGGGTGCAGACATTTGGACAATGTCTGCATTAAAATATCCGTGCAGGATACCCGCAAGCCCCCTGCGCACCGTTTCGGATGAATGAAGGATGACTACTTTCTTCTTCATCGCTGCAACCTGCTTTCAATCATCCTTACCTGCTGCACAAGTATCTTGTCTTCAATGCGGGCATGATCTTTAATGTCCTTTTCGAACCCGAACAGGGTCACCAGAAAATCGTTACAAACGTTTTCATCATACACAGGCTCCATATATTTTATAACCAGGCTGGTCAGGTCATTTAGCTTGTTATCCACATTGGTATGTTCTTTTTCAAATGAATGAATCCTGTAATTTGTTTCAGCATGATTATTTATTGCCAGGCCCAGCACGTATGGAAATACATTTTCCTCCTCATCCCCGATGTGGCGCAACAGCTCTTCCTTATACTTTTTATAAAAAAGGCCGATCATCTGCAGCTCCATCTTTTTTTCATGGCTGCTTTGTAATAGCTGCCGCAGCAGGCTCTCTAATTTGGGTAATACATAATCAACATAATAAACATGGGTTTTTTTGAGGTAATTAATTATTAAAACAGGAGAGAACAACAACAATTCCTTTTCCGGAAAATATTTTTCATTGTGGAAAGTATTCACAATTGCGAGGAAGAATTCGGCATGAATGTCATATTCATCACACACCGCAGCAATAGTCTTATCCCTGAATCCTAGCCTGATGCCGAACCTGTTGATGACCGGCAGCAAGTGGCAATTCTGCCTGACGATGTGTGCCATTTTATTTTCGCTTGTAAATATTTCCATATTAAAACCTTTCAAGTATTTATAAATAATACTGCCTCTATAAATGTTTTAATCCTGCAATTGTTCAAAAGGAAGTCTATAAAAAAGTAAGCCCGAAACCTGAAAATCCCATATCTTTACATCCTTAAATCAATTTAATATGAAAAAAATCATTATTCTTCTTATCGCAGGCTGCTTAAATATTTAACATTCTATATGTAATGAGTCTAAATTATGCTTCCCCCTTGACATTTGTATTCCTTTTGATATAATTTTACACGCATATAAACGATTTATTTAAACTGAAAGGGGGTATTATAACTTAAAAATTTACAATAAAAGAAATTTTTATTCATGTCGCTCATTGAAATTGTATTTTCAAATATCATGGTATCTCATCGAATTGGTTCAAATCCATTTTTTTTCAGGCGCATTATTAATAAATCTCATTAAAAACATAAGCTGATGAAAAAACAACGAACATTTCAGGCAGGAGCTATTCTGTTTTTACCGGTCTTGCTCCTCATTACTTTAGGCTCGATGCTAAATCCCCAGAAAGGGATTGTGCCCACGACCATCAGCGATTTTTTTCTCCCCGGCTCGCAGCCACTCGAATCAGGTACATTTTCCGATCCGGATGTGTGCGACAATTGTCATGGAGGATACGATCTGAATGTGGAGCCTGCCTTCAACTGGCGAGGCAGCATGATGGCTCATGCGCAGCGCGATCCTTTATACCTTGCATGTCTCGCGATTTCCAACCAGGATGCACCGGAAGTGGGTGATCTCTGTATCCGGTGCCATACACCGAAAGGCTGGCTCGAAGGACGCTCGGTGCCGACAGATGGCTCTGCACTTCTTGCCGGTGACAGGGAAAGTGTACAGTGTCATTTTTGTCACCGGATGATTGCACCCACAACTGTCGGTATCAACCCCTATCCCGATGATCCGTTGTATAATATTGGTCCCGGAACCAATCCTTCCACCTACAGCCTTGATCAGATCTATTTATCTTCGCTGCCCTTTATCCCGGGTGCCAATGGCAATGGCATGTATGTATGCGATGATATTGACCGGAGAAGAGGTCCGTATTACGATCCTCAGGCCAACCATGAGGTTCCTTACTCACCGTTTCATCCTGATGCAGCGCTTTGCGGTACGTGTCATGATGTGAGCAATCCTGTGTACGAAGCCGTGAAAGATGCCGGCGGTAATTACCTGGGGTATGTGCCCGGTGATTTTGATCAACCGGCAAGTGATTTCAGCCCGTATTCCATGTTTCCCATCGAACGCACATACAGCGAATGGCTGGTAAGCGAATACAACACACCCCTGGGAGTGGACAGTTCCTGGTTCGGCGGGAATAAGCCTTTTGTCTCAACCTGCCAGGATTGTCACATGAAAGATGTCACGGGCAAAGGATGTAATAAAAGCTATGCTCCTATCCGGAATGACCTGCCTCTGCATGATCTTACCGGTGGAAATACTTTCATCCCGGCGTTGCTTGAGTCCCTTTATCCTGCAGAAGTCAATACCGTTGCCCTCATGTCGGGCATTGCAAGAGCTCAGGATATGTTACAGCATGCCTCAACAATGAATTTGACAGTAGTCCAGATGAGCAAGGAAGTGATGGTAAAAATCACGAATGAAACCGGGCATAAACTGCCATCGGGTTATCCTGAAGGCAGACGGATTTGGATAAATATCAAGGCATTTAATTCAATTACTTCCGAAACATATGAATCGGGACACTATGATTATACAACGGGCATTCTGAATAAAACCGGTGCCAAAATTTACGAGATAAAGCCCGGGTTTACACCCGCGTTGTCTGCGCTAACAGGCATTCCTGCAGGACCAACATTCCACTTTGTTCTTAATGATACCATATATTCGGATAACCGCATTCCACCGCGCGGATTTACAAACGCTAAGTTCGATTCTATTCAGTCACCCCCGGTGAATTATGCTTATTCGGATGGTCAGTACTGGGATGAAACATTTTACACTCTGCCATTTGTCCCCGATTCGGTAGATGTTACTCTTTATTACCAGACTACAAGCAAGGAGTATATTGAGTTCCTAAGAGATGAAAATACCACCAATGATGCGGGTCAGGTGATGTACAGCCTGTGGGAGGCAAATGGCAAATCGGCTCCTGAAATCATGAATCACAAAACATGGTCGGGACCTCCGGTACTTTTATCGGCAACCCTTGATGTGAAGGTATTTCTCGAAGGGCCTTTTAACGGCGCTGCTATGAATACTTCTATTAATGAAAGGCATAGTATCCCCCTCTCACAACCTTACAATGTACCGCCATGGAACTATTCGGGGAGTGAGGTGGTTTTCGAAATCCCGGATACAACAGTCGTTGACTGGGTATTGATGGAGCTAAGGGAGACCACTGGAGATGCTTCAACGGCTACCTCATCAACAATGATTGCCCGGAAGGCAGTTTTCCTGTTGAATAACGGTTCAGTTTGCGACCTCGACGGTTTCGGTCCGGTGGAATTTGAAGTTGCAGTAACTGACAACCTGTTCGTCGTAATATGGCACAGGAATCACCTCGGTATTATCTCTGCATCTCCGTTGATCCTGTCATCGGGAATATATCACTATGATTTTACAACCGGCGTAAACCAGGTTTACGGCGGAATTACAGCTCATAAGGAGATTGCCGCCGGTATATGGGGAATGGTTGCTGCGGATGGTGATGCCAACGGACTAATCAATTCCGATGACAAAAACCTTTCATGGATGACTTATGCCGGATTATCCGGGTATTATTCGGGCGACTTCAATATGGATGTGGATATTAACAATCAGGATAAGAACGACCTCTGGATCCATAATTCAGATTACAGCGAACAGGTACCGGATGCTATTCCCGTAATGAAGTATTATTGTTCCGTTCCTCACTAAACAGGTACGGAATTGTTTTTTGCAGCAATTGTTATTAAAATATTGAGTCATTCCGGAAAGTATTGTCGAACGTCATTCCGATCCCGCGCGTTCAGCGGAATAAGCTATCTGTTCATTGTCAGATGATACAGATAGCTTCAATACGTTCGCATATACGAGGCTGACCTTTTTGTGAAACCCAGAACTCCGAACACGGAACTCTGAACTTTGTTAAGGTATAAGGGAAATATGGGTATAGGGTGAGAACAAGCAACCAGCATCCAGTAACCAGAAACCAGCAGCCAGCACGAGAAACCAGTCGTAGCGAAGCGAAGAACCCACTCTTCGGGGCAACCAGCAGCCAACAAATAAGAAACACTGAACTCAGAACCCGGAACTCAGAACTCAGAACGCGGAACTGAAAACAGTGAACTTCGATACTTTAATTCCTTTACCTCTCTTTGTTCCCAATTACTTCCCGGAACCGCTCACGATAAGTATTCCCGATCGGAATGGACTGATCACCCATTTGCAGACTGTTCCCTTCCATGTAACTGAATTTGTTCACAGATACAACGAAAGATTTATGGATCCTGTAAAATGGCGGCTCAGGCAACCGGCTATGCAGGTTCTGTAAGGTCTCATGCACAAGGATGAACCTGTCCGTGAGATGTATCTTCACATAATCACCCAGAGCTTCAAGGTAAAAAATATCAGAAAGTAAGACTTTATGAATTTTTTTATCCGATTTAAAAAGTACGAAATCCTCCTTCAACTGATTCCCTGTCATCGCTTTCAAACGCTCAACCGCCCTGTTCACTGCTTTCAGAAACCGATGGAATGGAAAAGGTTTTAAAAGATAGTCCACCGCATCCACTTCAAAACCTTCCAGCGCAAACTCAGGATAAGCCGTGGTAAATATCACAAATGGAGGATGTGATAATGACTGATAGAATTTCATTCCCGACAAGCCCGGCATATTGATATCAAGAAACATCAGGTCAACTTTCCGGTTCATCAGGACATCATTGGCTTCGAAGGCATTTTTACAGGTTACCACAAGGCTGAGATTCGGACAATCAGCAATATAGGCCTTCAGTATGTCCTGCGAAACGGGTTCGTCTTCAACAATCATGCAATGTATAGTCATACTAAAGTGTTTATTTTCAATTCAACCCTGAACGTCAAACCATCATCCTTCACGTCAAAGGTATGATTATCCGGGTAAATCAGTTGTAACCGGCTGCGGATATTTTCCAGTCCCACTCCCCCGGACTTCTGCCCGCGTTCTTCAGCAGAAATTCCTTTATTGTTTTCAATGGTAAAATAAATCAGGTTCTTATGCTGACTGAGCCTTAAACGGATAAAGGTATCACCGGTACCGCCTTTGATCCCATGTTTAAAACTGTTTTCCACCAGGGGCAGCAGCAGCATGGGTGAAATTAGTATCTCCCCGTCTGTAACCTCAGTTATAAATTCAATGTGTGCGTTTTTGTCAATACGGTATCGCTGTAGCCGTAGGTAATTATTCAGCAATTCTGTTTCCGAATTCAATGTTACAGTTTCCCGGTTCGAATCATAAATTACATAGCGCAGGATATCCGCCAGCCTGATGATGGCATCCGGCGTTTCGGCTTTCTTATTCATCGCAAGAGAATACAACACGTTCAGGCTGTTGAACAGGAAATGCGGATTCACCTGGTTGATCAGCGCCTTTAATTCGGCATCAAGCTTTTCTTTTTCAAGCAGTATGATCCTTTGCCGCGTTTTGCTAAGTTCAAACCATTCTTTCGAAAGCTTCAGCAATGTGGTAAGGATTAAAAATGCCCCGAAGAACTTCAGCAGATCGCCATACGAGTAATACGAAATAAAGTAGTATCCCGGCAGGATGAAGTCAATCAGATGGGCAAACAGAACCTGGTTGAAAAGGCTGAAAGCAAAAAGGTTGGTAAGAAGAATAATACCATAAAAAATGGTCCTGCCGGTATTCAGCAATTTTGGAATAAACAGGAACAGGTTAAGGGCAACCGGGATAAAGAGTGAGCATAAGAAAATGCCTGTATAAATATAATCAATTTGCCGGTAAGTGTCGGATCCGGCAAATATTTTCAATAAGCTATAATAAGCCAGCGCCCAGAAAGCGGTATGGTGAAGCCACGCATTCCGGAGTATTGCCGCCGGCAATTTATTCAGGTTGATTTTCATTTTGCTTGTTTAATTTCAGGCATAAAAAGTTCTTATCATCATCACACATAAATACGTTTGGGTCATTTCCGTATTTGACAATAAATTTCTTCAGCTCATCTGTCGAAGCCGTCAGCACGTACTGAGTTCCGTATCCCTCAGCACTAGAATTGATAACTTCGTGCGAAATTTTCAGGCGGTTCTCTTCAAACAACCGGTTCAGCCAGTCTTCATTAAACCAGCTTATGGTCATCCGGTCATTGTCATCGAAATTTACCCTTGCAAGCGTGTGTGCCGGCACCAGGTGAATATCATACAGCTCTTTCCCGCTGTCATCCCTCACCGGCAAAAAGTCAAGATACAGCAGGCCGTCAAGCGAAAACAAATGAACGTTGAACTTCGAGGGGACAAGTGAGTCTTCGTAAAGCTCCACAAAGTACGAATTATCCAGGCTGTCTCCTTTAAACAGTCCTTGCGTGAATGAAAACCGGCTGATGACCCATCTCGCGGAATCCTCATCCAGCCACGTACCCGTTAATTCCTGTTTATAAATTACATCGCTTTCGTTGTAAAATGGATGCAGCGACTTTACAAGGCAACCGCTCAGCAGCACTGCCAGCATGACTGTTAAAATGATTGTTTTTGTTTTCATACGTTGTAAATTTAAATTAAAAACCGGAATCAAAATAACATCAGGAAACCTGCACCGGCAAAAAATTTCGACGAACGCATGAAAATAATCGTTGAATGGAAATTATTTTTACAACCTATGCAAACAGATCATTCAGCAGAACCCTGCTGTAAGTATGGAAGGGTATTTTAGTTGAAAGAATTACCTGCAAGTGAAAGGAAAATATTGAAAGATTTAATTTTTTCGTAACAGAGAAGAGTGCGGATGATGAAAACCTCATGAATGAACAAGTGCATCTGGAATTGTTTTATTGTTATGCGGATTTTATTAGCGTTTACACTCCTGTTAAAAATAAAAAAGGAAATCAGTTCCTGTTATAGCATAGCTGAATGCGAGCATGAATTGACCTAACTCTGAAAAGTTTAATTTAATATATAAGTCAGATGAAACCAAAAAAAATGCACCTATTGATTCTTATTTTAGCCACTATTTTTTTAATAAGTTGTTCTCCCGCTAAAAATATTACATTCCGTATCACTAAAAATTACAAACCTGACAACCAGGAATTATATGATACAATTGCCAGGCTTGACAGTATATTTTTTGCCGCCTATAACACTTGCTCATTCAATCTTGAGAAGTACGGATCCTTTTACTCCGACAATATAGAATTCTATCAT
Source organism: Bacteroidales bacterium (assembly GCA_020052415.1). Taxonomy (GTDB): domain Bacteria; phylum Bacteroidota; class Bacteroidia; order Bacteroidales; family JAADJA01; genus JAADJA01. The sequence continues at coordinate 14,969 of JAGVPB010000038.1, read as the reverse complement.
GATCAGGCAGGCTTAAATACATCAAAGCAGGATATAATTAACGGCACCAAACAAAATATTTGCGGTAAAGTGACAAGAGAATTAATAAAGGGGAGCGTAGAAGTGTATCCCATCAAAGATTTTGGTGCGATAGAATTTGGATTGCATAAATTTCATAATAATCAGGAACCAGAAGGATCTGAATCACAGGTTGGCCGATTCGTTATAATATGGGAACACATTAACAATGAATGGAAAATAAAGAGGGTAATAAGTCTTCACTAATATAGGAACCGGCAGTTGGAAATGCCGGCCTTCGCAATGACGTTCCTTGCCACAATTAGGAACAGACTCAACATTAAACCTTAAATTCTCCTCCCCAAAAGACTTTGAAATGCGTTCGACTGCCGAATCCGGTTACCCTGTCGTCTGGAAGCTTCGCTGTGTAATACTTCACCGTAGTGCTTTCTTTCATCAATAGATTTAGTATTTTCGTAGCGGAGAAGAATGTGTTGGCGTTAGTCCTGAAACAGAGATACGTCAAATCAATAAAATAAAGTCAGAAACTATATGACAGATTTTAAAGAAAAAAATTCAAATGACAGATCCAGAGAATATCTTGCTAATGAAAGAACTTTTCTTGCCTGGATCCGAACTAGTATTGCTTTGATGGGCTTCGGATTTGTAATAGTAAAGTTTACCTTATTTCTAAAAGAACTCTCATTACTTTTAAAAACAACTCATGTACCCGTGAAAGAATATTCGGCAATTATTGGGGTAATTATGGTTGCGATTGGTGTGATCATAGCAATCCTGGCTTTTATACAGTACAGAAAGAATTACAAGCAACTTAAAAACAATTCCTTTGTTTACTCCTCAATGCTGTCGCTCTTGATAACGCTCATAATAATATTAGGCGGTATCTTTTTAATGTTTTACTTGTTATCAAATATTTGAATCTCTTTTAAACATGGACCATATTCCGAACGCAGTGAGGAATCTCCCTTGTCAAAAACACTATTGTTATTCCTAACTGCAATAATGATCCTAAATCAAATGAGATTCCTCATTCCGCTTCGCTACTTTCGGAATGACAATTTCATTGGTGATGCTGTGAGAGAGGGTGAGATTCCTCATTCCGCTTCGCTCCATTCGGAATGACAAGTTCGTTGGTGACATAAGGAGAGAGGCATTTCGCCTGCGGCGAAATGCCTCTCTCACCAAAAAAATGCCTTAGCCGATCATGCACTCTTTCTTTAATCCAATGCAATAGGTTGCATAATTATTGTTCCCAGTTCCAAAGTTTGGCCTGCAACTATAACCACAGGGAAAATATCCTTATCTAAATACGGCGCATTGGCATAAAAGTGAACGTTGTAAGTCCCCGGATTCAGTGTAGTGATCAGGAAAAAACCATCCGCCTGGTTAATGTATGTTCCGGCAGTATCTGCAGCGTTTGTTGCCATTATATAGTAGGCACTGTTGATGGGCGAAATGGTTCCTGACAATTTACCTAATGCTGTTTCCAGGTAGCCTCTTACGACCGGTTTAAGAATGTATTTATTACTTCCTGCAGGATGAACCGATTTATTCACATCAAAGTCAAGGATAAGGCTATAAGCAACACCTGATAATAGGGGCTGCGATCCCATTTTTACTTTAAATCCGCTGGATTGACCCGATGGGATTTTGAGTTCTAACGTAAATCCATCAACCACAATGGAATTGTTGTCGCCAAGGATCAACCGGAGTTCAGAAATGGACCCGTTTGGAACTGATGTCTGGTCTAAAAGCAACAGTGTATTTCCGTTAGTGAATTGCAGAAGGTTATATACACCCGGTGTTGCCACTGCATATTCATGCCAGGATCCATTGATGTTTACATTCACCCTCAATATTTCCACATTCACAGCATCAAAACCCGCCGGACTATCTCCTAACTTAATAGAAATGGTTGCATTGCCCGGTTGAGGATCCGAATCCTTATCTTTATTGCATGAAGCTAACAGGATAAGACCAAGCAAAATGAATATGACCCAATGGTTTTTTATATTTTTAAATTTCATGATTTGTTGAATTTAATTGTCCGTTATTATTTAATTTAAATTACTCTGCAAAAATGTAATACTTTGTTTCAATAACCATTACATAATTATAGCAATAATTTACATCATTCACACATACCCAACCCGAATCTGTTCCACCACAAATATCAAATATCTAATATCTAATATCTAATATCTAATATCAACTTTGAGTTTTTAACTTTAACCGTACCTGAAATGATTACTGCTGCAGCGACCAATGTCTTTCAACCTGAAACCTTGAACCTTGAGTCCACTCCGAAAAATGACAAGATGAAGAACGCCACCAAAACACAAAATCTCTAAATCCCACAAAAGTTTGAAAATCAACCAAAAGTTTTGGTGCAATTTTGTGTTTTAGAGCTTTTGTGGCATAATTTTTACTTTTCGGACTGGACTCAACCTTGAACCTGAAACCTTGAACCCGGCACTCCCCTTCACTCACTCAACACCAGAGCGATTCCCTTTTCATATTGTGAAAAATTAATGGTTCCAAGCAATAAAGCTGCATCATTTACATTAAGTTGAATATCCGGAAACTTAAGCCCTGCCGGGCAGTCGTATTTCCCTGTTGCCAAAACTTCAATGGATTTGGTTAAATCAAGGTTGTAAATCTTTAGTCTTTTACCCGGGTAGTTTTCGTTTCTGCAGACACTTGCAAACCCTTCACGGGGCTGGTCGGCCAGTTCAGGAATACCAATGAACACCGTATCAAACTGGTAAGCCCACGGGCCTAATCTCTTTAGGCTCAGTTCCCGAAGTTCTTTCGAAACCGTTGAGTTATAATCCAGCAAGGCTATCTGTTTCGCCAGATCGGGGTCAGTAATTTCATACAGGTTCTCGTTTTTCTTCAGCCAGTCTTTGGCGCCGCTTTTCGAAAAGTCTTCCGAAAACAATTTACTCAGCAAAGTCTTATGGTCAATAAGGTCTTCCTCCATGTTGATGCTCAGTTCCTGCCCCATGATGTTCCATTTGATTTCCGTTTTCTTTTTACCTGCCCCTCCGGTCAGATAAATGACCAGGACACTTATAATGATCAGGAATGCGGCGATGATAAGCAGGGTAGTCAATCGGTTCTTTGTCATCTTCACTGATTTTAATAATAAGTAAAACATAGCCTCTGATAATACGTGCAGGCCAACTCTATCCAACAAAAATGCGGTTCAACAGCCTGGGTAAAGCAAATGAGCTCAGTATTAACCATGTCAAAGGTAACGATTTAAATGGAATTGTTGTCGAAAAGCATCAGATTTTCCGATAAATATTTACTTCGGCAAAATGCTCCTGATGATCGTTGGCAAGTCGAATAAACGATTCCTGAATTTCAGTCCCATCTACAATTAATTTAATATTCGTCCGGTCTTCATGATGCTGGGTAACGGTTATCCGGTACATTGTTTCCCTGTATCTATAATGGATTTTATAAGAAACCCAGTCGGAAGGAATGCAAGGTTCAATAAAAAGCTTGTCTGTTTCAAGCCTTAATCCAAGTAACGATTCCATAATCAAACGGAACATCCATCCGGCTGATCCGGTATACCAGGTCCATCCACCTCTGCCAATATGGGGTTCTAAACCATAAACATCAGCTGCCATTACATAAGGCTCAACTTTATACCGGGCAATTTCTTCGGGTGAACTGGAATGATTAATAGGATTGATCATGGTAAGAATTTCCCAGGCATTTTTATTGTCTCCCAACGCAGAGAAAGCCATAGCAGCCCAAATTGCTGCATGGGTGTACTGACCGCCATTCTCTCTCACTCCGGGAACATATCCTTTAATATATCCCGGATTCAGATCAGATTTATCAAAAGGCGGGTCCAATAATTGAACCAATGAATGGGTATGTTTAACAAGTCTTTTGTTCACAGATTCCATGGCTTTCAACGACCTTTCATGACTGCCTGCTCCTGATAGCACCGACCAGCTTTGAGAGATAGAATCAATCTGACATTCATCATTACCTGATGATCCAAGGGGTGAGCCATTATCAAAATATGCGCGCCGGTACCATTCACCGTCCCATGCGTTTTTTTCAATATTCTGTTGTAATATGATGGCTGAATTTCTGCAGATTTTAACAAATTCAACGTCATTTCTTGCTTCTGCAATTTTGATAAATTGGCCAAGGATATCAAAAATAAAAAAGCCAAGCCAAACGCTCTCACCTTTGCCCTGATTCCCGACCATGTTCATACCATCATTCCAGTCGCCGGTGCCCATAAGAGGTAGTCCGTGTTCGCCAAATTTAAGCCCATACAGGATCGAACGTCTGCAATGTTCGTATAATGTTCCTTTCTCTTCCGACCGGGCCGGAAGATCATAATATGAATCATCTTCAGGGTTTACAGGCCGTCCTTCAAGAAAATGAACGGACTCGTCCAGTACTCCTGAATCTCCTGTGCCAAAAACATAGCGACAAGCAGCTAAAGGTAGCCAAAGATAATCGTCTGAACAACGCGTACGAACTCCTCTTCCAAATGGCGGATGCCACCAGTGCTGTACATCTCCTTCCTGAAATTGCCGACTGGCAAAAAGCAGGAGATGTTCCCGCAGCAGATGTGGTTTGGTATGAATTAAAGCCATGGCATCCTGCAACTGATCACGAAAACCATAAGCACCTGACGATTGATAATACCCGCTTCGCGCCCATATCCGGCCAACCAAAGTTTGATAGATAAGCCAACCATTAACAAGGACATTCACTGACAGGTCGGGCGTTTCTACCTGCACGGCGCCAATTGTGTTATTCCAATATTGCCATACTGTTTCCAGTGCGGTTCTTGCAGAAGCTGATCCACTAAAACGACGAATGAGGCTTGTTGCCTCGGCCATATTCCGACCTGAACCAAGTCTGAATATGATCTCGCGTTCCTGACCTGGAGCTATTTCAAAAGGGACCTGAATGGCGGCACATGGATCAATAGCGACACCTTTTTTACCTGAAAACCGCGAGAGAGACATGGCAGCCGGTTTTTTTGATGTACCGTTTCGTCCAAGAAATTCCGTACGGTCGCACGTCAATGATTGTATTGAATCATCGGTTTGAAGAAAAGCGACGCGTTCAGCAAACTCCGAACTGTAGGGATTTGATGCAAATATTGCATTGCTATTTAGGTCAAAAGCTGTTTTCACATGCATAGCAGTTTGGTGTCGCATTTCACCTAGTACCCACTCAACATAGCATATAGCGGATAATTTGCATAATCTACCGGATAGGTTTTTCACTTTTAATACTAAAAACTTTACCGGTGCATCTGAGTCAACATAAACCCAAAGTTCGGTTTCAATACCACCCTCATTGTGTTCGAATACACTATAACCGAATCCATGCCGGCTTAGGTATAACTTTGATTCACTGTCGGAATGAGGTGTTGGAGACCAGAAGTGGCCCGTTTCTTCATCCCGTAAATATAAGATTTCACCGCCTGAATCGGTTACAGTATCGTTGTTCCAGGGTGTAAGGCGATACTCATGTGAATTTTCAGCCCAGGTATATGCACTTCCGTTAGCAGAAATTACAGATCCGAATCCTTTATTTGCAAGAATATTTACCCATGGTGCCGGTGTTATTCTGTCCTTCGAAGTTGTTATTACATATTCACGTCCATCGGTTGTAAATCCACCAAGCCCATTATAAAAAATAAGGTCCTTCCGGGGCAGTACAACATCCGAAGTGGGATTGGGCTTATACATTCGGGTTGGTTTGAAACGCGGAACAGATAATTCACTATATCCGCGCCGGTTTATCTGATCTGCCAAAACTCCATGGGAATCACTAATAATTATGCGCGCAACAGTTTGGAAAAGAATACGATCCTCGTTTGAAATTTGGTCAGCAGAGCGGACAAATATTCCACCGGGACGATCAATTATGTTTGCTTCAATTCCTGCAGCAATTAATCCGAGTATTTGTTCCTGGAGTTGCTGACGATATCCAGCATGATCTTCATTCCAGATTACAAGATCTACTGCCAGTCCTTTCAATCTCCAGTAGGCATGTGCCTGAACGAGTTGAAGCACCAGATTGATATTTGCCTGATCTTCAATTTGTAAAAGCACAATAGGTAAATCACCTGAAATGGAATACCCCCACAGACCCGATTGTCCACGATGGTTTTTCATTATGACACCAGGTTCTGCCCGCCACGTTGAATTATTAAAAATAATAGAACTGGCAAGGCGTCCATATAACTGTGCATCCGATTCGCTTGCATTAATTTGTCGCAACACAACCTGGCTGTGAGTCCATGCAAGTTCAAAAACCCGGTTTGCAATTTGCATATCCTTATATTTGTCAACAAGATTTATTGCTTCTTCCCGTGCCATACATATTCCTGTTACTATATCAATAGTTGCTGAACCTTCAGGCGCCAGTACAAGTTGATATTGAATAGCCACAACCGGATCCAGCACAGAACCCTGGCTTCCTGAGAGGGATTTGGCATTCGTCATTGCATGTGGCGATACAAGCGTGTTTCCACGTCCAATGAATTGCATACGGTCAGTTTCATAGCTGATATTCCGCACTTCAGTCCCGTGAACTGCCATAAGGTGAAACATCCAGGGGGATTTTTCATCAACAGACCTTGGACGCCGGGTGCAGAGAATTGCCTGCCGTTGGTTGAGAATTTCTGTTTGAACAAAAAGATTACTGAATGCAGGATGTGATAAATCAGCATCATTTGGGGCAATCACAACTTCTGCATAGCTGGTAATATCAATTATCCTTTTTGTTTGGCTATGGTTTGTTATATGTACCCTTCGCAGTTCAATGTCATCCTCTGGTGAAACTACGATTTCAGTATAGGTGTCAATATCAAAATCGCGTCGCCGGAATTCTGCACGTCCTTCCGAAAATATGACTTCATATTTTTCCGGACGTTTAAGTGTGGGTTGAAATGTAGTTGACCAGAAATTTCCATTTTCCGTATCACGTATATAGCAAAAAGAGCCCCAATTATCGCAGGTGACGTCTTCGCGCCAGCGTGTCACTGCAATATTTTTCCAATGACTATACCCGCCTCCTGCATTCGTAATAATTACACGGTACCTGCTTCCGTTAGATAAAATTTTGACCTCCGGAAAGGGTGTATCAGGTGTATTAAATACACGCAAAGGCATCTCCTGATTATCATTAATTGCCCGAATGTCAGGAGCACCGGAAGTATGTGAAAAGAATGATGTTGTCCTGGGAATTCTTTCATTAAGCAACAATAATGTTGCCTGGAAAAATGGATCCGAATTAAACCTCTTTTGCATCGGGCTATTTAATAAAACATAGGCCAGAGACAGAAGACTCATTCCCGCATGGTGAGCCATAAAAGATTTTACAACAGCCTCCGACTGACCACGAGGTATTCGGGAGGAAGTATAATCTATCGCCTCATAAAATCCGAAGTTTCCTACAAAACCCTCATCAGCAAGACGCTCAAGGTTTGCACAAGCTTCCTCCGGCATAACCATCAATGCAAGGGCTGTTGCATAAGGCGCTACAACCAGGTCTTCAGAGAGTCCCCTTTTGAGACCAATGCCTGGCACTCCAAATGCTCGATACTGATAATTAAGCTGAACATCAACCCGGTTGTAGCCTGATTCAGAAATCCCCCACGGTACCCCTCTGAGTTTTCCATATTCGATTTGCCGGATAACTGCTGCTTTACAGGTCTGATGCAGTAAACTATTTTCAAATGATGGCATTATGATGAGAGGCATAAGATATTCGAACATAGAGCCACTCCATGAAAGAAGAACGGGTTCGCCTTCTATGGTGGTAAGAAGGCGTCCCAATGCAAACCAGCTTTCCTGTGGTACCTTGTTTTGCGCTATCGCAACAAAACTGGACAATCTGGCTTCTGAAGCCAGTAAATCATAATAACTTGAATCGGGCCGGCGATCTTCAACATTAAATCCAATCGTTTGCAAACGCAGTGTTTTATTGTATAAAAAGCCATACTCCATGTTTGCAAAATCTACCGCCGCCTTAGCCAGCTCGTCAATAAGATCAATCCTTTCCTTAGCAAATTCCACAGCATTTCTAATTAAAGGTAAATGGCTGGAAGATGTAAAATCGCTCACATTCGTTTGGGAGATTTCCCGTAATGTCGGAATGGTTATACTAACCGGATGCTTGTCCCTTATTTCAGCAGTATCCGAATTTATCATCCATCCGGCCAGTATGCTCAATTCTTTTAAGCCTCCCTGACATTGCTGTGTAAGATTATTTGTCCAAATTCTGTATTTCTTTTCAGCATTGGGGGGCATTGCATTAACAATTTCAGTAGAAAATGTTGATAATTGTTTCACAGAATCAATAAAATCAACGAGAGTAACCGGAGGCTCATTTATCAGTTCATTCACATAATTCCTAAATTGAACTATCTGGTTTGGAATTGGCTTATTTGTTTGTTCGATTAAAATTTGTAATGTATCCTCAATGCCCTGAAAAAGCCTGGGTCCGGTAATTTTTTGATCAGGTAAGGAAAGAAGCCCCTGTCGCAGTGTTAATAAATGAGCAGCAAGATTGCCGCTATCAACCGATGAAACATATAACGGCTTCAGTGGCTTCAAAGATTTGGTATCGTACCAGTTTAAGAAATGACCCTGGTATCGTTCCAATAATTTCATCGTATTGAAGGTATTCGAAGTACGCTCGAGAAGCTCATGTGTATAAATGTAACCAAAATCATAAGCCGACAGATTTGCAAGAAGTGAAAGACCAATATTCGTTGGCGATGTTCGATGGGCAACCACTGAAACGGGATATTCCTGAAAATTATCCGGGGGTAACCAATTTTCTTCTGGTCCGACATAGGTTTCAAAAAAGAACCAGGTCTTACGTGATAAATTTCTGAGAAAGTGAACCTGTTTATCTGTTAATCTTGCAACTTTTGGTACAACTGGTCTGCTTATCCACCAGGCAATAAAGGGAAAAACAAACCACAAGAATATAATTGGCCATACAACTGGATATGTATTGGGGAAAAAAAGCAAAATATTGGTCGTGGTTAGGGAGGCAATAAATGGAGAAATCCATATAGTCCGGAATGATTCAAAAAGGTTGAACCTGCTCTGATGCTCACTTCTTACTGCAGTATTCCATTCAAGAAGTCGTTTTTTTGAAATCATTAATCTCCAGCATGTCCGCAATAATGCATTCATATTATAAAGTGCCTCATACGGAAGGCTGCTAAGCAAAAATGCAGCCTGCTTCAGTTGACCGGCAGCTGATTGTCCGGCTGCAAGAAGATGATGCCGAAAGTGAACTTCCCCGGGTTTTTGAAAAATTAAAACAAGGGAGTTAATCAGCGAAGGGATAAATATAATTCCTATCACAACCATTGTCCAGAACCAGGAAGTTGATAAAATGGTCCAGCCGGTTAACAAGATCAACATCAAAGCAAATGGAACCAGACTGCGCCTTAGATTATCAAGAATTTTCCACCAGGATAAAACAGACAGGGGGTTTTTTCGGGAATGGCCATTAATCTTTGGTAACACAGGTAATATCCATGGGATCAATTGCCAGTCGCCTCTTATCCAACGCGATCGGCGGGTTACATCCAGTTTGTAACTTGCTGGATAGTCTTCTAATAAAAGAACATCGCTTAACAATCCGGAGCGGGCATAACAACCTTCAATAAGATCATGGCTCAATATTCTGTTTTCCGGCAAATGATCCTTCAGTGCTTGTGTAAATGAATCAACTTCATATATACCCTTGCCAATAAAAGAACCCTCTCCAAACAGATCCTGGTAAACATCAGAAATCACACGGGTATATGGATCTATTCCGGGCTCACTTCCGAATAACTTTGCATATTTCGATTGGTTTGTACTCGTTAAACTCACAGCAACTCTGGGTTGCAGAATACTATAGCCTTCTGTAACCCGATGTTTTTTTTCATCGTATTTTGGTTTATTCAAAGGATGCGACATAGCTCCGATAAACTGTCGCGCCGAATCACGGGGTAATTGAGTATCCGTATCAAGTGTTATGACGTATTTGATTTTTTTTAACACTGCCCGGTTACCGATGATATGCGAAAACTTATCCTGAGCACCACCGCGAAGCAGTGAGTTCAGATCGGACAATTTTCCTCTCTTGCGCTCATAGCCCATCCATATCCTGTCGTGGGGATTCCATCTTCGCGGACGATGAAAAAGAAAAAATGTATCCTTATTTTCGCCCGGATATTTATCATTTAGTTCCGTAATTTTTTTACTTACCAGTTGAATAAGTGATTCGTCTTCTTCTATTTTTTCCTGTGATGCATCTTTATAATCAGTCAATAATCCAAAATGTAAGTTGTTGTCCTGATTTGCTAAAAATCTTACTTCCAAATCCGAAGCAAGATCTTCAATATTCTGGGCATTAAAAATCATCGTAGGAACAACTACCAGAGATCTTGATTCCGGCGGAATCCCTTTTGAATAATCAAGCCGGGGCAATGGCTCAGGACTTACCAAAATAGTGGCCAGCCAGTTCACAATTGCAACTGACAAATAACTTGTACCCACAAAGAGGAGAATACCAAAAGTCCATAAATACCAGCTTTCCATTCCGTCACTTTGGGCTTTTTCAAACAGACTCCAGCTAAAAGCGAGGGTTAATACAAGGATTGAACCCACGAAGAAAAACAAGGGTATCCCCGAAATCGCCTGTCTGAATTTTGAAAATAATGAATGTTTTGTTTTTGCGATGCGCTCAAGCTGTGGATGTCCTTTCCCGATTAAGTAATATCCTATATGTGCTGTTCGATCATCATGTCCATTCAGTACAGAACCTTTCTCAGCAAGTTCAATGGATTTTTTTGCCACTTCAGTTTCAGACAAACCGGATCTTTTCGCAATATTTTCAATCACATGACGATAATGGTCACGTGTATTAAAATCCATAGCAGAGTAGCTTCCGGCAGGATCGGTTTGCAGAATCCGGTCAACATGGCTCATGGATTCAACAAATTCACGCCAATCCATAGTACCCAAAAAACGAAGGCTTCCAATACTGTGGCTGATTGAAACCTGGTGTGCAGCTTGTAGCTGGTTACCGTACTGAATTAACTGAACTATTGTCTGATTTGTTTCAGATAAACGCTGCTCGATCCATGTTAACGGAAATGCCAGGGCCGGGCTCAGACCCTGTAAACGCCTCACAAATTCTGAAACGAAAGGTGTTGACATCGGAGGGTTTGATCTTGCCATATCTGCAATTACCAAAATTAAGTTTTTTGGATCTTTTTCTGCGATTTCAATTAACTGGTCGGCCCAGGAATCAGCAAGATCCCTGTCGATCCTGCCCGAAGCGACCCTTGCAGCAACCCGGCGAAGGTTCTCAATAAGAGCCAACCGTAACATGATCGGTATAGCCCACAGTTCACCAAGATTTAACGTTGTTATAGTTTGATATGACCTGACTAAACGACTCAGACTTTCCGAATCAACCCGCCCCTCTCCGTGCGATATGATTTCTTTTGCAATATCATAAACACGGGGTAGTCCGGCGGACGGTCCATTAAGTAAGCGGGGCAGTTCCTTAATGTACCCTTTTGGCAAATGTTTCCTTGCAATACGAATCTGTTCTTCAATCAGATAAAAATTATCGAGCAGCCATTCACCGGCCGGTGTAATCTGACGATTGGCCCTCACTGCTTCCGATATAATATCGTGAACATCCTGCAATATCGTTTCATTTTCTGCAAGACGGGAAAGCAATTGCTGGTCAGCTTTTACTTTTGGTCCCAGAACATGCAACCCTGCGAGGATTTTACCATGTTGTCCCATTTGCTCCGAACTAAATAATTCCGAACGCAGAGGGGGTTCTCCTTCGGCGTATTTTTGTGCAGGATCATTTTGCCGGAGATAGTATTTTAAACGGTTCAGCGGTTCGTTAATTACAGAGAGATCAACTTTCATAAATTTCTATTTTTTAACAAAAAAATTGACCCAAACAGATAAGTTTATTTTTTTTAATTAGATGTATCATTTAATATAACAATTTTGATCGGAAAACAATTAAATCCGGAGGGAATTTATTTTTTTCCTTTACTACAGTTGATTTTTTACCAGAAAATTTTACAAAGATAATTTTGATTTACACAATCAAAACCATAAGGTAGCCGAAACCCAGAACTCAGAACCCGGAACACAGAACACTGAAACAACTTCAAACATCAAACATCAAACTTCGAACTATTGGAATATTCTTTAGCTTTGCGCTATGGCTGATGTGCATGATAAGAAAACCCGGTGCTATAATATGTCGAGGATTAGCAAAAGAATTTAAAACTTAAATTGATTAATACTGACCCGAAAATCCCTCGATGAATAAATCAATTTTATAATCACCGACAACATAAATTAACAACTGACCATCGCCTGCAATTAAGCCAGTTAAAATTTTAGTTTTTCTAAAAGTTCATTAAATGTAATAATTCGTGTCGAATGATATTTTTTAATAACCAGCAAGTCCTTATCACCAGTTACAAGGTAATCCAGCTTATTTTCTTTAGCAAATGAAAGTAAGAAATCATCTTTTGGATCACGTGATATGGGTTTACCTGATATTACTTCTTTGTTTTTAGTAAATGTTTCAATCAGGTCGAGTGTATCCAGGATTCTTTGTTGATTTAGATATTTGGCAATTTTCTCACGTCCTGAAATTCGCAGGTATTCTTCAATTATTTCAGGACAAATGAATATGACAATATTACTGTTAAGTAAAATTTCTTTTAGTTTATCCAGCTTTTTACCAATAGAAAAACTTATCCAGATATTGGTATCAAATGCAATTCGGATGATAGTTTTTGAAGCCACTGACTATAATTTCTCAGGTCTTAATTAAATCCATGATATCATTGTCCGAAAGAGGTACATCTTTTGGTGCTGTTCTGATATAGCGGTTTATTTTTTCTTCGGGCGATTCCAGTTTGATAAAATCAAATAATTTCAGCATTTTCCGAAATGCCTTCGCTTTTGATTTCTTAACCCTGACGGTTATAATTTCATCTTTTTCTTTCATGCTTTTTGCATTTGAAATATTCTTTTTACAAAAATAATCAAATACAATAAATTCGTATTATTAATTTCAGAACGCGGAACTCGGAACTTTATTAGGGTATAAGGGAAATATGGGTATAGGGTGAGAACAAGCAACCTGTCGTAGCGCAGCGAAGATCCCGCTTTGCGGGGCATCCAGTAACCAGCAACCAGTAACCAGCAGCCAGCACGAGCAACCAGTCGTAGCGAAGCGAGGATCCCGCTCTGCGGGGCAACCAGGTACCAGTAACCAACCTTAAACTTTAAACCCCGAACTTTAAACTTAAATTTTTCCTTAGCTTTGCGCAATGGCTGATGTGCATGATAAGAAGACCCGGAGTTATAATATGACGCGTATCCGGAATATAGATACGTATCCGGAAATGATTATTACTGCAACGGCCAATGCCTTTTAACCTAAAACCTGAACATTAAACTTGAAACCATTCTTGCCATTTCATTTATTATTTATACATTCGTGGCTTAGAATCTTAATTAAAAAATTTATTGTTTTCTCAAATTGAACAATGATTACCAAATAAGATTGCAAATCTTCAACTGGCTTCAAAATCAAATTGAAATATACAATGAGGTTTTGCCATGGGACATTCTTAGCTATGGTTTCAAGTATAATAATGAACGTGTTCCATTGATTGGTCCTCAAGGAATCTGGAAACCTAAAATCTTAGAAAAATTTCCTATCTCTATTACTACTTCCCCTGATAGCCCATACGATGATAAGATTTCTGATGATGGTCCACTTTTGAAATATAAATATCGAGGCAATAATCCTGATCATCCTGATAATGTTAGATTAAGATTAGCCATGATAGATCATATTCCGCTGATCTATTTCATTGGATTAAAAAAAGGATGGTATTTCACAGTATTTCCAGTTTATATTGTTAATGATCACAAAGAGGATTTGTCCTTTACAGTAGTTGTAGAAGATTCAAAACAATTTAATTTTCAATCGACAAGTGAATTTGATGAAAACATCAATGAAAGGTTAGGGCTTTATAAAAAGAGAGAATACATAACGGTTCAAGTGCGCCAAAGGCTCCATCAGAGATCATTCAGAGAAAGGGTATTAATGGCCTATAGAGAACAATGTTCATTGTGCCGAATAAGACATACTGAGCTTTTGGATGCTGCCCATATCATGCCAGATAATGATCCTTTAGGAGAACCGATCGTTTCAAATGGCATTTCTTTGTGTAAAATTCATCATGCGGCCTTTGATGCCAATATCTTAGGAATTACTCCGGATTATTTGGTTGAAATAAGGAAAGATATTTTATTGGAACATGATGGTCCGATGTTGAAACATGGATTGATTGAATTGCATGGAAATAAATTGATTGTTCCTAATCGGGAGATTTATAAACCCAATCGGGAATATTTAGATTTGAGGTATCAAATTTTTAAGAGTGCATGTTGATTTAATAAACGATTAAAAGCATTAATTAATAATTATATATTTGCTTGCATCAAAATCAGGAAATGAAGCTTAGTATTAACCACAAAGATTAAATGGTTTAAAAAGTTAATAAAGCTGTTATAGTAAATTTAGCTTCTATTTAATGGTTATACTGATAACATCAAACTTTTAACCGAACAATAAAACGACAATATATTAATCAAAATTTAAACCAAATGGAACTACAATTTTTAAACGCGCAGTCAGATTTTATTTCTCTTCAAAATCAATATGAACAACTCTATGCGCAAGGAAAGGAGTTGCAAAAAAAGCTTCTCGATATTCTCTGGATATTCCGGAGCATACTGACCCCCATAAATCGGCTTTGTAAATAAAAAATTCAGCCGGTCATTTACATGACATTCCGGCGGATGCTGACCCCCTTG
>JAGVPB010000036.1 GCA_020052415.1 Bacteroidales bacterium | reverse complement strand
GAATTGCTATATTATGGTAACTCTCATTTACTTATTTACAATAACGTTATTTTTTATTGACATTCAACTGTTTATATCCTTAACCTGACGGCTATGCCCTTATAACCCTTATATCCCATATTTCCATATTTTTTATTTTACAATAATTTATCCCGCGTGCAGTATTATATTGGTGTTATTAAAGTGAAAGAAGGGTTGTTGTAAGGCGATCGAGGTGTTTGTCAGTGAAATCAAGATGGGTAACCATACGGATCAATTGCGGCCCAAAACCAACCACAAGGATTCCTTTTGATTTAAGATTTACAATGAATTCCTTTTCATTTATATCCGCCTTCAACCTGAAAATAATAATATTGGTGTCAACAGGCATCACTTTATCAATGAAACTGCATTGAGGAAGAAACAGAGCTATTAATCCTGCTCTATGGTGATCTTCCTTTATTCTTCCGATGTTATGATCCAGGGCATATATTCCGGCAGCGGCTAAAAATCCGGATTGACGCATTCCGCCACCAAAAACTTTACGAACCCGTCTGGCTTGTTTAATAAAGTCAGAATTTCCTGTCAGAACTGAGCCTACAGGTGCGCCAAGTCCCTTTGAAAGACAGATCGAAACAGAGTCGAAAAGATTACCGACATCGCTTGTGGTTTCACCTGTCACAGCAAGGGCATTAAACAGCCTTGCACCATCGAGGTGGAATTTCAGTTTATTTTCTTTGCAAACCTGGCTGATTTTATTTAATTCCTCGAAATCATAACAGCTACCTCCTCCCCTGTTTGAGGTGTTTTCTGCAACCACAAGGCTTGTTCTTGGCGCATGGACGTCATCAGGATTTATGCAATTCAAAACCTGTTCTGCTGTAATTCTGCCCCGGTCTCCTTTGATCAGTTTAACCGACGATCCTGAATTGAAGGCGATACCGCCGCCTTCATACCGGTAAACGTGTGATCCTTCATCGCAAATCACCTCATCACCCGGTTTTGTATGAACCTTGATGGCAATTTGGTTTGTCATAGTTCCGGATGGGCAAAAAACAGCAGACGGCTTTCCGAACATTTCAGCTACTTTCCTTTCCAGTTCAATAACTGAGGGATCATCACCAAATACATCGTCGCCGACCTTTGCTGAAAACATAGCCTCCAGCATCCCTTTGGTTGGCCGTGTGACGGTATCGCTGCGGAGATCAATAATATGATTCATGATTTATTTTGTGTACTGATCAATAACTTTGCTTATTGCATCCCGGCAGACCGGACAAAACTGCTGCTTGTTTCTCGTGAACATGATGCAGTCGGCATACGGCCGGTAAAGTCCGAATTGCATGTAACCTCCTCCTTCAAAAGCGCCGACTTTTCCTGAATATTGCATGTTGTCCAGCAAAACGGTCAGCTCCTTTTTCTCCCGTTCAAACAATGCTTCCATTTCTGATTCGGGAACTTTCTTTGCCCGCAAGTCTCTTCTCTCCTTTTGAATTTCAAAGCTGTATTTGTCATGCTTTTCTTTTTCCCATGGGGTGGGAACAGGAGTGGATTTGGCTACCAAATTCTTCCATTTCAGGTTTTCTTTATCCAACAGGGCGGTAATATTCGGTTCCCATGGTTCAACTTTTATCTCCGAAGGTTGGTAAGAAACATCGGAGGTATAATATTCATCCGCAAGAGCTGCAAAGTGATGGCCGAACTCATGAACGAAAATATAATCCGAGAATTTATTGTCAACAGCAACCGTCGAGTACAACTGGTAGATACCTCCTCCTCCATAAGTCTGTTCATTGATCAGGATAAACATAAAATCATAAGGAACCGTTGCTGCCGCATCCCTGATCGTACGGTTGTCGAAGGCAAGTGCATAGCGTTCCGAATCGAAAGCGCCATAGCTTACCGATAGCGCTGTCCTTTTGAAAACTCCCGGATGGGGTTTGTTAACTCCTGAAACTTCCGATGGAGTCTCGACTGCCCTGACATTAAAATCATTTTTACGTGATTTGAATGGCTCGACTTCGAACAGGCTTTTCGTGAGCCTTTCGGCATCATCGTGATATTTCTTCATCTGGTCGGTAGTATAGCCGTCGCCGAGGATAACAATATCTACTTTCTGCGTCGCAATACCATTTTCCTGAACTGTAAAAACGTTATTTTTTTTTAAATTTTCAGCCGGATTGACAATGTGCGAGGCAGGATCAATAGCAGTTTCCCAGATTTTGACAAATTTGTTCTCCGGATTCCTTTTGCTGATTATAAGATTGACAGGCTTTAGCGGCCATGGAAATCTCACCGATTCATGAAAAGTACCCCAGTTTTTAATTGCCTCTTCTGTGGTTTGCCATTCTCCGAAAATACTTGCAAAGCCATGACCGTATAGTATTTTCCCGGTTTCAATATCTTTAATTTCGAAAAAGTAAAGCCCAAGATTCAGTTCGTCAATCAACTGAGTCATGCTCCCGCTCCAGTAACCATCATTCACGATCCGGTCAAGGGCAAAATGCTCTTCAGAAGCGGTTCCCGAATGAAAATAATCCACCCTCATGGTTTTATTTTCAAAAAACTCCTTGTAATTAGCAGAATTCGTAAACTGCCCATTAAGACTGATAAAAAAAGTAACAAAAGTGATGAGGCACGCAAATTTCTTCATGGTATAATATTTTAATTATTTTTCATTTCCTGAAATTGCAAAAAACAAAACGACACTTCCTACAATCACGAAAACAGCAAAATTATAGTCAATCGGAAAACGAACAGTGCTGACAGCCAAATAACCGGTGATAAATACCATGACAACAGCAAAAGCTACAGTTACCCATGATTTCTGCATAAAGCCACCGATAAACATCAGTATTGCCGATGCCACATAGATTGCTTCAACCCAAAACATCACACTTTCGGTTTGAAATTCCATCACATTTTTATAGTATCTCATCACGGCATACAAAACCAGTCCTGCACGCATAAGCCATAGGGTAATCGTTTTTAAAGCATTCATAGTACAATTTTTAAAGAAAATCCGACATCAAAAGTAATGGTTGTATCGAAACATTGGAATGAAATAATTAGCAGGTTTAGCATTATCTGAACCGGTCGGAAGTGCCTTCAGGTCAGGAATGTATTTTCTGCTAAACTTAAACCGCAGGTTTTTGTTTTAATAATCACTGAATTTTCAAAAATCTTGTCTGTTCATCTGGTTTGTACTGTATAAATTTAATGGATCCAATGAAAACAAAATCAGGACAACATTTTGAAGGCCTTTTCAAAGTCCTTGAAGATTTGATTGTTTCAAAAACCGAAACTTTAAGGTCCGAACCTTCAAACCGGAAAGCTAAGCCTGATTTCAGTCCGGTTGAATTATTCGACATGGATTTCATCAGCGAAAGTGTCGGACTGAAATTGAGCAAAGAAGAAGAATTCATTTGTTTTTTGTCCCTGGTTCCCTATCTGAACCCGGGTTTCTTCGACAGCATCATTTCAAAGATGTTCCCTCAGGGAGCCGAATTACCTGAATTGGGCGGCGTAAAGGGAAGTTCTCACCGCGGGTTTATTCCAACTGCTGAAACAGCACTATTTCTTTTATCCGGTAACCTTCTGCCAAAACGCATTGAAGTCATGAATTTTTTCGATCCCGGCCATTCTCTGTCCAAATACAATATACTGCAGCTCGAAACAGTCAATCATGGTGAACCCTACCTTAGTGGCAAATTAATTCCATCTTCCGAGACCCTCGAAAAAATCCTTTTCGGAAACGTCAGCAGGCCGAAACCGGGATTGGATTTCCCGGCAAAATACATTACTACTCAGCTTGCCTGGGAAAATTTGATTATTAATGTTTCGACCCGGTTCGAAATAGATACTATTAAAAACTGGCTGGCTCATAACGAAACAATAGCCAGGGAATGGAACCTTCAGGATAAATTTAAGCCGGGATATAAAACTTTATTCTATGGACCACCCGGAACTGGAAAAACATTTACAGCAACCTTGATTGGTAAGCATTTCAATAAAGATGTTTATAGGATTGATTTGGCGCAGGTAGTTTCAAAGTATATTGGCGAAACCGAAAAAAACCTCGAAAAAATTTTCCAAAAAGCTGAAAACAAAAACTGGATACTATTCTTTGATGAAGCCGATGCCTTGTTTGGAAAACGAACTTCTGTTTCGAGTGCTCACGACCGTTATGCCAACCAGGAAACATCCTACTTACTCCAGCGTATTGAGGATTTCAGCGGACTGGTAATTCTGGCTTCCAATAATAAAACCAATATTGATCCGGCTTTTCTGCGCAGGTTCAATGCCATCGTTCATTTTCCGATGCCTGATGCCGGCGAGCGGCTTCATCTCTGGAAAATTTATCTTCCTTCGAACCATTCGTTGTCTGACCGTGATTTGCAGGAAATTGCCGGTAAATATGAAGTTACCGGGGCTACCATCCTCAATGCGGTACATCATTCTGCCCTCAATGCCTTTGAAAAAAACAGGTTTATTAACAAGGACGACATTACAGAATCTCTGAAAAGAGAATTCAGGAAAGAAGACCGCATGCCTGCCTGATTTTGTGATTTTTAACAAATATTTCACACAAAGGTTATTAACAATCTATCAACACACCTGTTTTATTACAGCATTTGAACTATTTACTGAGTTTTCGAAGACTGACTTACTTTTTTCAACTTTTTTAACTCGACTTGCTGATGATAACTCAGGCTTTGACATACATAGCCAATAAGATCAATGTCGCATTTTTCAACATCAACGGAAGTCCGCGGGTGATCCTGGGAAATGTTGCCGCTTTGTATGATCCTGATTACAATGAGCCCAATATCCTGCTCTCCCTTATCAACATTGAAGAAGAGCCTTTACTGCGCAATCCTGAGAACTTCTTTAAAAGAAATAATTCTGTTGTCTATAAGAATCCGCCGATGTATTTCAATGTAACAATCATGTTCGGCGCTTTCCATACAGATCCTAACCGCGAGCAGGCCTACACCGATTCTCTGACTTACATTCAAAAGGTCATCGGATTTTTTCAAAGGGAAAGTGTTTTCGATCCGTCCAATTCACCCGATCTTCCTCAGGGAATTGAAAAGCTTGTTTTTGAGCTGGTCAATCTGAACCTTGAACAGTTACATCACTTGTGGACACTGCTAGGAGGAAAATACATTCCTTCGGTGGTTTATAAAATGCGGATGGTGATCATTGACGAAGCGCTCGAAGAAATGGAAGCACCGCTTATCACACAAGTAGTTATTGATGATAACTTAAAATTCCAGGAATGATAGTCTGCAATTATACCAAGCTGTTCAGCATTGAATTCCTGCATAAATCTTACGGAAATCCGGATGACATTTTAAATGACATCAGCATGTCGCCGCTTTCACCCACTTCTCAGATTATGAATGGTTACCGCATCATACAAAAGAGAGACAGAAATATCATTAACTGGTTCGTTCAAACCAAAGCGACAATTGACAATTCTGAGGGTAAAATAAATGTGATTACCGAGAATAAGCCCTTGATCACATTCGATGAGGATTCAGTCCTCACTTTTGCTTTAAATATTAAGTCGTCGGAATTTTTAGATACTTCCAACCTGCGAAGGCTGATCAGAACCGGTAAAATTTACAGGGTTGGAAACGATAGCGGGAACAAGCAAAATGTCCTGTTTTTTCTTTCCAAAGAAATTCCTGCTTATGATGCCAGTGAGGATTATCAGGTCGGAATGCTGGTAAGTGATGCCTTTGACCACACTTTCGAAGCCATTAAGGAAAGCTCCGATGAGGACCCGCACAATACCACGGAAACAGATTTCTGGGAAGACATTACCGATTTTGTTCAGTATGTGAACCAGCAAGACCTGGAAAGCGACACCGGGGAACTTAAAAGTTTCGGAGTCATTAAAATATTTTTTGATAAGGACCTTGCCAATGATTTCAGCCTTCTGAAGAAAAGCAATGATCCGGAAGAGGATAATACCATTTTAGGCAAGGATTACATCATTCACTTTAAAAGCAATGCAGTAAACTGAAGAAAAGACTTTAAAAAAACGAAATGAAAACTGATTTTTAAACCGATTAAAACTTAAGATTATGTCACAAATCAATGAAACTGCCATCCGGACTCCGGGTGTTTTTACCACGGAAATTCCCACGCTGCCGCCATCGGTGGCACAGGTTTCAACCGCCGTACCGGCATTTATCGGATACACGCAGATCGCAATCAACGAAATTGGGGATTCTCTCACTAATGTTCCAACTAAAATATTCTCGCTGAAAGAGTATGAGCAATACTTTGGTTTTGCCGAGAATGAGCAGGGTATCACAGTGGCTGTTTCAATCACGACCGATCCTGTTTCTGGTGCCGTAACCTCAATGTCAGGTCAGGCGGCTATTGCAAGTCCATCCGTTCACAATATGTATTACAGTCTGCGTCATTATTTCGAAAATGGGGGAGGACCGTGCTACATAATATCTGTAGGACCCACAACCGATCCTTTGGATGCCAACGAACTGCAGGACGGGCTCACAGCCCTCGAAGCCTGGGACGAACCCACACTGATCCTGTTCCCGGAAGGGCAGGGATTGGCTGAGAATGCTTATTATGGATTAATTGGTCAGGCCTTGGATCAATGCGCTCTTTTACAGGACCGGTTTACTTTCGTGGATGTCCACCATTCCATGCCGGTGAATGCTGCGCCGAATACAACACAGACGATCAGTAATTTCAGGACACAATTTGCAAGGACAACAGATTTGAATTATGCTGCGGCTTATTATCCGAACCTGAGGACAACCTTTAATTTTTCGTTTCTGAACGCGGATGTTGACGTGACCATAACCACTGACGGTGTTCCGGCGGCGGCGGTTGCCCTTGACACTTTGCAGGCGAACCAGACTGCCGTATTTAATCTGTGCCTCGACAGGATTCGGACACAGATCAGCCCGACATTACCCCCTTCTCCTGCTATGGCAGGTATATATGCAAAAGTGGATGGTTCAAGAGGAGTGTGGAAAGCGCCGGCCAATGTTTCGGTGAATTCTATTTTCGATACAACCGATTTTATTACCGATGCCGAACAGGGCGATATGAATATCGATCCGGGTTCAGGGAAATCTGTTAATGCGATCCGTTCCTTTCATGGCAAGGGAATCCTTGTGTGGGGCGCACGAACCCTCGACGGTAACAGCAATGAATGGAGATATGTTTCGGTCCGGAGGCTGTTTATTATGGTTGAAGAATCTGCCAAGAAAGCGACCTTCCAGTTTGTGTTCGAACCCAATGATGCCAACACATGGGTGAAAGTAAGAGCCATGCTTGAAAATTATCTGACACTGCTTTGGAGACAAGGTGCATTAGCCGGTGCCAAGCCTGAACATGCATTTTTTGTGAAATGCGGATTGGGTCAAACCATGACGGCACAGGATATTCTCGAAGGAAGGCTGATTGTTGAGATCGGTATGGCTGCCGTACGGCCCGCTGAATTTATAATCATCCGGTTCATGCATAAGCTGCAGGAATCCTAATGGATTTATAAAAATTAAAAATCAATTAAAAACATAAAATTATGGCAACTTATCCAATTCCGAAATTCCATTTTCAGGTTGAATGGGGCGGTGCAAAGATCGGATTCACAGAGGTTACCGGACTTGAGGTTTCGACGGATGTGATCGAATACCGCGACGGTGCAAGCCCCGAGTATCATAAAATAAAGATGCCGGGAATGCAGAAATTTACGAATATAACCCTGAAACGTGGAATATTCCAGGGCGATAACGATTACTTCAACTGGTGGAATACCGTTGCACTGAACACCATAGAAAGAAGGGATGTGGTGATTTCCTTGCTTAATGAGAACCATGAGCCTGTGGTCGTTTTCAAAGTGAAGAATGCCTGGCCGGTTAAGGTTCAGTCAACCGATTTGAAGGCAGACGGGAATGAAGTAGCGATTGAATCCATTGAAATAGCGCATGAAGGATTGGTCATTCAAAATGAGGGATAATGGCTGAATACCCACCCGTTGGATTTCATTTTTCCGTAACCTTCGAAATTTCCCCGTTGCCGGTTGACTTCCGCTTTCAGGAAGTCACCGGTCTCGATGTGGAGATGGAGCTGGAATCGGTGGCTGAAGGAGGGCAGAACCGCTTTATGTGGCAATTGCCAAAAAGAACCAGGTACCAGGATATCACCCTTAAAAGGGGAATGTTGTCTGGTTCCGGGATTGTGACATGGTGTAAAAACGCCTTCGAAAACTTCGAATTCTTACCCTGCAATGTCATCATTTCCCTGCTCAATGAGGAACATGTCCCGGTTCAGGCCTGGCAGGTAGTAAATGCAATCCCAAAAAAATGGACAGTTTCATCCTTCAATGCCGAAGAAAATTCAGTAGTGATCGAGTCCTTTACCCTGAGTTACCAGTTTTTTAATGTAATAAGCATTGGATAATAAATCTATGCAAACAATCAAAATTTTTATAAAATGCCTGTCGAAATCAAAGAACTGCTGATAAAAGCTGCCATCGGAAGCAATAAAAGTGAATCCGATACAGGTCCGACCGGGCAGGAGGATTTGATCAAACTGAAAAAGGAGATCATCAGTGAAGTGACAGATATTGTAATGAGAATGCTTGAGCAAAAAAATGAACGATGAGTGCGATCAGCTTTGGACAACTGGAAAAATTACGTATCGAATCGTACAAGGATGCGGAACTCAGTGAGAAAGTGGGCGAACCGTTTTTTGCGCTGGTCAACCCGGAGACTTACACAACACATGAAAAAATAGAATATTCGGATACACAGGCTCCGGGCCGTTCAAAGGCCATCCTGAAGTTCAATAAAATTCCAGCCCAGGAAATCAAATTCGATTTTTTATTCGATGGCACCGGTGTAATTACCGGAGCAATACCGGGCATTGTCGGTGCATTGGTTAATTTAGGAAGAAATTCAGTCACCGAGGACATTGCCAATTTTAAAAAAGCCGTTTATGAGTTCGACGGAACCATCCACCGACCATATTACCTGAAAATCTTCTGGGGAACGTTGATTTTCAAAGGGGTCATGACCTCCATAGACATCGAGTTCAAACTATTTCATTCGGATGGTTCACCGATCAGAGCCGTTGCCAAATGCACCTTCAGAGGCACCATAGATGAGCCGCTGCTGAGGAAGATCGAGAACCGTGCAAGCCCTGATGTAACCCACGAACGGAAAATGAAGGAAAGCGACAGGCTGGATCTGATGACGAAAAAAATTTATGAGAATCAAAAGTATATCATCCAGGTAGCTGAAGCAAACAAACTGGATGGATTCAGAAAAATCAAGGCAGGAACGAAAATCTTTTTCCCGCCCCTGACAAAATAATTATGGCAGAAGTCCCGAACATAGCGCAAACGATAAAGGATACCGGACTGGTAACTGCCGAAGTTCTTGTAGATGGAACCGAACTTT
>JAGVPB010000077.1 GCA_020052415.1 Bacteroidales bacterium | reverse complement strand
CGGCACGAGCCGCAGGGAGTCACCGTTGTACTAATGTCAAGATATTCTGCTTTGGCAGCAATGGCGATCGCTTTTACAGGTGTATCCGGATATTGCGCCGAGGCGTAGAACAAGGCGACCCTCTCTGCACAAAGTCCCGATGGATAGGCAGCATTTTCCTGGTTGTTTCCCGAAACGACCTTTCCGTTTTCAAGCAATACCGCAGCGCCTACATGGTAGGCAGAGTATGGGGCATAAGCCGATTTCATCGCCAGCCGTGCATCCTCAAGCAGCGACCTGTCGTTAAGGTTAAGGTCAGCGATGCTGTTATATTCTTGGTAAGAAATTACGATGTCAATTTGATTCATATATAAAAAATATGGAAGGCGAATTTACAAATTTCTATCAGAATAAAAAGAGGGAGTCATTCTTTGTGTACAAATAAAAGAAATGATCCGAAAAAAGCATACAATGTAACCCCTTGCTGTGTTTCAAGCGTATCCTCAACCAGCATAGATAAAACAATTATGATAAAAAAAGTGAGAAATCTGAAATCTGAAATCTTTTTTAATGCAATCGGCGGATAAAGCAAAGTAAATATGAACCACACGAAGCCGGACACTCCGAATGCCGTGAATATAGCCAAAAACTGGTTATGCGACCGGTGCTGAAATTCGGGAGCCAGCCTTGATTTCATTTTTTGGTATTGCAACTTAAATGCTTCATCCATGTCACCGGTTCCGACACCAGTCCAGAAATATTCGCTGATTATGCCGGTGGCTGCCTTCCAGTATTCTATGCGCTGGGCTAATGAAAGCCCTCCAGGATTGGCTCCGGATTTCATCATTTGATATTCCCACAATAATTTATAAATGCCGGCCCTTAAGCTGATCTTTCTGGAATAATAATAATTTGCCCAGCTCTGTTCAACATTCCTTATGTCCTTATCATTCAAGGCCGCCACTCCTTCGCTGTCCTTTTTCAATCCTTTTGAATTAAGGTACCTGATCAAAGTGGATTTAAGTTTATTTCCCTTTTCATCCCTGCCGTCATAATCAACAGGGCTCCTTTTATTCCAGGCTTCACGCAATTCGGTATCACAAACGTATATGCCGATATAACTTCCATTTTCAATAAAGCTATTGATGGTATCATGGCTATAGGGATTTCCTCCTGAAGTAAATGAAGCCAGATTTTGAAGCTCACCTCGATCGGTCACCATATAATTTCTTATGGTAAAGAACAGGTATGAGACTACCGACAGTGTGACCGCGATATAAAGAGTTACTACAACCGTTTTATAAAGTTTATTCTTTATTTTGAACAATCCATAGAATATAAGGATCAGCGATGTAAGAAATAACACATAAATCCCTGTTCCTGACTGACTCAGAAACAAAAATGCAGTGAGCCAGGCCATTGAAATTATAAAAGCGGGTCTAAAATTCCTGAATAAAATGTTCTGACCAAATGCAAAATACCCTGAAAAAAAGATGGCTAGGCAGATATGAAGGCTGAGCCTTATGTGTGAAATAAAGGGTGAAATTTCGCGCAGATCATTGAAGTCACTGAAAAGCAAAATGCCAAAACTAATTAAGGAAGCCGCGATTACTGCTCCAATGTAAAGCAGGAATAAAAGATTGAACTGCTTAGTATTCAGCGGTTGAGTAGTAACGAAAATAATTGGTATGGCCAGCAATGGCAGTTTAATTCTTAAATCCTTAAGAGCGTAATCAATGTCGGAGGTATATATCAATCCAGCGACATGAAGCAGAAAAAGGGAGACAAGGACAATTGCCGGGATATTACTGATCAGAACCTTGAACTTTTTCCAGAAATGACCTTCAAGCAGCCAGTTACCGACAAGGATAAACTGGGCAACGCTCAATGCAAATCTGGATGTGGGTAAACTTATGATCATCAGGGAAAGCCCGACAAAATAAATTGCAGAATGAAATTCCCTGATCTTTTTAAACATTTAAAAAATGTGAATGGTTTTTTCGACTATTGTTTGCTTTCGTTTTTTACAGAACCATCCAATATGGCAAGGTACGAATCTTTCGCATTCAGAACTTCTATTGATTTGGCAATTTCAGGATCCTGAACCAGAGATGCCATGATCTCACCTTTCAAATAATAGTAGCGGGAGACGATCTCAAGTTTTAAAATTTTCTTTATTTCTTCTTTGTGTTTAAAAATATCGCCTTCTTTTCTTTCTTTCAGTTTCAGGGCGAGCATTTCATATTCGTGGCTGATATCATCAAAATACTTTTCTTCCTGGGCGTTTTTCTTTAGTTCACTAAGTGCCTCTTCACACTTGGTTGTATAGCTGTAATCTTTATCGCTGATATAATCGAGAAAGTTTTGATAAATTTCATCCGTAACCTCAAATTCTACTGCTGAAGCAATAGACGGGTTCTCCCTTTCAAATTTAGTAGCAAAATTGAAAAACAGATATTTCGTAAAAAGCGCGTAACTTATTGCGCTTAATTTATCAGCTTCACATTTTAAATCAGGTTCTATTCCAAGACCATCATAAACCGTTCTGCCGTTTTTTGTTTTATAAGCCGTAATAAGCGAATCAGGGATTGCTTCAGAATCGCCGTTATCATTCTTTTTCGAATAATCAATCGCCTGTATGCATCTTCCGCTTGGAATATAGTATTTTGCAACCGTAATTTTAGCCGAAGAATTATATGACAGCGGAATTACATTTTGAACCAGCCCCTTCCCAAAAGTACGCTGGCCTAAAATCACACCTCTGTCAAGGTCCTGCAAAGCTCCGGCAACAATTTCGGAAGCAGATGCGCTTGAATTATCAACAAGAACAACCAGCGGTATTTCCTTATCAACCGCCATATTTGTAGTTTTATAAGCATAATTTTTATTTGAAAGCTTCCCTTTTGTACTCACGACCAGATTACCCTTGTCCACAAAAATATTTGTAATATCAACGGCTTCCTGGAGCAGACCTCCGCCATTACCCCTAAGATCGAGAATTAAGCCTTTTACCTCATTGGTGCTTTTCAGGTCCATAAATACCTCTTTTACTTCTTTTCCTGCTTCCTGAGTAAAACTAACCAGTTTAATGTAACCGATCCCGTCTCCGACCATACCATAATAAGGAATATTTTCAACTTTAACATTCTCCCTGACCATCTTTTTTTCGATCGGTGAATCAACTCCTTCCCTACTGATTTTAACCGTTACAGCGGTTCCGGGTTGTCCTTTCAGAACTGCGCTCACCTCACTTGTTGTTTTTCCACTGATAGATTGTCCATCAATTTCAAGAATAACATCGCCTGCTTTTATTCCCGCTTTTTGAGCAGGATTTCCTTCATAGGGTTCCGCTACAACGATCTTGTCACCCTGTTGCTGTATGAGTGCTCCCACACCTCCATATTGTCCCGTGGTAATAAATTTATAATCCTCTGCTTCCGATTCTGGAATATAAACGGTGTAAGGATCGAGTGACTCAAGCATCGCATCTATTCCTTTTTCCATTAAGTCACCGGGAGAAACCTCATCCACGTAGTTTTTATTCAATTCTTTAAAAAGGGTGGCATATATATCGAGATTTTTTGCTATTTCGAAATTGCCATTGTTCTGGCCAAAGGAAGATGATGAAATCAGGACAACGACAAATATTAGAAACCCTGTTAAAACTGACAATTTTGATCTGTTCATTTTTTAGAAATTAATTGTATTTATTTTTTTACGTCTGTTAGGTTCAGGCACCGGGTCATATCCACTCCTGCCCCAGGGATGACACGACAGAACCCTTCGGATGGTTAGCCACCCGCCCTTAAAAGGTCCATGTTTCTGAATGGCTTCAACGCCATAGGCTGAACATGTAGGTGTGTATCTGCACGAGGGCAAAAAATAAGGCGATACGGTTGCCTGGTAAAAGCGGATCAGAAAAATTAAAAATTTACTTAATGCTTTTTTCATATTCAGTTTGAAAACGCTGTAAAATCTGAATTATTTTCTTTTCTATTTCGTTATAAGAAGCAATTTCGGATGAATTATATATTATGGCAAAAACACATTTAATTTGTTTCTGTTTCAGAAATTCGATCAATATCAATTTATTTTTTCTGTACGACTCCCGTATCCGCCGTTTGACCAAATTGCGATCTACCGCCTTTTTAATTCTTTTTTTTGGAACTGAAATTAACAGACGTGATTGTAAGGATTCTTCCGATTTAATTTCGAGCCAAATAACTTTGAATGGATCCTGGCGAAAACTCTTTCCATTAACAAACAGGGCATTAATTATTATTTTTTCGGATAACCGTTCATCTTTACAGAAGGTTTGCATCAAAGGCTCATCGGGTATGTTAAGAATTCAGGATGATGAATATTTGTTATTTTTTACAAAGCGCCAGCAGGTACTGATCCAAAGCATCCGTCATTGATAATGCTGTTTTTGTCGGAGCCTCAATATCTACAAGTAATCCGCTCTCTTTTACCGCACCTATTGTGGTTGGCCCAAATGCTCCGATCAGTGTATGATTTTGTTTAAAATCAGGAAAATTATGAAACAATGATTTAACGCCTCCCGGACTAAAAAATAATAGCAAGTCGTATTGACTGATATCTACATCTGAAAGATCGCTCGAGAGGGTTTTGTAAATCACAGCCTTGGTGTAATTGAATTTATTTTCATCAAGTATATTCGTCAGACTAAGTTTTTGAATATCCGAACACGGCATCAGAAATTTTTCATCCTTATGTTTTTTCATTACCTCCATCAGATCATCGAAATTCTGGTTACCGTTGAAAATTTTTCGCTTTCTGAACTGAACATACTTTTGAAGATAAAATGCTGTCGCCTCCGAAATACAAAAATATTTCATGGAATCTGTAATCTCAACCCTCATTTCCCTGGCGATACGGAAAAAGTGATCCACAGCATTTCTGCTTGTAAATATCACAGCTGTATGATCCTGGATATAAACTTTGTCCCTTCTGAAATCACTGGCACTTACGCCTTCTATGGTGATAAACTTCTTGAAATCAATGCTTACTTTATACTTTTGAGTTAATTCGCCATAAGGCGACTTCTCAAAATCAACCGGTTGAGGCTGAGACACAAGAATACGTTTTACTTTCAACTTCCTAATCTCCCGTTTTAATATAAAAACACTTGATTGTGTCTTTATTTTTTATTTGATAATTAACTTAAGTAACTCATTATTAATTTAGTAAAAACTAAAAACGGTATAATTTCGAACGTGCAAAGATATAAAATTCTGGGAAACAGCGAAAATTTTGTGTAGGTTAATCCTGTAAATAACTCCCTGACAAAACGATATAAAAAAATGGCCAGCCAAAGGGCAATACCAGTATAAACCGCTATCAATGATGGCAGATAGACTGAAACGATGATAAACGGCAATAAAATTAAGCCTGTTACCATATTAAAAATAAAATTCGTGTGCATATATTCCGAAAGAATTATATGGTTTTTAAATGTCTTTCCCACGAATCTGACAGCAGTATTTTTTATGAACCATAAAATCAAAATAACAAGAATGATAATTGAGAAAAACTTTAATCCCTTAAATCCCGACATTTCAATACCCGATTGTCCGGCTGTAACCTGATAGATTAACAAGGATAAAGAAACAAGATATATGATAAACAAAGGAATTGAGATGCGCTCCCTGAATAAATTACCTTCTTTGCTTAATATATTTGTGTACCGCATAGCTCCAAAAGCCTTAATGATCTGCCTCAATCTTTTGCTGTAATAAATCTGAACCCAGGCTGTAAGGATTAGGCAAATTATCAGGTGAATCGTAATCCAGTCAATATTCAGGTAATTTCTTTCCAGTATCTTTAAATCCGATCTTTCAGTATTTTGAGATTTAAATAATGATTTTTGATCCGATTTAATCGTTTTAACTGGTACTGGATTGTATTTGGTTGAGTCTCCAAAGAAAAGTCCGAAGGCAGTCATTGTTGTATCATCCCTGAGCGGGAGCGAATCTTCGATGATGATACCGGAATCGGATTGAATGATGAAGGCAGACGAATCCTGTATATGCAGACTATCAATATCCATCCAAAATATTTTTGACAAAATTAAATATAAAAGTTAAAGCCCTTTTACCTTAAATTTGCGCGACAGTATATTTCTAACCTAAATAATTTTATTAATATGTTCAATTTTATTCTTTTTGGTCCTCCGGGTTCGGGCAAGGGGACACAATCTGTAAAAATTGCCGAAAAATATAAGCTGGTTCATATTTCCACCGGAGATATTTTCAGGAAAAATATCCGTGAAAAAACAACCCTTGGTTTAAAAGTACAGGCTATCATTGAAAAAGGGGACCTGGTTCCCGATGCTTTACTGATTGAGATACTTGAGGATGCCTTACTGCAGCATTCAAAAGCCCGCGGCTTTGTGTTTGATGGTTTCCCGCGAACCATTCAGCAAGCCCATGACCTGGATACAATGCTTGGAAAGAAAAATGAGGCCGTTTCACTTGTTCTTGCCCTTGAAGTCGGCGATGAGGAAATCCTGAAAAGGCTTCTCAAACGAGCCGAAATAGAGGGAAGGAAAGACGACACCAAAGAAGTGATTGAGAACCGTATCAAAATTTATAATGACCAAACCCAACCCCTGATTGACTTTTATAAGAGTAAAAAGAAGTTTCAATCTGTTAAGGGAATAGGTGGGATAGACCAGATTTTTGCCGAGGTCTGCAAACTTATTGACAGGTTTATTTAGTATTGAGTCTTTAGTCTTAAGTATTTAGCAGATACCGGAAAGGTGATTTTATTTTGGGATCTGGAAAACAATGTTTTGGAAGGATGGAATTTTGGAAGGATGGAATGATGGAAGGATGGAATAATGGAATATTGGAATATTGGAATTATGGAATAATGGAATGTTGTTATGATGGGCCATAGTCGTTTCTTCGGAGGAAAAATGATAAACCAATTCAACTAAATTCCCCCGATTCAACCGATTCAACCGATTCATCCAGTTCAACTGATTCAACCAATTCAACCGATTCATCCAGTTCAACTGATTCAACCAATTCAACCGATTCATCCATTCACCAAATCTCTCGAAACCGATACCGTAGTATCTTCATTGTAGTTCACTTTGAACCCGAGCTTTTTAAAAACAGTGATCATAGATTTATTATCCTTAGTTGTTTCGGCTACTACCCGCTTTATTCCAGACTGCTGGGCAATTTCGATGCAATAGCTTGTCAGAATCTGACCCAAATCCTTATGTTGCCATGCATCAGTGATCAGTACAGCATACTCCGAAATTTCGATGTCGGGATCGGCGATAAGTCGTCCCACACCAATAAGTTTTTTCTTACCCTCCTCTTCAATCTCCGCAACAATAGCCATCTCCCTGTCATAATCAATAAAACAAAACTGGGTAGCGATTTCATGTGCGTCATAGAAAAAGTCGTATCTGAACCGCGAATAAATGGATTGTTTTGAGCAACTGCCAAGCAATTCAAGCCACATTGGCTCGTCTTCCGGTTTGATAGGCCGTAAGAGCACTTCATGGCCATCGCTAAGTTTTGCAGTTCGAATCCATCTTTCAGGATACGGCCTTAAAATAAGATGGCCATAATCCCTGTGTTCTTTCCCAAGCTGATTTTCATCTACAACTATACGTGCATCAAGAGCGATTACATTTTCCGGAGTTACGATCAGCGGATTAATGTCTAGCTCTTCAATTTCCGGGTAATCGGCAGCAAGATAGGATAACCTGATCAGCGCTTCGATGAGTTTTTCCATATTCAAAGGTTTACTTCCCCTGTACCCATCGAGTAATGGAAATATCGTAAGCGATTTAAGCATTTGCATGGCCAGTTTTTCATTCAAAGGCGGGAATTCAAGCCTGCTGTCTTTAAATAATTCTGCGGTAATACCACCCATCCCAACCAGCATAACAGTCCCAAAAACAGGGTCTTTTTTTATACCTAAAATCAATTCAACTGCATCCTTTGATCTTACCATTTTCTGAACCGTTATGCCTTCCAGTTTTGCATTTGGCTCCATCTGGGCTACCTTTTTTAACATATTTCTGAATGAAACACGCAGCATTTCTTCAGTTTCTATGTTAAGAGCCACACCACCCACATCGGTCTTATGAATTATTTCCGGAGAAAAAATCTTTAGTACTACAGGGTAATTTTTCTTTTCCGCAATTTTAACAGCCTCATCCTCTGTTCTTGCAAGTTCAGGATGCGTAGTTTGAATGTCATAATCATTGATTAGCATTTTTGAATCGTCCTCTGACAGGATTTTCCCCTTGGGAAATATATCTTTGATGTATTTCTTCCTTAATTCATCCCGGTTATAGCTGAAATTTACCGGAACTTCCTTAGGTGTTTCAAATAAAAGATCAAGATTTTTGGAGTATAATGAAAGAGTCATAAAAGCGCGAATGGCCTGCTCAGGTGTTTCGAAAACGGATATTCCCGCATTGTTGAAAACACTTATCCCGGCATGCATGCTAATGCCACCAAGCCATGCAGCCATGATTGGTTTTGATGTTTTCTCGGCCAGTTCGCAGATTGCTTTGGCTGTTTCAGTGGGAAGTGTCATTGCCTGGGGTGTGAGGATAACAAGTACTGCATCAACGTTTTCGTCCGTCAGTACAATTTCGGCAGCCCTGGCGAAGCGTTCGGGTGTGGCATCTCCGAGTACATCCACCGGATTGCCATGCGACCAGAACGGAGGCAGGTAATCATTAAGTTTCTGAATGGTATCATTGGTAAGTTCAACTAATTTTCCGCCCGAATTGATAAGTGTATCGGTAGCCATTACTCCGGGACCACCGGCATTGGTAACTATTGCCAAACCGTGGCCGCGGGGTGCTCTCTTGCGTCCGATGAGGTCCGTAAAGTCAAAGATATTACCAATGTCATAAACCCTGGCAATACCGGCCCTTTTGAAAACAGCATCGTAAATGGCATCCTCTGATGCTATGGCTCCCGTATGCGAAGCGGCAGCCTTGGCTGATTCAGGGAAGCGCCCGGATTTATAAACAATAATTGGTTTTTTCCGGGCAAAGGCACGCGCTGCCGACATAAAAGTTCGGGCATTTGTTATTGATTCAACATAAAGAACAATAGATTTTGTATTTGGATCCTGACCAAAATAATCTATGAGGTCCCCGAAGTTTACATCCATTGAATTACCGATGGAAACGAAATAAGAAAATCCGACATTCGCCTCATTTGCCCAGTCGAGAACCGAAGTGCATAAAGCGCCGGATTGCGAAATAAAAGCAACATGCCCCTTTTTCGGCATACCCGCAGCAAAACTGGCATTCATACTTAATCCCGGGACAAGTATCCCCAGACAATTGGGTCCGATTACGCGCATATCCGTAAAGGTCTTAACCTTCTCTTTCACCTGGTTCTCCAATAATTTTCCTTCAGTACCAGATTCTTTGAATCCGGCTGACATTATGATAACACCATGAACACCTGCCTCACCACATTCCTGTATGATCTGTGGAACAAATTTGGCAGACGTCATGATCACCACCAGATCGGGAACTTTAGGAAGACTTTTTATATCCGGAAAGCAGGGAATCCCAAAAACAGCTTCACGCTTTGGATTTACAGGATAAACCACCCCGTTGTAACCTCCGGATATAAGGTTACGCAACGTAATACCACCAACACTTTTCGGATCATTTGAAACACCAATGAGTGCAATTCTTTTAGGTTTGAATATGCTGTCGAGTTTCTTAATAGGCATTATCTAAGCTTTATTTAGTTACAAATCAATCTGTTTGATACAGATGTCCCCATTGTTAATCAGATCACAAAAGTAGAAAACTAAATCAGATTTAAAAAAAAAGAAGAGAGTATTACTTACCCTCTTCTGAACAATATTGAAAAAAAATTCTAGTTTTCTCCCGGTACTTTTGTCAGCATCATAATCACTGAACCAAGAATACAGGCAACTCCTGCTATGATGAACGGGGTCATCCATACAACCGGGCCACTTGATCCAGTTGCAGCATCTTTAAAAACTCCGGCGAGCTGCGGGCCGAGAATACCGGCAACGCCATAAGCAGTAAACATCCAGCCGTAATTTTTACCTACATTCTTATTCCCAAAGAAATCTGCTGTAGCTGCAGGGAACAGGGCGAAATTACCGCCAAAATTAAATCCCACAATACAGGCAGCAATAATAAACCCAACTGACAAAGCAAAAGAAATAAAAACATGATATAGCATCAGCATGATAATTCCCTGGAGTAAAGTCATAGCGATGATTGCCATTTTACGGCCGATTTTATCGGAAACCATACCCCACACAATACGTCCAAGGCCGTTAAAAATAGCATACCATGCCATTGCTGTGCCAGCGATGATACCTGCGTTCTCAAGACCATGATATTTCAGGGCATCAATTCCAAAAAGTTTGATACAATAAATAACCATGAGACCTGCTAATGCTGAAAAAATGAAAACCGTCCACAGCGAATAAAACTGAGGAGTCCTCAACATTTTTTTTGGTTCAAAATTCACACTGCCTTCTGCTTTTCCGGCCACCGGCGCTGGCGGTACCCATCCCGCAGGTTTATATCCCTCAGGTGGATTCACCATAACCATTGATCCAATTAACACAAATACAGTGAAAATTATTCCATAAATGAAAAATACGCTTTGAACACTTGAGAGTCCGAAAACGGTTGTCGTGTTCAGTAATCCTCCGAACCATGAATCGGCCAGCTTAACCCAGATGGTAGCCCCAAAACCGAAACCTGCAACAGCAAGCCCCGTGATCAAACCTTTTTTATCCGGGAACCATTTAACACCGA
Source organism: Bacteroidales bacterium (assembly GCA_020052415.1). Lineage (GTDB taxonomy): Bacteria > Bacteroidota > Bacteroidia > Bacteroidales > JAADJA01 > JAADJA01. The sequence continues at coordinate 34,986 of JAGVPB010000077.1, read as the reverse complement.
CAGCTATAGGAACAACATAAGCAAGCCCGATTCCGGCACCGCCGATAATTCCGATAAAGAAAAACTGTGCCCAGAAACTGCTGCCGAATAATCCGCCAAGAATGTATCCGATTCCCAGTACAATTCCACCCGTAAAGGCAACTATGGTCGGGCCTGATTTGGCCTGCCATTTTCCGGCCATTACCATGACAATTGCAAAAGTTGCCAAACCTGCCGAAAATACCCAGGCTGCTTCCTGAGCGCTGAATTTGTATAAACCTTCAGGATCGGTAAGAAGCTTGGTAAACACCGACCAGGCATAAATCGCACCAAGGGCAAGCTGGATCAATATTGCACCAATCACAACCACCCAGCGGTTAGTAATTTTAATTCCTCTCATTTTTTAAATATTGATTATCGTTTAATTTCAACTTTTGCACCCAGTATGATCTCTTCGACCACGCCCGGATCAAGCAATGTAGATGTATCACCCAGATTGGTAGCATCCCCTTCGCCTATCTTACGCAGAATGCGCCGCATGATCTTCCCTGATCTTGTCTTTGGCAGACCGCTTACAATTTGAATAACATCAGGCTTAGCAATAGCTCCGATAAATTTATTTACCGTATCTCTGATCTCTTTTTCAATTGTCAGCATTTCGGAATCCGAAAGCTCGTCACAGGTTACATAGGCATAAATACCCTGTCCTTTGATAGGATGAGGATAACCTACAACAGCCGATTCGTTTACTTTCGGGTGCTGATTGATGGCGTCTTCAACTTCTGCCGTTCCAATCCTGTGGCCTGATACATTGATAACATCATCAACGCGGCCCATGATACGGTAATACCCTTCTTCGTCGCGTTTTGCACCGTCACCGGTAAAATATAAGCCTTTATAGGTTGAGAAATAAGTTTGATAACAACGTGGATGATCACCATAGGTGGTTCTTAACATTCCCGGCCAGGGAAATTTAATACAGAGATTTCCTTCAACACTGTTGCCCTTCAGAATTTTACCATCATTATCAACCAAAACAGGCTGGATACCCGGTAATGGTAATGTTGCGAAAGATGGTTTGGTTGCAGTTATTCCTGCCAGAGGTGTGATCAGGATTCCTCCTGTTTCAGTTTGCCACCAGGTATCAACGATCGGACAACGGCCTTTTCCTACAAGGTCATGATACCATCTCCAGGCTTCTTCGTTGATGGGTTCGCCAACAGTTCCAAGTACTTTCAATGAATCAAGCTTATGCTTTGTAACCCATTCATTTCCCTGCGCAACGAGGGCGCGGATGGCCGTAGGTGCTGTATAGAACTGGTTGACTTTATATTTGTCAACAACTTCCCAGAATCGGCCGGCATCGGGATAAGTCGGAACGCCTTCAAACATAACTGAAGTAGCCCCTGTAAGCAGTGGTCCATAAACAATATAGCTATGACCGGTTACCCAACCGATATCTGCGGTGCACCAGAATATGTCGCCATCATTGTACTGGAACACATTCTTGAAGGTATATTCGGCAAATACCATGTACCCTGCAATGGTATGAAGAACTCCCTTGGGTTTGCCGGTTGATCCGGAAGTATAAAGGATGAAAAGGGTATCCTCGGAATCCATGACTTCAGCTTTATTATCTGTGCTTACGCCTTTAATAAGGTCGTCCCACCAAATATCGCGGGGAGCCTGGAAATTGATATTCTCGCCGGTATGTTTCAAAACAATGGTGTTTTTAACTGTCGGACAAGTCAATAAAGCTTCATCAACAATGGATTTTAATCCGATGCTCTTTGAACCACGGTAAGCGCCATCCGAAGTGATGACCACATTTGATTCGGCGTCAATAATCCTGTCGGCAAGAGAGTTAGCAGAAAATCCTGCGAAAACGATGGAGTGGATTGCACCGATACGGGCACATGCAAGCATAGCCACTGGAAGCTCAGGAACCATCGGGAGATAAATAGCAACCCTGTCGCCTTTTTTCACACCGATCTTGAGCAGCGCGTTGGAAAACTGTTTCACTTTATCGAACAGTTCGCCATAAGTCAGCTTTACTTCTTTTTGTTTAGGGTCATTAGGTTCCCAGATGATTGCTATCTGGTCCTTTCTCTGGAACATATTTCTTTCGAAGATGTTCTCAGTGATGTTCAACTTGCCATTGACGAACCATTTTACGTGCGGTGCGTCTTTTCCTTCAAAATACCAGTCTAAAACCTGATCCCATTTCTTTTGCCAGTAATGGCTTTCGGCAATATTTCCCCAAAATCCTTCCGGATCTGCAATACTGTCTTTGTACTTTTGCAGATATTCGGCAAAGCTTGTGATTTTATTTGTCATAGTCGTGTAGTTTAATGTGTTTGAATTATTAAATTAATATAATATGTATTTTAAGTCGTTTAAAACATATAAAAAATACCAAGTAAAAACCTGAGATTACTGATTTCCTCAACGTTTTCAACCAATCCCTTATTCATATTATTTCTTGTACCATAAGCGGCTACAGTTTCTTCAATTTCAAAAGCAAATCTCATTTTTCCTGCTTTATATGCCACGCGCGGAGCAATCCTGTAAACATACTTAATATCGCTTCCGCGGCCGTAAAAAGTGACTGAAATATTCTTCTCAAAACCAAGATTTTCGCTGTATCCTCCAAAAAGACCACCTTCCCATTTAGCTCCGTTGGTGTGTATATCGGTCCAAACAGCAAAAATATTCATCGGTTTATATTCAGTTGTGGGACCAACTTCATAATCCCCTGTCAGAAAATCTGTCACTGCATAACCTCCTAACATAGTCAGGTTATCGGTTAATTGACCCATTGTTCCCTGAATCTTAACAGTAATGGGTTTAAACTTCATCTTATAATAAGCAAAATAAGACAGCCCGCTCACTTTATCGTCCACAGTGTATGTATGCGCGACAAGGTTGGTATCAATTAGACCAATAAATAAAGTAGGTTGTAATGTTTTATAATCCACTCCTGCACCGGCCAGAAATTCTGTACCCTTTTCGGCATTTACAGAGTTGAATTCAAATTTCAGGTTAGTTTCTGGTATTCCTGAATTTCTCAGATATTCAGAGCTGTTGCCATTGGGTCCTGCATTCGAAAAGTCCCTCTGTGCTACAGCGGTTCCAATCAGTCTGAATTTGCTGAACCGGAAGGTATATCTTATTTGCGGGTTGCGTGAGAAGGGTTCGAATGGTGCGCCGGTGTTAAATGATATTGTTGCCGGGAAACAGGATGTGATGAACATGGGATGCCAGAACTGGCCCACCAATAATTCCGACTTTTTCCAGTCTAACATGGCGTAAGCATGGCGCAATCTGAATCCGTTAATATCGGCATTGCTGGTTCCGAAGAATTCCGCTTCGATATATCCGCTTGTCCTGGCCTTCAATACGTCAGGCCCGGTAATGTTACCGTTTAAACGTGTTTGGATCGAAAGAAAATTAAAGCTGGGATGGGCGTTGATGTCCTTATTATTTTCATCAAGCTTTTCGTTAGCGGGAAGGATCAGAAAATGGCCTTCTCTCAGGTCAACGGTCTGTCGTGTATCATAAAAAATATCGGTTTTAACGAACCCGGAAAACTGTATCCCGAATTTTTTTTCTTCCTGAGCCATTGCCAGAACAGGTAAAACCAAGATTAAAATAAACCATAATTTTTTCATAAAATTCAATTTGTAATTATTTATAAACCCCTTTGTTATTTAGTTAACAGTAACCGGCGGCAAAATTATAATAATTTCTTTCCAAACAAAATATCATAACTAATTTATCAGGAATCTAAATAAATTATATATCTTCTTTACATTACTAACTTTCGTAATAAAAACTTGGTCAGTTAAAAAAGGCTGTCTAACTTCGCCCGCCTTAATGTGATCGAAAATATGAAAGTCTTTATTTTGAATTGCGGCAGCTCTTCCATCAAATACCAGTTGATTGCGATGCCCGAAAAGAAAGTCCTTGCCAAAGGTCTGGTCGAAAAAATCGGTTTAAATAATTCCCGGATCAGGCATAAAGTATTTGATGATACCGAAATGGCTATGGAAGTCCATGTTCCGGATCATACGACGGGTATTCAAATGGTTTTTGAGCAACTGACCAATAAAGAATATGGTGTGCTGGATGATATTGAGGAAATAGATGCCGTCGGCCACCGTGTGGTTCACGGGGGAGAAGATTTCAGCGGAAGTGTTCCTTTAACCCCTGAAGTAATCAGGTCGCTGGAAAAGAATATCGAACTTGCTCCTTTACACAACCCTCCAAACCTTGCAGGAATTTACGCCATCAATCAATTGTTGCCGGATGTTCCACAGGCAGGTGTGTTCGATACTGCCTTTCATCAGACCATGCCCCCTTATGCTTTTTTATACGCTTTCCCATACCGGCTTTATGAAAAATATAGAGTCAGGAAGTATGGTTTTCATGGAACCAGTCATAAGTATGTTGCAAACCGCGCCTGTGAAATTCTTAAAGCGGACATCAATAATTCCCGAATCATATCCTGCCATCTCGGAAACGGTTCTTCAATTACTGCCATAAAAAATGGTAAGTCCATCGAGACCTCAATGGGACTTACTCCAAATGAAGGCCTGATCATGGGAACCCGCCTCGGTGACATTGATGCCGGGGCTTTGCTTTTTATTGCCGACAAGGAAAAACTGAGCATCCCTCAAACCAATGCACTGATCAACAAGGAAAGCGGTGTGCTGGGGATTTCCGGTATATCGTCGGATATGCGGGAGCTGGAAAAGGCTGCCGAGGCCGGAAACGAAAGGGCGCAATTAGCTCTCGACATGTTCCATCATCGCATCCGGAAGTTTATCGGAGCCTATGCAGCCGTGATGGGTGGAATGGATATTCTTGTGTTTACCGGAGGTATCGGTGAGAATGCGGACCTGAGCCGCGAAGCTATTTGCAAAGACTTCGAGTTTCTCGGACTCAATTTCAATCATGACGCCAACAAGGGCTTGCGTTCGAAAGAGGCCATCATCAGCATGGACTATTCCAAAGTGACGGTGATGGTGATTCCCACCGACGAGGAAATGGCGATAGCGATGGAAACTTACGAAATTGTTCAAAGTTCAAAGTTCAAGGTTTAAGGATTCAGGTTCAGGTTTTTTTTAGAGCTTATTTTAATCGAGACAGTAACAATGCCCTCAAACAAAAATGCAAGCTACCGCTACCGTGTCATTGACAATTGCCTGAAAAATACAGGCAGAAAATGGACGTTGGATGATCTGGTTGATGAAATTTCTACCCGGTTGGAAGAAGATTTTGGTAAGGATACCGGAATAAGCAAACGTACTGTGCAAATGGATATCAGCATCATGCGAAGCGAACGCCCAAGAGGATTCGAGGCTCCCATAGTTTGCAAAGACGGGTATTACAGTTACGACGATGCTGAATATTCTATCGAGAATAATCCCCTCAACGAACAGGATATTAAAAATCTTGAGGAAGCAATTGAACTTTTAAAGCAATTTAAAAATATTCCGGTCTTCACTGATCTGCAGGAAATGGTCATCAAGCTGGAAGGGATTATCCCTGAGAAAAAACATAAAGGCAGAAAATTAATTGACTTCGAAACCAATGAAAACCTGAAAGGGCTTTCGTTTATTGATCCAATTTATAAAGCAATCAAGAATAAGCAGGTTCTTAATTTGGAATACCTCCCCTTTACACATACCGAAAACCTGAAAATGACCATCCATCCCTATTTATTAAAGGAATATCACAACCGTTGGTTCCTGATTGGATATAATGATGAATTGAAAAAGATCAGCCACCTTGCCCTCGACAGGATTGAATTATTTTATTTGTCAGATCAAAAGTTTATTCTGGCAAAAGATTACAACGAGTCCGTCTATTTTGAAAACGTACTTGGCATCACCATTCCCGAAAATGCAAACCCTGAAACGCTTGAATTGAAATTTACACCCGAAAGGGCTCCCTACATAAAAACAAAACCAATTCATCATTCCCAGAAAATAATTCAGGAAAACGAGAATGGCATTGTCATTCAGTTGAAACTTGTGATAAACAAAGAACTGATCAGCGAACTGCTAAGTTACGGTAAGGATTTGATCGTTCTTAAACCTGAAAGTCTTGCTAAAATTATAAAAGATGACCTCCTAAAGGCTATTCATAGCTACGATTTCTAAAAATTAAAAATTTTTGAAATATTTTATTGAGATGCAAATAGGCTGCATTTATAGGAAATAATTTTGGCAAAATTAATTTTCACTGGATTTTAAAAATTCCAATCATATGACAGATGATATTGACAAGTTTATCATTAAGTACTTTTTGGGTCCGCTCGTTACTTTAATTTTAATTGGTGTTATACTGAGTTCATTTGAAACAGGACCAACAAATCCACAATACAAATGGACTACTTCTGAAGAACAACAGCAACAATATCGAGACCAGGAGAATGAATGGTATAAAAAACATGGTATAGATAATACTTATCATGGTTTTAAAAACCAGGTTAACACAAATTACAGGAATAATGAAAATGACAATCTCGAAAATGCTGAACCGGGAACTGATGTTTTCAGTGAATACAAAGAAGAACTTGACGAAAGGGGAATTGAGTTGGGCAGCCCTGAAGCCGAGGAAATATGGGATACTTATTTCAAATAAAAAATTTATTTATCATGGACTTTAACAACATTGAAGAAATTAAGATGAATGGATTCACAGGTTTTATAACCGTTCAATCACTTTGGAATGACAAAAGCATTTTGCCAAAGCAGAAGGGAGTTTACTTCGTTTTGAACCCTGACTTTAAAAACACAAAATTCATTTTCCCGGGTGTGGGTGGTTTCTTTAAGGACAAAAATCCAAATGTAACAATTGAGGAATTGAAAAGGAATCATGTATCTGATTCACTTGTGGTTTATATTGGTAAAGCAGGCTCCCCAGATGGCAATGCAAATTTATATAAACGGCTTGGGCAATTCCTCCATTTTGGGCAAGGTAAAAAGATTGGGCATTGGGGAGGCAGGTTGATTTGGCAGCTAGCCAACCATAAGGATTTGATAATTTGCTGGAAAGTTACAGAGGGAGAAATTCCGAGAGAAGTTGAGAAGTTACTAATTGATGAATATTGCCGGCAATTTCACAAATTGCCCTTTACTAATCTTACAAATTGATATAATCGTTATTTTTGAAAAAAATTCCTTCATAAATATTACCAGTTATGCTTGAATTAAATAATTTTCTGATCAACAATTTTAAAATCTTTAAAGGGGAGCATTGGTTCTCTTTTAGGGATTTGAATGTTTTTACAGGACCAAACAACACTGGCAAAAGTTCTTTTATTAAAGCAATGCAATTGTTTACTGAAGGTTATAAAAACTCTGATTTCCCTTTACTAGATTTAATTGGTGGGGTAGAGAATCTTGGAGAATTTAATCAGGTCGTCAATAACAAAAGCAATGAAAAAAAATTTGGCTTTGGATTTAGCGTGTTAATTCGTAACATAAAGCAGCCATTCAATGTTGTTTATACATTTCAGGACGGAATTCATGAAAATCCAGGTACAGCTTCCTTTCTTTCAGTTGAAATAATTGACGCAGGAGGTGATGTCTTTTTTGGATTATATGATCATTACAGGTATTGGGGCGATGAGGATCTATCTCCTTTAAAATCGCCATTTACAGGCTCTGATTGGACAAGTATGATTAATGGAAAATTGAATTTGATGTTGCTTAAAAAATATGCCAAATCTATTTCACCACATTATGACATTTCCGGAATCCTGGATTATCTTGAGAAAACTTTTGGCGAAATATGGTGGTTTGAAGCCTTTAAAGAGTATGACGGCTACACAAATACAATTTTTTATAAAAGGTTCAACGATCTATTGCAGGAAATGACTGATGATGTTTATACAAATCTCGCAGATTACAATTTAAAAGAAGATATTCATTTTACTGATTCTGATAATACAGATGAAATTAACAGATACTACTTAATACTAAAAAGAACTAATTATCGTGATTTTCTTACCGAAATTATTTCTCCGATCTTTAATGCAATAGAAAATAAGTTGGCAATTTTTCGAATAAATAAAAGCAATCAGATTAAGTCTTCCGATTTTTTACAAGGAAGCTTATTCCCTTTAAATAAAGAAACAGAATTTCTTTACCAGGTTTTAAAACAGCAAAAGGAAAATGACTATAAAGATTTTGTTTACAAAAGCAATAAAATATTTGGCTTCGATACCTTTACACTAATCAGTTTCATTGAGAATTCAGGTTTTATTATTAAACTTCATAAAATAATTAATCCAAAACCTAAAAAGACTGAAAGCAGTATTTATGATATTTTGGGTGATAATTTCAAGGTAGGTAAACCAATTGTAAATTTATCCAATTATGGAAAGGGGACAATTAATATTATCACTTTGATTTTAAAAACTGCTTCAATTATTTTTGATGAAAAAAAGAATAATAGGGAAATAGAAAATTTTAAAATAAAAAAATCTTCAGATCGCAAGCTTTTTAAAAATATAATATTAGTTGAAGAACCCGAAGCTTTTCTTCATCCGGATTGGCAATCAAAGTTGGCTGATTTCTTTGCTTACTGTATAAAAAAATTTAATGTTCAGTTCTTTATCGAAACCCACAGCGAATATCTTGTTCGTAGACTTCAAGTTTTGACAGCAAAAAAGGAAATCAGTCCTAATGACTCCGTTATATATTACTTCAATCCTCCAGAAATGAAAGTTCGCATAAAAGAATTACACATCAGAGAAGACGGAATGATGGATGATGATTTCGGACCGAGATTTTTTGATGAGTCAATTCGATCGACAGTAGATTTGTTGAAACTTCAAAACAAGAATTGATATGTTGAATACAATTATTGATTTTGAGGTGTTTGACAAATTCTGCAAAGCAATTCCAAAACAAATACCTGAAGGTTCTGAAGAGGAAAATGAGCTATGGAATTCATTCTGGAGGTTTCTAATATCTGACTCAAAGGTTGTAATAAATAATTTTGTGGAGCCTGATTATAAGGACCCGACCAGTATTTTCTTAAATAAACTCACATCTGGAAAGAATGGTACAACTTTTAAACCTGGGCATTTCAAAAAACCGCATAATTGTAAATTTCCGAAAAACCAAAACGTTCAAACAGTCTTTTTTTTAAAAGAAGGAAATCTTACCGAGCATCAAAAATATCGCAATAACAATGGTTTCGTTTTTGGCTTTCAAAACGATTACATGGATGTTTGGAAAGATTTATCCTTTCAGTCAAAAGAGAAGGTTTTACACAAACGAAAAGTCGAAGAAAAAATCAGGTTTTCATGGGAAAAGTTGAGTTCGTATTTGCCTCCTTTTAGTGATGTAATTCTCATGGATAAATTTATCTTTTCAAATAAAGAAGATATTAAAGAAAAAATTCAAAGTTTGATCAAATCGTTAGATAATGCTACTCCGGTAGAATATAATTTGCTGATCGTAACTGATAGAGACAAATTCGATATTGAATTTTCCTCGGATATTAAGCGGGTTTATAATTATCTTAATGATAACGCTTTAGTCAACTCACATAAGGCGAAATTAGGAATAATACACTCACGAATAGAACATGAGAGATATTTGTTTTTTAATTACTTGGAGGTTGAAATGGGTAAATTTCCAGACTCTTCAGCAAATCCGACAAAATTTCGTTTTTTACCTTATACTGAAAGGAAGAACTTTATTGAATCAGATGTAGTCCTTTCTGCTCTAAAAAGAGTTCTAAATGGAGATAATGTCATTGATGCGTGTGGTAATTTAAATAACAGATTATTGAATAGTGTTTAGATTTTTTTATACTTGTTGACAAAATAGTACATCAGGCATTAGTAATATTTTTTACTGATATTTCTTTCCCTATTTTCCTGATCTCAGCAACAAAGGGATTATCAGAGGTTAATTCCTGACTGGATATTGGATGTGGTTCAATCCGGGAGTCAAACTGAGAAGCCAACAACATTAGTTGAACCTGATGTCGAATTTATCGGAATCCTGCAAATTATCAATAATCAGAGCTATATCAATATCACTTTCCGGTCTTTGATTGTTTTTAGCGAATGAGCCAAATAAATAAGCAGTCACAAATCCCTTGGTTTGATTTGCAACAGTTAGTATAAATTGCCTTATTGCTTTATCTGTTTTTTTATCCATAATCTGTGAATCCCTGCCTGCGGCATGCAGGTGTGGCTTTAAAACTCCGCAATCAGTTTAACATTTATCTGCCGCGGAGTAAGGTAATTTGGAACGGCATACTGGCTGCCGGTAATGTCGGTAACCCAGGTATATGAAACCGTATTGTTGCGCTGCAAGAGGTTTAAAACTTCCGCAGTGAGCCACAATGATTCAAATACACGGAAGGGATTTTTGGAAGTAAACCTCGTTTGTGTACCAATGATCTCCTTCGAAAAACCGATGTCCACTCTCCAGTAAGGCGGCATTCGTAATATATGCCTGTATTTCGGCGAATCCGGTGGCCCGAAAGTCAAACTACTGCCAAAGATTGTGGTCAGGCTCATTTTATAGCTTGGGTTTTTAGGAAGGTAATCCTGGAAAAATATGCTAGCGCTTACTCTTTGATCCGAAGGACGCGGAATGTAGCCGGGTTCTCCCATGCTATAATCAGGATTGCCATTCTTATCAAGATAATAATCGCCGTATAGATCTTCCTGTGTCTTCATTACCGACAAACTCATCCAGGACTCTATCCCCGGGACAAACTCCCCGTTCACCTTCATGTCAATTCCCGCTGCATAACCATGAGATTGCTCAAAAGCATAATATCGAATCCTGACGTTATCGGTAAAATAAGGAACAAGATTATCGAGGTATTTATAATAGATTTCCGAAACAAATTTAAACGGACGGCCCCAGGCTTTAAAATTATAGTCACTCCCTGCAACAATATGAACCGATGTCTGTGCTTTCTGATCCGGATTCAATCCACCATTCAGATCCTTCAGCTCACGGTAAAAGGGAGGCTGGTAATAAAGTCCGCCAGATAACCGCAGTAAAAAATCTCTTTTCCAATCCGGTATATAAGAAATGGATAACCTCGGGCTGATAAGAAGCTGATTGTTGTTATCCCAGTAATTAGCCCTTATTCCGGCTGTAAATGTTACTTTTGAAATATCCGGATCTGTTCCCCACGTATTTTGGATATAGGCTGTAAACCTGTTGGAATTAAGCGATGCTCTCGTCTTTATCAGTTCATAAATATTAAAGGGATAATCTGTCTGGGCTTCCGGATCGGTATAACCAATAGAATCCTGTGGACGCGGGATTGAATATCCGGCAGAATCAATCAAAATCCATTCATTCATTTCATCCCGGATTTGCTCATTCTGGTATTTTACACCCCATTGCAGAAGCTTATTCCCCATTTCCATTGTTCCCTTATGAGCTAAGTTGAATACATTAATGCTCATTGTATTTCGGGCATGGTTCAAATATGAACCCACGCCCTGAGTTTCTATCACATCTCCAAAATTTTCACTTCCAAAACTGGACTCGAGCCGCCCGATCCAATACTGGCCTAAAATATCGTACGATTCACTCTCGGCAGAATTAAATCCGGAAGCAATGATTTTTAACCTCGTCTTTTTATTGGGTTTAAAATTAACAGTCGCACCGCCAAAATAAGTCATGAACCTGTCTATTTCCTGCCCGTCGAAGTAGATGGTCAGTCTTCTGGCATCCTGATAAGTTCCGAAATCTGTCTCCCTTGTTTCAGGTACGAACCTGTAACTGTTATTGGCAATATTTCCGAGGAAGGACACTTCCACTTTCTTTGAAATATCGTAAGAAAATAATGTCTGAATATCTAAAAAAGAAGGTTTGTAATCACCTTTTGTCTCGAGGCCGTTTAAGAGGTATTGATTTGTTTTATAGCGGACTCCGGTGAGGTAAGTAAATTTCTTTTTGACAGCAGTCCCTTCGAGATGAAAGGAGGCGCCCAATAAACTGACTGAGGCTGACCCGCCGAATTCGTTCGGTTTTTTGTATTGAAGGTCGAGCACCGACGACATTTTATCACCGTACTTTGCTTCGAAACCGCCGGCCGAAAAAAGAAGGGATGAAACCAGGTCGGAATTGATAAAGCTCAGTCCTTCCTGCTGGCCGGAGCGGATAAGGTAAGGCCGGTAAATTTCAATGTCATTAACGTAAACAAGGTTTTCATCATAGTTCCCTCCCCTAACCGAATATTGCGAACTTAATTCATTATTGGAGGAAACGCCGGGAAGGGTTTTAAGCAATGCAGGTATTTTATCGGAAGAAGTAGGAACATTCATTGCAACCTTAGGATCAATACGTGTCATCGTAGAGGCCCTGATTTGCTCATCCGCAATTTCTATCTGAGGCAATTCGGTATAAACCGACTTAAGAACTTTATTCAACTCAAAAATTTCACCGGGTTTTAAAAAAATCTTTTCTACTCCCTTTTCAAGTCCTATGTAGGTAATGGAAATATAAATCTCAACATTTGCAGGCACTTCCATCTCAAACATTCCTTTCCGGTCGGTCATTGTTCCACCTGGTAAACCGGAAACAGCCACATTTACCAGTTCGATGCCTTTGCCTTTTTCATCTGTAATTTTCCCACGAACGACAGCTCTTTCCTGGCTTATTGCAGAGAAAGTGATAATGAAAAATAAAAAGAAGAAGGCTGTCCTCATGTGAACCTGTTGAAATATTAATCCTTATTTTTTCTTTTGAATTTACCTTCTTTCCAGGCTTTGATAAACTGGGCCCAGGCAAAGGGATTTAATATTGTGATGGGTTGTGTTTGTCCGATATAATATAGCTTGTCCTGGTAATTCTGCATTGAATTCCTGAAATTCATGCTTCCATCCATGGGATAATTAGATGCCATTTGTTTTAGCTGAGCCAAATCCAGGTTTTTTTTGGCCCGTTCGTAATCGTCATCAGGAACATCGTATTTCAAAAATGTTTCTTTAAATTTTTCTTTGGATGGCCAGGGATAGATGATGGTTTGTGTCAGCAGGATGGTATCGGAAGCCATTACCTGTATCAGCGAATACCTGTCGCCGGTGATTGAATCAGGAATGGCAAATTCACCTTTCTTAAATCCAACAGCGGAAAAAATGACGGTATCCTTTTTATATGCTACAAACGAGAAATAACCGTAATAATCAGCAACCGTACCCCGCCAGGTATTTTTTATTACAATGTTTGTATAGGGAACCGGGGTTAAGCTATCGGCAGTAACTACAATTCCTGAAAACTGAACCAGTCCGTTATCATCGTGCTGTGCAACAACCCGGATTCCGGAAATCAATAGTACAAGAATTGTTAAAAGGTATCTGAATTCCAACATTTATGGCAAAAATAGTTTTCTTTGATGAATTGCAAATAAAATTAATTAAACGGGTAGCCCGGTAAAATATTTTCAGGTTTTACAAAGAAAGACCAGGTATAAAAAAAATGCTGCTACCACGAGATAACAGCATTTATGTTTTTGTTTTACTCCTTATTACAAATAACCTTTTTCCTTAGCTTCCTTTAATGCTGCAGAAATTCCCAATTTATTGATGGTACGGATACCTGCAGCGGAAACTTTGAGAGTAATGGTCCTGTCTTCTTCAGGAATAAAGAATTTCTTCGTATGAAGATTCGGATAAAATTTTCTTTTAGTTTTGATATTTGAGTGGGAAACGCTGTTCCCGTTCATCATCTTTTTCCCGGTTATCTGACATATACGTGACATGACAATTCAATTTACTGTTTATAATTTCAAAAAGGAGTGCAAAGAACGGAATAATTTTTTAGAAATTCAAAGTAATGTTAAATATTTTATTTCTGAGAAGATTCCTCACCGCCGGGTTGCGGATCGGAATGACAGTATGGTTAAGCTGATAATGGGAAAGCGAAGCGGAATGAGGAATCCCAAATAAAAAGCCGGAATCCTGTTTTCCGGCTATCTGTGGGCCCACCTGGGCTCGAACCAGGGACCACCTGATTATGAGTCAGGTGCTCTAACCGACTGAGCTATAGGCCCAAAAAAATTTTAATTTGATTTCCAATCCTTTTGGAAATCGGAGCGCAAATGTACAATTTTGCATCCGAAAATAAAATATATCGGATAAATTTTTATAAAATGGCTGAACATCAGGATAACATAGCAATTCAAAATATCATTTTCGACTTCGGCGGAGTTATTTTAAATATTAGTCATAATAAGGTTGAAAGCGCCTTTAAAGCACTTGGCGTTGAAAATTTCGAAACTCTTTTTAACAAGGCTGCTCAATCAGATCTGTTTCAAAAATTTGAAATGGGCCGTATTACCTCCGGTGAATTCAGAACAGATTTAAAAGCTCTGGCCGGTATAAATATTAGTGATGATTCCCTTGATGAAGCCTGGAACCAGATCATCGGCGATTATCCTCCGAATCGCATTGAGTTGTTGCATGCTATCAAAAAAAATTACCGGCTTTATCTTTTAAGCAACACCAACATTATTCATTATGAATTCTATATCGAAAAGTTTAAAAACGAATTTGGATTTGAATTTCAGTCACTCTTTAACGACACCTTCTGGTCGTTCATGCGGGGATTAAGGAAACCGGATATTTCAGCATTTTCAGATGTAATTGATACACACAGGCTGGTGCCGGAAGCAACTTTATTTATTGATGATTCGAATCAAAATATCCTTGCAGCAAAAAAAACCGGATTAAGGGCTTTTCATCTGCATGGTGATTTAGAAATAACCGACTTGTTTAATGATTCTATAATTGACAACTCATTTGATTTTTAGTTAATTTCTCTACTTTTGCCTGCAAATGAAATTGATCACATGTCGGATTACCTGCCTTATCTAAAGGATAAGCCCTTCTATCAGAAAATTATTGCACTTCTGCTTCTTATGGCCATATCGTTGGTATTGATGATGGTGATTGGTCTTGTAATAGCTATTCCCTTCTGGGGGATTGGAATTTTGGAGAATTTTTCCCAATCAATTGATTACACCAGTGAGGTAGCGGTGTCTTTCCTTAAATATTTTCAGGTGGTAAACCAGATTGGGGTATTTATTCTTCCCGTAATTTGTTTTGCATACTTTGAAAATCGAAATGTCGGGAGTTATTTAAGGATCAATCGCAGACCGGGGGGGGCATTACTGATTGTTGCAATAATCATGTTTTTGGCTTCGATTCCGGCAGTTAACTGGATGATCGGCATTAATGAAAAAATGCATTTGCCAGATTTTATGGCGGCCATCGAAGAATGGATGCGTAGTAATGAAGACAACCTTGGCCAGCTTACTGAGGCATTTATGAAAACCAACACTTTTACAGGATTATTCGTAAATCTTTTCATAATCGGGTTTCTTGCTGCTCTCGGTGAAGAGTTTCTTTTCAGGGGAGTAATTCTAAGACTTTTTTTTGACTGGAGTAAAAACGTTCATATTGCTGTTTTTGTTTCTGCAATCATTTTCAGCGCTTTTCATCTTCAGTTTTTTGGGTTTTTACCGAGAGTGTTTTTAGGTATCCTACTTGGTTACGCTTTTATTAGTTCGGGAACTCTTTGGACACCTATAATCCTTCATTTTATTTTCAATGGTATTGCTGTGGTCGCTGCATTTTCTTTTGAACGAGGTTGGATTTCAACTGATATGGAGGAATTTGGTTCAACCGAAAATCCAATAATCATATCACTAAGTTTACTTTTAAGCCTGATGTTGCTTTTCTTCCTTTACAGGAAAGGAGCGTCTCATCCTGACGATTATCAGTTCAAAAAAAATACCCGAAATGAACAAAATCACTCCGGGTACTAAAGTTTATAGATCGAAATCTTTCAGGAGCTATTTTTTCGAAGCTTTACCCTTGGCTGCAGAGTAATTTATTTTAAAAGCTCCTATTTTTCTTAGTTCCTGTTTTACATCAGATACGATACCCATTCTTGTTTCTTTGTCAATCTTCATGGAAGTAGTCAGCAGCCTTCTGTCGGCTTCGTCCCGCGCTTCTCTTTCCTGTGTTATAAATTCCTGAATATCATCAACAGTTGCAAATTGATCGTTAAGCTGGATACGCGAACTGGTACCGTACTTTCCCTGCAGGGGTACGCCAATGTATATAAAACTAACCAGCGATTTTTTTTCCAGTTTTTGAACTTCAGTAGCCTGGGGAACTCTCACCCTGATAAACAGAGTAGTTTCTCTGATAGTTGTAATAACCATAAAGAAGAAGAGGAACATGAAAATAATATCCGACATTGAGCCGGTATTAATACCAGGTAATCCTTTTGATCCTTTTTTCTTAAATCTTGCCATACTATTGTCCTCCTACATTTTCGGGCTCTGCTTCAGAAATGGTGATTGGAATAGCAGTTTTTACAGCTTCAATATAACCCTCATCTGATAGCTGTGAAAATCTGACACCAAATTTATCCATTGACAATTCGTCCCTGAGTTCATTTATTGCTTTGGTTAGTTCATCCTGAACTTGTACATACATATCATAAGAAGTACCGCGGTCATTTTTCAATGAAATAACAGCATTTTTAGCAAGTAAGATTTTACCAATATATGGGATATCCTTCATTTCCATTTCAGGAAGATCGGGATCGTTTGCAGGATTGGAAAGAAATTCCTTTGCCTGAATTTTAAGCAGTGTAATATCACTTGGTGCATTTTCAACAAGCAATTTATTGTTTTGATTAATCAAAACAGTAAATATATTTCTTTGCTTTATTTCAGGGGGTTTAACATTGGGATCAAGAGGAGGAGGAAGCCTCCGGGTAATACCCATATCCGTATTGATCGAAGATGTTAAAAGAAAAAAGGTCAACAGAAGGAACGAAATATCAGCCATTGAGCCGGTATTCAGTTCGGGGCTTTTTCGTGGCATAACAATAATTTTTAAGTGAAAATTATTTTAACAATTTACCAACTTCAGAATAAATCACCACAATGACGATTGCAATAAATGCAAAATAGGTTGTAAACAATCCACCACCTATGATTTTAGAAACAGATGTCCCTATTTTATGAGTATCGTAAAATAATCCCTGATCAGCGGGTGAAACTAAATAGGCCAAAATAATAATAATAACAAGTACACCAAAACCAACCAGTCCTTGCTTAGCTTTCCGAAAGTTAATAATTGTAAAATATACCGGAATTACGATAATTGAAAGTATAGTTATTGCCAATAATATGTACGAAAGGTAAAGCCCAATATTAATAAGATTATTCATAAGTCTATTTTTTAGTATTCTTGAATCTTACCAGTAAATCAATAAAAGAGATGGTAACATCTTCCATCGAGTTTACAATACTTTCTACTTTAGTGATCAGGTAATTATAAAGAACCTGTAAGATGATTGCAACAATAAGCCCGAAAACAGTTGTCAACAAGGCAATTTTCATACCTCCTGCAACAATGGTTGGAGAAATATCGCCTGCAGCTTCAATTGAATCGAATGCCTGAACCATCCCTACGACTGTTCCAAGGAATCCGAGCATGGGAGCCAAAGCAATGAACAAGGTGATCCATGACAGGTTTTTTTCGAGCCTTGCCATCAACACACCGCCATAAGAAACTATAGACTTTTCAACAACATCAATTCCTTCGTTGTACCTGTCAAGTCCCTGGTAAAAAATGCTTGCCACCGGGCCCTTTGTATCTCTGCAGATATCTTTAGCAGCAGTTACTCCGTTTGATTCGAGCGCTGTTTCAACTTTATTCAGAAGTTTGGTGGTATTGGTAGTAGAAAGGTTAAGATATAAAATTCTTTCAATTGCCAGCGCCAATCCCATAATTAAGCAAATTAAAATAGGCGCCATCCAGCCAGCACCTCCTTCAATAAACTTTTGTTTTAATACCTGGTGAAAAGACAAATTCTGGGAAGCATCTCCCGAAGTAGAAGCAGTCTGTGTAGTTTCTTCAACTTTGGCAGTACCCTGTGGATTGTCCTGAGCTAGGCTTAAATTTTTAACACCCACGACCAGTAAACCTGAAATGATTAAAAAAGCAATTACTTTTTTCATAATTAAATATTATTGATTCATACTTTATTTAGTTATTCCTTTAATACTTTTCAAACTCAAAACTGCGGAGAGAGAGGGATTCGAACCCTCGGTCCCGATTCTCTCGAAACACACACTTTCCAGGCGTGCACCTTAAACCGCTCGGTCATCTCTCCTGTTAAGTTGCTAAGGTTCATCATTTACACCCTTATTTTGGCGGGCTAAAGTACAAAAAAATTCATTTAAAAATTATCCTGACATATTTTTTTACTATTCTATTGAAATCTCACCAACCAAAGACTTTTGAAGCATAAGACGGATGTCATCATGGTCACTATAATTCCCTAAAAGGTACATTAATTTGGTAACTGCTGCCTCCGTTGTCATATCACCTCCAGAAATCACACCGGCTTCTTTCAGTCGGGTACTTGTCTCATATTTTCCCATCATCACCGAGCCTGATTCGCACTGGCTGATATTAAGAACGATCAATCCTCGTTTTATTGCTTCTGTTAAGGGGCTGATCAGCCAGTCCTGATTGGGTGCGTTACCGGTTCCATAAGTTTCGAGTATCAAAGCTTTCAATCCTTCTATTTTTAGCATTGACTTTACGGTATTTTCAGTTATTCCGGGGAAAAGCTTAAGGATGCCCATATTCCCGTCCATATTTTTACGGACTTTTAATTTCTTAAAATTCTGATTGTGGATTACATTACGGTTAAACTTGATCGTTGTGCCTATCTCGGCTAATGCAGGATAGTTCGGAGAACGGAATGCACCAAAGTGTTCGGCATTGGCTTTATGTGTTCGGTTGCCTCTGTAAAGGCGGTTTTCAAAATAAATACAGACCTCGGGAACAACCGGGTTCTCATCTTCCCTTGCAGCAGCAATTTCAACCGAAGTGATAAAATTTTCCCGGCCATCCGACCGCACCATTCCAAGAGGAAGTTGTGAACCGGTAAGAACTACGGGCTTATTCAGGTTCTGAAGCATAAAGCTTAATGCGGAAGCCGTGTAAGCCATCGTATCGGAGCCATGCAACACCACAAATCCGTCATAGGATTCATAATTTTTTTCAATTACCGCGGCGATTTGTCCCCAGTAATAGGGATTCATATTTGAAGAATCAACAATCGGATTAAAGCTATAAGAATCAATCTTATAATTGAACAATTTTAAAGTTGGAACATAATCGAACAGTTTTCCAAAGTCATACGGTTTAAGTACTCCGGTATCTTTATCAAGGATCATTCCGATCGTACCCCCTGTATATAAAAGTAAAATTGCAGGTTGTGAATTCATGTTTTTTCTGTTTTGAAAAGTTTCAAAGCATTTGCCGTCGTAATGGAAGCCACATCCTCAACTGACATTTTCTTTATTGCGGCAATTTTTTCTGCAATAATATAGATGTATGAACTTTCATTTCGTTTTCCGCGATACGGAGCGGGGGCAAGAAATGGCGCATCGGTTTCAAGTACGATATGGCTCAGATCCAATTTATCAATTACCTCTGCAAGTCCTGAATTTTTAAATGTGACCACACCACCTATACCAAGCAGGAATCCCATTTCTACTATTTTTTCGGCCTGAGCCAGGTTCCCGGTAAAGCAATGAAAGACTCCTTTCAGGTCATTACAGGTATAGTTTTCCAAAACGGAAAACAGTTCATCAAATGAGTTTCTGGAATGAATAACTATTGGCAGGGAATATTTTTTCGCCAGATTAATTTGATGAATGAAAGCCGCTTCCTGTTCTTTCTGATGTGTTTTATCCCAATAAAGATCAATACCTGTTTCACCGATAGCATAAAATTGTCTCTTTTTGAGCCACTCATCAACCACTTTCAATTCATCTTCATAATTTTCTTTTACTGAAGTCGGATGAAGCCCCATCATCGGAAAGCAGTTTCCCTGAAATTCTTCACTCAGGCTTAACATTCCGGCTACAGACTTACTGTCAATGTTTGGCAGGAACATGTACCTGATCCCGTTGTCAATCGCCCGCTGCACCATTTCATGACGGTCGTTATTGAACTCTTCAAGATAAAGATGCGCATGTGAATCAATCAAAATCATGGGGCAAAAGTAAGGGAATTGTTGAATCGGTTGAATTGGTAAAATCTGGTTTGGATTTCATTTTTCCAATATTCCATTATTCCATCGTTCCACTTTTCCATCATTCCATTTTTCCATTCTTCCATCATTCCATTATTCCATCAGAAAAACTACTTTTGAAAAAAATTCGCATTGAAGAAATTCCTGATCATACGACTTAGCTCCATTGGGGATATTGTACTCACTACGCCAATTGTCAGATGTCTGAAAAAACAGATGCCTGATGCCGAAATCCACTACATCACAAAAAAGCAATACCTTTCTATCCTTGAAGCAAATCCATACATTAATAAGATTTACACAATTGAGGAGAAATTTACTGAGGTCATTCCTGCTCTAAAAAATGAGAATTACAATCATCTCGTTGACCTGCATAAAAATTTCAGATCGAAGGGCATTATCATGAAACTCAGGAAGCCTTCGTCCTCCTTCAATAAAATCAATTTTGAAAAATGGCTGGCCGTCAATCTGAAAATAAACCGGCTTCCCGATGTTCATATCGTTGACAGGTATTTTAAGTCGGTTTCGAATTTTGGAATTCAAAACGATAACCTTGGACTGGAATATTTTATCCCGGTCAGGGATGAAGTCGGATTGAATACATTACCTGCAACTCATCAAAAGGGATATATCGGCTGGGCTATGGGAGCGAAACACAACACAAAGATATTTCCCGATGATAAAATTATAGAGGCTTGTCAAAAGGTTATAAAACCCATAATTCTTTTAGGAAGCCGGGAAGATTACGAAAGGGGAGAAATGATAAAAACTGCAGTCGGCGAAAAAATCTTTAATTCATGCGGACTCTACAATATCAACCAATCGGCTTCTCTGGTAAGGCAGGCTGAAAAAATCATCACTAACGATACCGGATTGATGCACATAGCTGCGGCTTTTAAAAAGGAAATTATCAGCCTGTGGGGAAATACCATTCCGGAATTTGGGATGTATCCTTATTTACCGGAAAATTATGACCGGTCACATATTCTCGAGGTAAAAGGGCTTTCCTGCCGGCCATGCAGCAAACTGGGATTTAGTCGTTGCCCGAAAGGACACTTTAAATGTATGAATGAAATTGATACTGAAAAAATAATTGAGCTTTCAAAATAAATGAAGGTGCTTCATTCATTTTTTACCCGGTTTAACCATTAATTTAAGCTTCATTCCTCCGGAGCCAAACCTGACATCTTCTGAACCCAGAGTTCCAAGCGGATATTTAATATAAGGGTTCAGGGAAAAGTCGAACCGGCTGTTCAATTTGTAATTCCAGCCTATAGAAAAATTGATGATTTTAGCAAAATCAAAGGTTTCAAACGCAGGATTCGAAATACTGCCGGTTACAGTTTCTTCCGACAGAGTACCGGTGTAAGGGTTTGGTCCGGATAGCTTAGTGAAACTATAGGAATAGTTTTCAGATAAATAAACCAGGTTTGAAAAACCAAGTTCAACAAAGTAATCAGACTTTTTCCTTTTTATGAACCGGTATTGAAAATTGACCGGTATATCAATGCCTGTTAAATTCACCTCCGCCGGCTTGATATCAGGATCGTTTTCAATGATCTCCTGTACACTTGTCGTTGTGAAAATATTCTCGTCATACTGTTCCTGTCCGGCATTCAGGTTCATATTATATGCCAAGACGATCAATCCTGGATTAAATGAAAACCTTGATTTAATCGGGATATTGGCTACAAGTCCGCCACCGTAATTCATCGCAGGGGCAAGATTTTCGTTCGAATAATTCGTAAATGAGGCAACTTCAACACCAAGTTTTATCTTTTGTCTTTTAGGGGTCACTTCACCTCCCAAAATTTCGAATGTTGCATCATCCTGATTCGCGATGTTGTCTGCCGGACTCCCTGCAGTATCTTTAACTGATTGCGGAACGTTCTGAACTTCAGCCAATGCGATGGTCAATGCTTTTTCTTCGGGGTTTGGCAAAAAGAATGTATCTGTCATAATGATCTCCTGCAAATCCGACCCTGTTTGCGGAGGAATAACCAAATTTCTTTCAGCAATTTTTTCTTTT
Organism: Bacteroidales bacterium; assembly: GCA_020052415.1. GTDB lineage: Bacteria > Bacteroidota > Bacteroidia > Bacteroidales > JAADJA01 > JAADJA01. The sequence continues at coordinate 12,840 of JAGVPB010000077.1, read as the reverse complement.
GATTCCTGAAAACGGGATTCACTGATATTAAGAATTCCGGTATTTGTCTTTGAAGTATCTGCAGGCACCGGCTGAATACTTTCTCTCATCACAGTTTTGTCAGCGATTTCTGCCTTTTCTCCTGTAACATTTACTGAATTGGATGAGTTTTCCTTTACTGTATTTTGATCATTGACGAAACTCTCCCAAATAAAGTACGACCCTGCAGTAATAAGCAACAGGACGGATGCAGCTTTTACCGATGTCCACAAATACGGGTATTTACGAATCCGTCGCTCCGGCAACAGGGTTTTCATATTTTCCCAGTCCTGCGGACTGTAATCCACTTGTTTTGAATCGAAAATCTCAATGATACGGTTGGTAATCTTATGTTCGAATTTTTCTTTCATATTCGGTTTCAAAATATTTTTCCACTAAAATTCTCAGTTTCTTTTTAGCCCTTGTAAGGTACGACCTTGAAGTGCTTTCCGTCAGGTCGAGTTTGCCTGCAATTTCCTGATGTGTGAATCCTTCGATCTCATAAAGATTAAAAACAAGGCGATGTAATTCAGGTAATTCATCCAGCAGTTTTTTGATTGCCTCATAATTTAGATTGTCAATTAAATTGATATCGAAGGAATAATTTTCAGCTTCTTCAATTTCAAGTGTGGGTAAAAGTCTAGCATTCTTCCTGTAATAATCAATGGCTGTGTTGACGATGATCTTTCTGAACCAGGCTCTGAAGGGTAATTTTTCATCATACTTTTTTAAGTTTCGGAATACCTTCAGGAAGCTGTCGTTCAGCATTTCCGAAGCATCCGTTCGGGTGTAGGCATACCGGAGGCAAATTCCCATAGCATAACCATAGAAATGTTTGTAAAAAATTTCCTGATGCCGGAGTTTGCCTGTTTTGCAATTTTCAATGATTGCGGATTCTGCTGAACTTTGTATCAAATTTTATACATTGATATTAATCTTCATATTTTGGTTCCATAACCTTACCAAGAAACAAAATAGCTCCGGTATCCTTTTCTTTAATGGCAAACAGGAACGGTCTGTTCACTTGAAATAAGTAAGGCATGTCCGGTTCGCCAATACTGGTTATATACATTCCTACAATTGTTACCGCGGCTGCTTCAGTCCCTTCTTCATTTACATCAATAAAAGTTTTTTGTTTTACCATTCCGATAAAAAGCGGATAATCGGGATTGATCTTTGAAAAATCAGCGCTGTAAGGATCAAATGCCGGACCCATTCCCATTTCAATCAAAGCAGCTTCTAAACGCTTTTCATATTCAAGCTTGAATTTTGGCAGCGAAACCTGAATATTTGCTTCTGAAAAACTGTTCATCCATGAATTCCAGTTTTCCTCATTCATTTGTAAAATGACATCATCTGGAGTAAACGTGACTTTAGGCAGCATAACCAACATGCTGAAATTGCCGCTGCCATAATAAAGGTCAATCGCTTCAAAAAGTTCATTACTGAAATAGCTCAGTGTAGCTTCCTGCTTCATCATTTCGACTTGTTTGGTGGTTCCATCAGAAAGGTAAAAAGTTGCAGGTTCTGTAAACTGCTCGTCAAATTCAAATTTCCAGGTACCATTAAAATAAACCGCATTGATGAGAAACATCACGGCATCAGCATCAATGGCATCAAGAATGGTTTTAATTTTATCATGTGTACTTTCGGCTACCCAGTTATTGATGATATCAACAGATGACGGATCATAAAAATCAAGCGGACTGACTTCAGCATTAAAGTAATCCTGGTTGACTTTGATAAAATCCTCAAGAATAGTAAATGAATTCTTATACCAAATGGAGTTGGGGATTTCAATTGTGACTTTCGGATCAACGGTGGTCAGCGCTCCTACAAGCATTTTGTAACTTTCATTGATTTCTTCAACAGTCAATCCGTCAACCTCAAGAGTATTCTCCATTGCTGTCCGGGTAGCTCCGTTGGCGCCGTTCATGGTCATTCCCAAAGCCATGGAAGCGCTTAAAGGAGAGAGAATTATATTTTCTGATTCAGGAGTCGCATCATTAATCTTGCTGAAAAGGTTGAAGCCGAAGGCATTGTTGGCACTGACGACTTTTTTTGCTTTTTCACCGATGAAGATTTTTTGCTGATCGGCCGTGTCTGCAGGCAAAGCGGTATCTGTTTTTTTACAACCAAAAATCATCTGGCTTAAGACCAGTAAGGTCAAAGTTTTTAATAGTAAATTTTTCATAAACAAAAAGTTTTAGATTTTATTAATACGAATTATGATTATTTCATCGCCGATACAAGCATTGGGATCTATTCGCCAATCGAGCAGTACCTGAAGCGGGAATGTTTCATGTTCGAGATTAATTTCAGAACCTCCTGGCAGATTATAGAATCTGTAGGTTGAATTGCTGATTTCGATATACCATCCTCCGCAGCAAACACATTCCCTCAGGTCAGGCCCTGTAATCGTTCCTCTTTGATGATTGTCCTCGTATTTTTTACATGACGTGAAAATCACACCAAAAAACACAGCCAATATTAACAGATTCCTCACAACATCAAATATTACCGTTGCACGTTATTATAAAGCATTGTACTGTCTGTAGCTGTTTCAAAAAAACCGGGACAGGTATCCAGACCGGCTATGCCGCCGAACTGACAGATCACTGAACCCGAACAGTCGTAAACCTGCCACATTTCATCAGCACAGCCGACACAACTGTTGATGAGGAAAACATCATTGCCCTGGTATTCGTATCCGATAATTTGAGCACCTGTTGCCTTTTCGCTTATCTCAAATGAATCCTTAAGTTCTTTCAACCAATTAAGGTCTTCCAGAGGATTTTGCGTATGGCAATAATTCTGACCTGGTTCCAGAACAGCATCTTTTTTATCCTCACGACAGGAGGCAACAACCATCAGCAACAGGATTCCAAACAAACAATTTTTAACAAGCATTGCACGAAGTATTTAATCATATAAAGATACGATTAATTAACTCCAAATGCTGCAAACGAATTATAGAAAAAAGTGTTTGTTTGAAATTTAATTATGGCTTTAACAGAATTTTATCTCAGAAATGGGATTACTTTAACTTAACTTTTACAGCACAAATTCAAAGAAATTATTTATGGTAATACACTTATAGTTAGTGCCATAGTTATCCACCCACGTTTGGGGCGCTTTTGCTTTTTCTTTTCTGAATTTAATCTCATAAGCATAAATTTTACCCTGCCGCTCTTCAATATAATCTAATTCGGCACCTGTATAAGTTCGCCAAAAATAGGAGGATGCATATTGCTGACTATAAGCAAGAAATTTAAGTCTTTCAGCTATAATAAAATTTTCCCATAGAGCGCCAATGTCAGTTCTGGTATTAAAAAGTGAATGGTTGTCAAACAGGCTGTTTCTAAGTCCCAAATCCCAGAAAAAGATTTTATCTCGTTTACTGATCTCTTTTCTCAGGTTACGGCTAAAACCGCTCAACCGGAACACAATGAAAGATTGCTCAAGCAGGTCAATGTATGAAACGACGGTTTCCTGACTTAAGCCCAATGTCTTCCCCAGTTCATTTAACGACACTTCTGCTCCGATCTGTAAGGCTATAAGCTTAAGTAAATTAGAAATTTTTGAAGAGTTTTTTATATAGGAAAGTTCAAGTATATCTTTATACAAATAGGAAGAGGTTAACTCCTGAAGATACTTTTCTTTTTGGGCAAATGAGTTAAGATGAAAAATACCAGGATACATTCCATAAATCATAAATTCTTCAAGCCGGTTTTGCAATTCAAAGACATTCATCTCTTTTCGCAATTCCGAAAGAGAAATCGGGTAAAGTCTGTAGCTTGAGGTACGGCCAGTTAATGGTTCTTTTACTTTACCTGCAAGACTAAAGGATGAGGATCCGGTTATCAGCAACTTTATATCCGGAATCTGATCATATATGATTTTAAGGTTAATCCCGATGTCTGGAATCCTTTGCGCCTCATCAATAAAAACAACATGAATTTTTAAGGTTCATTCGAAAAATTAACGTGAATTTTTAAGATTGATTCGAAAAATTCAGGTATTCAGAACCTGACAAAAGGATTATTTGCTTTTTCAAATCCTATGGTAGTTTCCTCTCCATGACCCGCATACACTGTGAAGTCATCCGGCAGCACGTAAAGTTTGGTTCGTATGCTTTCCATCAGCAAATCGAAATCGCCCGTAGGAAAGTCCGTCCTGCCGATGCTTCCCTGGAAAAGAACATCGCCGGTAATTACAAATTTCTGCAGATAACTGATAAAGCAAACACTTCCATCTGCATGACCAGGAGTATAAACCACATCGAGTTCCGAGTTGCCGAATTTTATTTTGTCACCCTCTTCAATAAACATTTCAGGTTCGACAACATTTTGCATTTCAAAGCCATAGACCCTGGCTTGTTCATTACCCCTTATAAGAAAAGGCATGGCGGCTTTATGAATCTCGGGTTTCAGATTATATTGCCGGTAAATAAAATTTATACCGAATATATGATCTACATGACAATGGGTGAAAATCTGCCTGACCGGTTTCAGGTTTTTCGATATAATGAAATCGGTCAGTTCCTTCTCCTCAACCGAATCAAGGCATCCGGGATCGATTATAATACATTCGCCGGATTCATCAAACAGAACATAGGTATTTTCATAAAAAGGGTTGAAAACAAATTTTTCGATCGTGATCATATTTAAATCCTTAAAAGATTGGCAAAAGTAAACGAATTCAAACTATTTTTGTTTACCTGTAACTAATCTACCGGCAGTTCGTCACAGTTTCGATTGTCGGTGAAATCAGGAACTTCTGAATGACTGCTGCAGAGTATAACAATTGTGTGGATTTACATGCCGACGGTGTTTACCGGTTTATCCTTAAAAATTTAAAGCATGAGGAAAATGCCCGCGACATCGTTCAGGATGCTTTTACCAAAATGTGGGAAAAAGTGAAGGATATCTCTTTCGAAAAATCGAAATCGTATTTATTTACTGCAGCTTATCATACCATGATTGATTTCATCAGGAAAGAAAAGCCTAAAGAAGATATTGAAAACCTGGGCAGCAACTATTCGTCGGATCATTCAGGATACAGCGACCTGAAAGAAATTTTGGATGAAGCAGTGGAAAAGCTGTCCGACATTCAGCGATCGGTTCTGCTACTCAGGGACTACGAGGGCTATTCGTATGAAGAGATCGGCGGGATCACAGGATTGAATGAATCACAGGTTAAAGTCTATATTTACAGGGCAAGGATGTTTATGAAAAACTACCTGGTAAGCATGGACAGGGTGATTTAGTAGGTGGATATTGGGTTAATTAGGTTAATTGAATTAATTGGATTTAGTTGGTCACTTATAATTTTAGTCATTTTAGTCAATCAAAATTTTAGTCAATTTAGGATGAAAATCACCAGGAAAAATTACGAAGCTTACTTTCTCGATTACCGGGAAAACAACCTGACACCGGAACAGGTTGCGGAGCTTATGGTTTTCCTGGAAGACAATTCCGATCTGAAGGAAGAATTCGAATCGTATGAGAAAATTGAGATCATGCCTGCAACTCACATCCGGTTTTCAAATAAAGAGAAACTGAAAAAAATTGAACTGATTCCTACAGATCGCATCAATGGCAATAATTACAATGAATTTATTGTTGCAGACCTTGAAGGTGACCTCAGTGAAGATGAAAGTATTGAACTCAGGGCTTTTATCGGCCTGAATCCTAAAACGAAAATCGAATACAATATATACCGCACTGCTTTTTTGAAGCCCGATTCATCCATCCTTTTCAATGGAAAGGAAAAGCTGAAGAAAAAAAGTTTGCTGGTTATTTACAGGAAACAAGCGGTATATGCTTTTTCAATTGCAGCCTCTATCATTATTCTGCTTGGAGTTTATTTCGGCGTCCAGAAGGAGCCTGCAAAAAGGAATTTTGCAGATTCCATCGGAAAATTGCCGGCTAAATCCTGGGTAAACGGTTCACAAATTCGAATGAACGGAACCAATATGAGATTTCCAGTGGAGATTGAATCGAGGAATAGCCTTGTAATTTCTGAGATTGATGTGAGGATGGATGTAAGAGAGAGCCGGTCTGATTCCCGGTCAATTTCAAAACTTAAATCAAAAGAGAAGATTTTGCTGGTACTTACACCTAAAGTTATACCTTATAGACCGGATTTAAGAAGTTCGGAAATTGCATCAATTTCAAAATCACTCCCTGAAACAAATCTTAACCAAAAGGAACAAAAATCCTTTGCATCAAGGTTCATTGCCGGATTAGCAGGAAAAGTGATAAAAACAAATAACTTTAAAGGAAAATCATTTCTTGAATATACCATTGACGGCTATAACCTGATGGCTGATAAAGGAGTTATTCTTGAGAAAGAAGTAGATAAAAATGGAGAGGTGATTGCCTATTCGTTGAACGGGGAAAACATTTCGTTTTCGAGGAACAGAAGCCAGACAAAGGAATGAGTAATACCGGTTTGTCAAATCTCCTTAAATTTAAGTTTTGATGGATTTTCACGTTCCTGATTTAATAATTTTTCAAATTTGCCTAGCAGATTCTCATTTGCATGCTCCAGAAACTCCTGAATGAATTGTATTTTTCTTTTTTGTATGTCCATTTCAATTTTATTCAAAAGTATGGATTTATAGCTATTTTTGTATTGATTAAGCAGCAAATTTTAGCTCAATGAAAATTACTATTACGAACATCTTATGCAAACTATAAAAATCGAACTTACCGATAAGGGCTCATTAAAAGCACTTCGCGAACTGGAGCACAGAAATTTGATCAGGATTTTAAACGAACCCGAAACAAATTATATTTCTCTGCGGGGCGACCCGGTCAGCCAGGAAGAATTTTACCAGTGGGTCAAGGCTGCTGAAAATACTTCAACTGGCGAAATATACTTTAATAAGTAAGAGTCAGAATGGCTGACCGGCTGAAAAATACCTTCGGACCCCTCTTTACCGTAAAACCGTTACGGCGGATCATTTCCGTCAGACCTGCGAACTTCTCTTTCGTCACATGGAATTTCGGCTCGATGATCAGTATCCTTCCATTCGGTTTCAGGAGCGATTTCATTTCCCTCATCAGATGTTCAGCATCGGGAACCTCATGAACCATATAAAACGCCAGAATAAAATCTACCTTGTCCGTCATGCCGATGCTTTCCTTTTTGCATAGGTGAAGCTTTACCCTTTGTTCCAGCGCGGTTCCGGAAATTTTCCGCATTACCTTTTTCAGCATGCCTTCCTGCAGGTCGGCGGCGATCACTGTTCCGCCACTATTGAGCAGTTTCGCCATTTCGATGGTAAAAAACCCCGGACCACAACCCAGGTCGAGGACGGTCATACCGGTTTTGATAAAAGGTTTTAAGATTTTGCGGGGATTCTGGATCAACCTCCGCAACGAATGGTCAAGGACTCCGGCAATTTCAACCGGGCAAACGCGGGTATCGTGATCTGATTTTCTGTTCATGATTGCTTTTAATTACAATTTATTCAGACGAGCGGGATATGGTTTTATTGCATTTTCCTGTTTGATAAAAAAGCCCAAGGTGGTCGCAAATTGCGATAACGTTTAGCAGCTACCCGAAGGGCGGGACTTTTACCACAAAACTTGATTTGAAAAACTAATGTTTGGTTAACCACAAAACTGTCTTTGGAACACGAAACCCCGCCTTTTGGGTAGGTGCTGTTATGCGTTCGTGCTATTTTGTCGTCAAGCGATGTGTTTAAATCTCTGGTCATCCCTTTAGCATTATTAATGAAGAAATTATTTGTCTGAATGCTTGCAGCTCTTGTTCATTTGCTGGTCGTTTTGATATGTTCATTGCATTAGAAACTCCTGTCTTAAATTTTGGACCTGGATTGACATAAACTGTATATTGGTAAAAGTCCTTGTCCACATAAGCGAGTTTTGAAAAACATTTATAGTCCTTATGAAAAACCAAAAAGTCTTGTTGCTTCAGGTTTTTGTATTTGTCTTTGTAGCTTTTTATGTCATACTCTAAATCCTTTTCAGTTTTCTCGTCTTGTTTGCTGAAACTATAAACTTGTATGAGTGCTCCACCTTTTTTTATGTCGTCTTTGCTTGTGTAAAAAACAATATTTGAGTAGTAGTCCTTAGCGATGTCAATGTCACCTGTCCAGCCAACAGGTTCTTTTACGCTAAACATAAAGCCGTCACCGTAAATCATTAAATTATCCATTTTCGAGGTGTCACTTGTCTGAGCAAAACTGTTAATTGAAGTCAGTCCAATTATGAATAGTGTCAAGATTTTAAATGCTTTTTTCATTATTTATTTTTTTGTCTGTTTAATGTCTGCATGGTCGTCTCCAAGCATGACGCATAACTTTACTATCATAGGAACTTTTTTCCAATTTAATTCCATACAGGTATGTAAACGGGAATAGAATTCATATTTCCCTAAGTAAAGCCATAAAATAAAATAAGGTTCTCCGTTTCATTTCCTGTTTTTGATGCTGTCAAATTTAAATAATTTTTTAAATCAGGCAGATGAAAGATTTTCCTTTTCACCTGCCGAAAAAATCCGAATTTTGCCGCTCATTCATAAATCTTCATTCTATGGCTGACGACAAGCAGATCATCTTTTCGATGTATAAGGTGAGCAAGACCTACCCGCCTCACAGGCAGGTGATCAAAGACATTTCATTATCCTTTTTCCTGGGAGCTAAAATCGGGATTATCGGATTAAATGGCTCAGGCAAATCAACACTCCTGAAAATTATTGCCGGTATTGAAAAAGAATTCCAGGGCAACCTGTCAATTTCTCCGGGTTATACTGTTGGACTGCTGGAGCAGGAACCGGCGCTGGATGATTCAAAAACCGTTATGGGGATCGTTGAAGAAGGAGTTCAGGAAACAGTGGATTTGCTGAAAGAATATGATGCAGTCAGCGAGAAAATGGGCTTACCGGAATACTATGAGAACGCTGATAAACTTGAGAAACTCATTGATCGTCAGGCAGTGCTCCAGGAAAAAATAGATGCTGCCGACGCCTGGAACCTGACGAATAAACTTGAACGTGCGATGGATGCACTTCGCTGTCCCGATGGCGACATGCCGGTTAATGTTCTGTCCGGTGGCGAACGAAGACGAGTTGCGTTATGCAGGCTTTTGTTGCGCCAACCCAACATTCTTTTATTGGATGAGCCCACCAACCATCTCGACGCTGAATCGGTTGAATGGCTTGAAATGCATCTTCAGCAGTATAAAGGTACAGTGATATGCATTACCCACGACCGCTATTTCCTCGATAATGTAGCAGGTTGGATACTTGAACTTGACCGGGGAGAAGGCATTCCCTGGAAAGGCAATTATACCGGTTGGCTCGAACAAAAACAGAAGCGTCTCGAAATGGAAGAAAAAGGTATTTCAAAACGGCGTAAGACCCTGGAGCGTGAACTGGAATGGGTTCGAATGAGCCCGAAAGCAAGGCAGGCAAAATCGAAAGCCCGATTAAGCTCCTATGAAAAATTGCTGAACGAAGACGTTAAACAGAAAGAAGAAAAGCTTGAAATTTTTATTCCCAACGGACCGAGGCTTGGTAATAAAGTGATTGAAGCAAAAGGTGTTTCCAAAGCTTTTGGTGAAAAATTATTGTTCGAGAACCTCGAATTTATGCTTCCCCCTAACGGGATTGTCGGTATAATCGGCCCGAATGGCGCAGGTAAAACCACCCTCTTCAGGATGATTCTCGGTTCTGAGCCGGTCGGTTCAGGAAGTTTTGAAATAGGCAACACCGTTCAGATCGGTTATGCAGATCAGACCCATAAAGACATAGATATGGAGAAAACCGTTTACCAGGTAATATCTGCAGGAGCAGATGAGATCATGGTTGGTGGAAGATTGATCAATGCGCGTGCTTATGTGGCGCGGTTCAATTTCACGGGCGCCGACCAGGAGAAGAAATGTGGCGTGTTGTCGGGTGGGGAGCGAAACAGGCTTCACCTTGCACTTACACTCAAATCAGGAGGGAACGTCCTTTTGCTTGATGAACCGACCAACGACATAGATGTGAATACCCTTCGTGCTCTTGAAGAAGGGCTGGATAGTTTTGCAGGTTGTGCAGTGGTTATTTCACACGACCGTTGGTTCCTTGATCGCGTGGCAACTCATATTCTTGCATTTGAGGGAAATTCATCCGTTTACTTTTTCGAAGGAGGCTACACTGAGTATGAAGAAAACAAGAAGAAACGGCTTGGGGATGTTTCGCCACACAGGATAAGGTATAAAAAGCTGCAGGGGTAATAATTCTGGATTTATTATTTGGGCATAAGTCTTGTCAATATTAGCTATTAATTCTTAATTTTGTAAGAAAATAATAATGGACATTCAATATATCACAGACAAGAAAGGTAAAAAAAATGCCGTTCTGTTACCTTTATCTGAATGGGAAAATATCCAAAAGGAACTTAAAGAGCTTGAAAAACTTCGGGATAAAAAGCAATATATTCTTGAGCTGAAAGAGGCAATTGATGAAGTTTCCCTGGCAAAAGAAGGTAAGATTAAACTTCAATCAGCAAAAGATTTCCTTAATGAGCTTTAAGATTGAAATTACTTCAAATTTTAAGAAGCAAACCAAACGGTTGTTACGAAAATTCCCGTCAATAAAAGGTGAGTTAAAAAAATTGATTAGTTCTCTTGAAATTGATCCAAAACTTGGTACTCCGCTTGGGAATAATTGCTATAAAATCAGGATAGCTATTGCAAGCAAAGGTAAGGGTAAGTCTGGTGGGGCAAGGATTCTGACTCATATCCATATTAGTAAATCTTCGGTGTATCTGCTTACTATTTACGATAAATCCGAACAATCCACAATCACCGAAAATGAACTTAAAGAATTACTTTCACAAATAGAAAGTTAATAAGCAAATTAATTCTTAACCCATTTCCCCGATTTGATTTTTATCTCTGTCGCGACTTGAAATCGCCAATCTCTTTGGATTATTAGATTGACCTTTTCACACCCAAACTGTTTAATTTAAAAATGACTGTAACAAACCTCCTAACCTCTCCGTCCCACCCAAAAAATTTACAGATTAAGTGTAACCGTTTAAAATAAATTTATCATGAAAACAACAAAACAAATCGTATTCATCATCAGCGTACTGATATTAATTGCAGTTTATACTTTTTCCCGTGCACAGGAAGGCGAAAAGAGCGGAATCATAACCGGGGAACGTCAGCTTCCTACATTCAGCGCCATTGACGCCGGCGGAGTCGTGGAAGTCATCCTTCAGACCGGAGCGAGCCAGAGTGTGAAGGTAGTAGCCGATGCCAGTGTAATGGATAAGATCATCACAGAAGTTAAAAACGAAATTCTTTATATTTCTTCAAAAGACCTCAAACTCAAAAAAAATAGTGAAGAAACCAAAGTCTATGTAACTGCAGTGACCTTAAAAGCGCTGACGGCACATGGAGCCACGGATATTGCGGGTGAGTCGCTGATCGAGGCGGAGGAATTTGGGCTGGATGCCAGTGGCGCTTCATCCGTGAAACTGAATATAGATGTTGATATACTCAGGTCGAAAGTATCGGGCGCTTCGGATGTAACCTTGTCGGGAAGGGCCCGGGAGCATAAGATCCATGTAAGCGGTGCAGGAAGCCTTAATGCCAAGAGCCTGGTGACTGAACAAGCCGATTATATGGTCGAAGGTGCGAGCGATGCCTTTCTGAATGTTACCGGGAGCCTGACAGGCGAAAGCAAAGGAGCAAGTGAAGTTAAGTATATTGGTGATCCCGAAACCAGCCTTGTAACAGAAAACACAAGTGACGAAAAAGATACTTCCGTGGAATGGTCTGAGCCTTATTCGGATTCCACCAAGGTAAAGATAGCCGGTATAGACATCGAAGTATATGAAGGCGAGGATTCGGTAAAGGTGGTTGTCGGCGATCGTGAACTTTATGTGGACGAAGACGGTAATGTAAGCTATGAGCGCAGAAAGAAGAATAAATTCAACGGCCATTGGGCAGGATTTGAAATGGGACTGAACGGGTATTTTAATCCTGATTTTAATATGAGTTTCCCTAAAGAATCAGAGTATATGGATTTGCAAATGACAAAATCCTGGGCGGTTCACCTTAACTTTTTCGAACAGAATGTCGCATTTTCAAGGAACAAGAAATGGGGAATGGTCACGGGTCTTGGAATTAACTGGAACAATTACAGCTTCAGTAAAGATACCCGCTTAAACGCCGATTCTTCAGATTTAAGAGGGTATATTGATCAGGGTATCAGCATCCGTAAAACAAAACTCACTGCCCTTTATTTCGACATTCCGCTTCTGTTCGAATTTCAGACCAACCATTATCAGAATAAAAACAGCTTCCATTTTGCTACCGGTATGGTCATGGGTGTTCGATTATCATCGCATACCAAAAAGTATTATGATGAATGGAATAAGGGGTTTGACGTTACCGAATATAACAAGGAAACCGGAAAATATGAAATCTTATATACTGCAACATCTCCCGATTATGCAATTGCCAAGGATTTTAATGATTACTATTTAAATCCATTTAAGTTTGATGCCACTGTGAGAATTGGCTGGGGTTTTATCAATCTTTTTGCAAACTATTCCATCAACACATTATTCAAAAAGGATAAAGGTCCTGAGCTTTATCCCTGGACAGTCGGGATTACTTTCGTGAACTTGTAGCAGGCTTTTAACTGTCAAAGAGGGACATAAGGGTATAGGGGTATAAGGTAAATGCATCCTATACCCTCCTATGTTTGCAAACTTAAATATTTTAGTGCTGTAAAGTGAAAATGAATGAGAGCAGATATACCCTAAATAGCTCATGTGCATATTCAGAT
>JAGVPB010000072.1 GCA_020052415.1 Bacteroidales bacterium | reverse complement strand
TACAGCAATAACAATATCACTGGTACCTAAATAACTTAGGAAAGTCGAATCATTAATTTCTAAGTACCCTTCAAATGTGCTAGACCAGATAACTTTGTTCTCAGTTATCGGTTGGATCAATAACTTGTTTCCCTTGAAATCACCAACTATTTGTTTTACCCATCCGGCTTGTCCTTGTTGGTTTATTTTTGCCACAAATGCATTTATTTTGTTTCCTGCATTTAGCCCGAAAACTCCAATGTTTATTTGTCCCTGAAAATATCCTGTTAAATAAAAATTATTATCTGTTGCCGGAACGATTGAAGATACATGGCAATAACCGGAATTATTGATAGTGCTTTTCCATTGTAGTACACCTTCTTTATTATAAGAGATTATAAAAATATCCTCATCTCCCTCAAAAACGTTGTCCCCTGATTTGGAAGTGCCGGTATAATTCCCGATCAAATAAGTATTTCCCGCCTGATCAACAATCATATCGCTTACGAATTCCCAGCCGTGTCCGTCAGAGTTTAATGACCATTCAACCGAAAAATTTTGGGCTTTAATGCATTGAATGAACAAAAGGTTAATTAAAATTATTAGAGTAAAATTTAACTTGCTCATGATTACCTATTATTATAATGTATAGAACAATACATGATTACGTTGAATATTTGATTCTTAATTTGTAATGGAAATAGAAGATTTTGTGAGTTCCTTTAGCATCTCGATTTCCTTTTGCTGGGCAATAATGTAAAGAGTCAATTCCTCTACTTTTCTTAACAACAGATCATCCATCTTACCGACTTCATAACCGTTGGCTTTGAATTCAGCAGCAGAAGGGATTTCAGGAAGATGTTTATGTCCTGTAATATACTTTTCTAAGTCCTGTATTGGAATCAAATCGTAATCTTTATTAAATACGTGATCAGACGAAGGTACATTTAAAATAATTTTAAGTTCTTCAGCTAATATTTTGCCATTGATGTTAACAAGATAGTCCTGATCAATATCGTCCGTGCCAATTCCTATTTTACCATTATTTTTTATTACCAGAAATGGATCACTATTCATTTGGTTATAATCAGCAATTATAAATGAGTTGTCTAGCGAATAGTCATCATGATTGATTCCGATGAACCAGGGAAAATATCCGTCGTTAATTATCCGCATTCCAACTTTGCCGCCGTTTGAAATATTTTTTGAGATATCAAGCTGGGACACCGGATTCATCGTCCCTATTCCTACATTACCATCATTTTTTACAAACACTCCTTCATTTCCCCCGTCGCCTGATAACCATTTTCCATTCATTTGTAGGTTTTGTGTTGCTATGTGATTTCCAAGATTATCCCCGGGTATATTCGTTAAGCCCGATCCGTTTCCAATGAAGCTGGTAGCCTGAACTGTTCCTGATACTTCAAGCCTGTTCGAGGTAGGAGTCGTGCCGATCCCCACGTTTCCGGTAGTTCTGTAAACGTCACTACCGCTTATGGTCCACGCCGGACTTGTCCATATCGCATTTCCATAAACATCCGACTGAAGCAATTTTCCAAGTGCATAACCGGTTGAAATCAACAGTCCGGATGTGACCACTTTGCCATTTTCAAAAACAAAATTCTTACCTGACTGGGTAGTGAATTTCAAATCTTCATTTGCTTTTGTATAAATACTTTGCCCGCTGTTGCCAAGTATAATTTGAGCATAATAGGCTGAACCTGTGGGTTCCAGTTTAAGTGAAGCATGTTCATCGTTGTCAGCTTTGATGTGGAGTTTGGCGGTGGGAGTAGTGATGTTGCCAATACCGACTTTGCCGGTTTTGTCATTATTAGTACTAGTCTTACCTTCAATAAATAGGGTAGGATATATACTTTTAAATCCGACCATCATACTGTTGGCTTTATTATTTATCAGGTAGTTATTTAAAGATGCCCCAAAACCTATGGTTATACTACCACTGGCATTTGATCTTAAAAGCTCACCAAATAAATAAGATGATCCAGCCTGTGCAATATTAGAAAGGCCAATCGCAAACGAACCATCTCCATTTACAATTGATTGGCGACCAATTGAAACTGAATACATTCCTAGTGCTTGCGATTGATATCCAAGAGCAAATGTAGAGGGCCCGGTAGCTTTTGTTGTATAACCAAATGCCAACGAATAATCGCCTGTTGCTTCGGAATACTTGCCGCCTGCAAAAGAATACATTCCGTTTGAGGTATTTTTTTCCCCAATAGCAGAGGCAATTTTAATAAAATCTACTATATTTCCTTTGCAGGATACACATTCCACAGATTGCCCGATAGAAAGGCTTACTTCTAAAAGTAAACTTGCAAATATAAATAATACTTTATTCATAATTTAATCATTTTTAATGTTTTATAAATTTTCCATTAAAAACCCTGCCGTCTGGCAAGGTCATTATATAAAGGTAGGTTCCTGATAAAAGGTTAGAGACACTAATTTTTAATGCATTTCCTTCACCCGCAATCTTCCGGTCGGTCATCTTTTTACCTGAAGCATCGAAAATTTTTAACTGAAAATGGCCAGTCGTGCCTGCGTTTTCGAATGGAATGTATAATTCGTTGCGAACCGGATTCGGATATGCCTTTGAAGTCAGCAATTCCGGATTTAATGATCCAACTGAAGTGATCAGGTTGATTTCATCCCTGAGCACTTTCCAGATATGGACATCCCTCTCTGCCACCGAATCGTTGGTATGACTATCGCCATAGATCAGGCATCCGTCATCGGGGGTGGCAATGATCCCACAAACACTGTAATTGATGTCGCCGCCCAGTTCCTTATAACCCAGCAGGTTCAGGTTTTTATCAATCAGGTAAAGTTCAACCACTGTCGGCTCAGTCGTCCACAGATCAACGTGACACTGAAACCCTACTATATATATTGTGGAATCATTGGCATAAGCCATGCTTTTTTTCCAGGCGGGGTAATCTGTCGTATCTATTTTATTCAGCACAAGTTCCTGGTGAAACACGGCTGATGTATCAACCAGGAACACGCTAATGTAGAAATCGGAATAGGTTCCCATGTCGAAACTATTGCGTGCGGAAATGAGAATAGAAGTGTCGGTCAGCCAGAAATCGCTGCTGAATTCATCAGCCTGGAAGTCCTCATTGCCGACCTGGTTAATTTTAACGATGTTTAGATCAGGATCAAGGAACATTAGTTCTTCATGATTGTTATAATGAGTGGAATACTCAATCAGCATCATATTAGCCGAATTCGGCATTTGCATCAGTACTAAAGGTATTTCATTGTAAATATAGGAATAATATTTACTCACCAAGGTATCGCCCTGTTCAGTGAATTTGTAAAAAGCAAAGTCGCTAAACAGAGTTTTTCCGTTTTTATCTTCTTCCAATGCTCCGCAAGTAAACACTATTTCATCGTCTTCGGTAATCAGAGTGCAGCTGGATGTGATAAAACCTACATAAGGTTCCCGAACAAGGTAGGATTTTTCAGTAACAATATTTAAATCCTCGTCAAGTATCAGAATCCAGAGATGATCTCGTTCGTAGTAATTCGATACAATACTATAAGTGCCGATAAGAAAATACTGACCGTTATCAAGTATCTCGACAGTATTAAAGATACTTACCGTATCCTGACGGTCAAACCGTTTGGATATATTTGAGCCATCCACGAATACTTTTAATATATAGGCATCAACATCTGATCCGGAGTACGTTCCAATATTTCCAACTAAAACAACATTCCCATCGTTATCGCTACTTGAATGCCAAACAACACAATCTTCCTCGGATTCAATACCGAACTCAAAAGAATTCTGGCCAATGCAGAAAATAACAGAGACATTTATAAGCACTATTCCGAGCAATAATCTTTTCATATCAGAATAATTACGATTTAATAAGATTCATGAACTAAAGTTCAATGGGTGGTTCAAGAATACCGATGGGAGCTAAATATCTCAGCGCATAAGTCAAAGTATTATTATGATGAATGCATTGTTTATTTGTTTGTGGATTCCATTCTTGTAAACCATCAATGTCACATTCCATAAATATCCAGTTGGAGGGCTTGTTTAGTTCTTCTGGAAGAATGTTGTAGATCACTTCTTTTTCGCCAAAAAAATGAAAATTCATTTCATCAGGCTGAAGACATTTTTCGTCCCAGGTAAAAGTTCCAGTCTGATTTTCAATGTAAAAGATCAGTTTTTCGCCGGTTTCATTTTCATATTCATCGCCGAATAATCCGATATAATCATAGCTATTGTAAATAAAGCAATATCCAGGGGGTGGTGAGACCAATGGTTTATTATTCATCACTGCTTCCTGGATTTTTTTTGCAGCATCGGTTTCAAGATAACCGACTGTCCATTCACAGTCCCCTTTTAATTCGCCATACCACCAATAATCATCCGGTCCAAATGGTTCCCATTCGTCTTCTTTCTCTCCCGTAACCGACCTAAGACTGATTTCCATTTGTCCGTTTGTAATTTCACCCTGTTTAAGGTCAAGCAGCAAAAATCCTTTATTTTCAAAGCCGCTGCTATAATAATATTGTGTAACCAAACCGATGATCTCATCATATTTTACCACAACATCATCTAGTGAAACTTCGCCGTTACTATTTATTGCTATTTGAACAATAGCAGAATCGGTTTTAGTTTTTGCGTACTGTTCGTCAGGGAAACCGAAACTCACATTGAACATTGTTTCGAGGTTCCAAACGGCATCATCCGATGTCATTGTCTCCCCGCTTTTATACCCGGGATTTTCTTTGGCAAATTTTACTTTATCCCTGAAGGCGACAATTTTGTTCAACACAGAAATGTCCTCGGCACTCATCTTCACTTCCTGCTTTTGAGTGCCGGTTTGATCATTCATTTCCTGTTTGCTGCAATAGCTTAAAACCGTTGCACTTGCTGCAATTAATGCAATTACTGTAACTGATGTAATTTTTTTCATAATGATAAGTTTTAGTTCATGATTTAGTATTTTTTCCGTAATAAAGATACAAAAGTCATAAAGGGCTTGTCAAGAAAAAACTGAAAAAGGTAGTAAGCGTAGGTTTTTTGGGAGTAAGCGTTGACTTTTTGGGAGTAAGCGTTGTTTGGGGTACCTGTAACTTATATTAAAAATGATAAAATATTGTCAATTCGAAAGCAAAAAAACGCAACTTTAACAAAAATTACGGCTTTTATCTTATTGATTCAGGTATTTT
Organism: Bacteroidales bacterium; assembly: GCA_020052415.1. GTDB lineage: Bacteria > Bacteroidota > Bacteroidia > Bacteroidales > JAADJA01 > JAADJA01. The sequence goes on along the minus strand of JAGVPB010000072.1, from coordinate 4,340 downwards.
TAGCTAAGGGATTGTAAACCCGAAATTATTTTGAAGTTCACCGGCAGTATAATTTTCGATGGTCAGCTTCTCCATGAATACGTCATTTATTGGCTTGTTGTTGGTATCAACCGCAACCTGCGAAATCGCGAATACAGATTCTATCCCCTGAAAAACAATTCCAAAGATGGTATAGTTTCCATCAAGACCAGCTTCTCCGTCAGGATCGCAAACAATATAATATTGTGATCCGTTCGACTCCTTTTCCGGATTATAGTAATCGGCCTGACGCGCGGCACCAACGGCTCCATAAACGTGATTCAGCCCGGGAATAATTTCAGCCGGAATGGTGTAACCGGTGCCTCCGTAGCCGGTTCCTTCCGGATCGCCGCCCTGGATGACAAAATCTTCCACTACCCGGTGAAATATAAGCGAATCATAGAATCCCTGTTGAGTAAGACCCAGAAAATTTTGTCGGTGCAAAGGGGTCTTATGATATAGCCAAATTCTGAAATTACCAAAACCGGTTACAACTTTTATGGTATTATATCTTAAATAAACTTTAATTGTATCGCTGTCGGAATCGGAACAACTTGTCACTCTTACCCAGTAAGTCCCGGCAGTATCAGCTTCTATTGTCCTGCTTTGCTCTCCGGTTGACCATAAATAACCGGCGCCCGGGTTGCCTGCGTCAAGAATCACCGAAGCGCCTTCAACAATCGTCGTGTCGTTACCCAAATTTATATCTATTGACAATTCTACACAGGGTTCAACATTATCTTCCTTACAGGATTGAACTGCAAGAAGTACCATTAAAATCCAACTTAATTTTGTGACAGCTTTCATTTTCTGGAATTTTAAAAATCAATTTCGCCGCAAAATACCGGTGGTAAAGTTAAGCCAGTTAGCCGGTTCTTCCTTCAACATTCTGAACATTAGTTTAGTAAAATACGCCGGATAAGCCCTGAAAAGGCGGAAGATGGCCTTCGACTCAACCGGAAACCGCGCATCAAGCCGGTTTCTGATCCTGTAAAGATCTTCTGAGGATAAATGTTTTGTCCTCACATTTGAAGCATAATGATTGTAATGGCTGTAATCATCGGTATTTGTTACCAGGCCGTCCCTCATTAATTCCTCTCGCAATTCGGTTTTAAGATGCGGTGTGAGTATGTTGAACAATTGAATGTCAACGCCTATTTTTTTTGCGTATTCGAAATTTTCAATCAGGGTTTGCCGGGTATCGTCGGGATAACCAAAAATAAAGCCACCCACGATAAGGATATTGTTCTTTTTAAGTTCCCTGACAACGATCTCAGTATCGGAGCTGGTTAACTGGTTGCTCTTGTTCATAAATTCAAGGGCGCAGTCGGAGGCATTTTCTATACCGAGAAAAACAAACTTTGTTCCTGCTTTTGCGATGGCTTCGGCCAATCCGGGAGTTTTCATGAAACCCCTTACACTTGCCTGTACTGCAAAAGTCAGATTCAATTTCGCCCGGATTATTTCGTTGCAAAGTTCAAGGTAGCGCTTACCATCGAGAGTGATGTTGTCGTCGGTGATAAAGATGCTTTTAGCTCCATGTCGTTTTGCATCTTCGAGGTCGGTCATGATCCGTTCAATTGAAAACTTGCGGAATGACTTACCGTACATATTTCTGATGCTGCAAAAATTACAATCATAAACACATCCTCTCGACGTTTCAATGACGTCGCAAGGCATTCCCATAATATGAAATCCTTTTTTAAAAATCCGGCTGCCACGTTTGGGAATTTTTATGGCTTCAGGTGAAATCAGCGAAGGGCGGTCGTTGATGACCTGTTCACCATTTTTCAGATAACAAATACCCGGAACATGACTGAAATCTTTTCCATTCACAAGAGCTTTTAACAATTCATTAAATGGAACTTCACCTTCACCGTCAATAAGGAAGTCAATGTATTTCATGTCTTCTCCGGCAAGGATATTCTCTTTATCGGCGGTAACATGATAGCCTCCTATGAATATGATGATGTTTTCGGAAAAGGATTTTGTGAGTTTAATCAGTTCAAGCGCCTTTTGATACTGGAAACTCATGGCAGTAAATCCAACAACGTCAGGCCTGAAATCATGAAGTACTTTAAGCAGGGCTTTTTGGGGATTATTATCCTTAACTACAAGATCGGCAATTTTAATTTCGCACAATCCTTCTTCAACATTTGCGGCAAGAGAAGCAAGGTTGAGGCTTGGAATTTTAGTAAGCCTGTTAAAGCCTTTCACCGTTCTCGGATTACCCACCAGAAGTACTTTCATGCGAAATATTTTCTGCAAAATTAGGAAAAAGGGCGATAGACGTTGGTACGATCATAAATCTCCAAATGGTGATTTAAGCGTTATCTTGATCTGTAGTTTTTCGATTCATTCTTTAATAATTTTCTTCACAGCAATTCCATCTACCGTTATTAGCTGCAAAATATACAACCCGCCAGGCAAATCTGAAATGTCGATTTGGGTTGTTGATCTTGATATTTCAAAATTATCCACAAGCATTCCTGTTGAATTGAATATTGTGGCTGTTCCGGCTTGAAATCCTTCTATTGCAATCCTGTTCCTTGCAGGATTCGGATAAACTTCAATTGCTGCTACAGGATTGTTCCAATTCTTTATCCTTGTTAAAAGCAGGGAGTCAGGCGTTATAATTCCTACTGTATCCCCGTCCTTTATAAAACCGACCAGTTTGCTGTCTTCTTCGAATTCAAAACATCCGCTATTCGAATAGGTTAGTCCGATGAAATTGCCGAAACCGATGCCTTTGCTTCCGCAAGGCAAATCCAGCATTCCTTCGATCTGCTCAAACCTATAAAGCGTATCAGATTCTTCATCAAGTTCATAAAACAGATCGTATTGATAGTTGGTTACTCCGGTTTCGAATTCTTTGATACCGAATTGTTTGCTGAGCGTATTTAATGATGTATCTATTACAATTTTCGCCCGGCAATAAACATGTTCGGTCCCGGTTCCAGAGTTTGAATTGGGTAAGAGCATCAATTGTCCGGGAAACAGGTTGGCAGGATGATCCAATGAATCGGTGAATGTAAACGTGTCGTTGTACGTGTAGTAATCAATTCCACCTCCACCGCCAGCTTCAAAATAGATAATATTGAAAATACCTTCATAATCGTAAGAATAACCATTTGCATTGAATTGCTTAGAAGTAATGGTGATTTTCCGGGTAATATCACCCCATCCCATAGGATCCATTGAATAATCGGAATACTGGAACACATCTCCGACTTCAAAATCATAAATATCATGGAAATCAGGAAGCGATTCACCAAGGGTATCCTGCAGGCCGACAAGTTCGTAATAATCCCCTGATACAAAATCAGGGAACTGAATAATACCGAAGTTTTTGGATAGTTTTATGACATTCCCGTTGGAAAGGTTGATCATTTTAACTGAATCGGTAACTCCAAAGATTTCTTCAGAATAAATATCCGCGACCTCAGCCTGAATATTATTTGAAGGATCGAATAACCATAAGGATCCCAAACTATCCATCGTTTTTAGCAAATATTGTTGTGTTACCCAAATCCCGTATGTCTGCTCCGAAAAATAAGCGGAATAAAACTGGGGATGATCTCTGAGAACAAACTGGAGACAACCGGGAAGGTCGGCAACTATGCGGTTAAGGTAGTAAACCGCACCATCTTCGGTACTCTGTACCGAATCGACCCAAATGGTATTGGTAATGGTTGTTGAATCGGAATGGCGGTAATTCATCTTTTGGTCAATCACAACCGGCTTCCATGTCAATGCACTCAAAATTATTCCATTTTCACTAAAAACTCCCAGACCTCTATATGTTCCAAACCATTTATTTCCTTGGGCATCTATGGCAATTGATTTAACATTATCATAAGGCAATCCAGAATTAAAGCTGTTATAAACTGTCCAGTTGTCATTGTCAAATTTAGCTACTCCTCCTTCTCCATAAACATCCCCCGTTCCAAACCATTTGTTTCCCTGGGCATCGATGGCGATTGTAGAAACCTCATTATTAGGTAAACCGGAATTACCACCGTTAAAAACTGTCCAGTTAGTATTGTCAAATTTTGCTGCTCCATGCTCAGTTCCAAACCATTTGTTGCCCTGAACATCCATTGCAATTGATCGAACATCATTATCGGGCAAACCGGAATTAGAGCTGTTATAAACTGTCCAGTTGGCATCGTCAAATTTAGCCACTCCTCCATCCCACGTTCCAAACCATTTATTTCCCTGCATATCTATGGCTATTGAACGTACAGAGTTATACGGCAAACCAGAATTAGAGCTGTTATAAACAGTCCAGTCTGTATTGTCAAATTTTGCTACACCACCGC
>JAGVPB010000025.1 GCA_020052415.1 Bacteroidales bacterium | reverse complement strand
TGTACTATGGCAATTTGGCTTCAACTTCTGCGAGCAGTGCACCAAATACATTCATTTTTGGTGCTGACTTCGAGGATGGAACGATTGGCGGATTGACCGCCAATACTATTGGCTCAGCAGTCGTTAATGTTCCAGCTGTTCAATCACAATACATGTATGGCTTGAAAGTAGACGGGTGGGTCAAACAACCTAATCCGGTATTGCCAAAGCGACCCGGGAAATGGGACGATTACGGCACGCGTGAAATCGCTCCTATCATTTCAGAATCGGACGGAAAAGTTGAAGTGGGAACTGATGGAAAAATTACAGCATATTATATGGGTATAAGCTCTACGACAGGATATCCCGCGGCAATTGGCATAGCAAAAAGTTCAGATGGTGGATATACATGGATTGATCGATTAGACACCCCGGTCATTGGACCATCGGGAGTGCCTGATTCATGGTATCAGTGGAGTGTGCAGCAGCCTTCGGTACTCAGAAGAAGCAGCGATGATCTCCTGATGATTATGGCAGCAGGATGGTCCACTAACGCTTACACCAGCGGCAGCATGGGTGTCTTCACATCAACAGACGGAGTGAACTGGACCGATCAGGGCCAAAAGCTAACTATAAGCCAGTTCCATTTTGATGGAAGCAATGGAATAAATCAAATAGGTATGCCTTCGGTGATTAAGCGCTCAGTCAGTGGTGATTACCTGCTGTTATTCTCGGGATGCAAAACCGGATCTTCTATATGGCGCATATTTGCTGCAACATCTTTGGATTTTACAGGAACCTGGGCACCACTTAACGGTGGTTATCCAGTATTCCAGGAAACAGGTACCGGATGGGAACAAGGGGGTGTGGCCACTCCTCACGTAGTAGAAATGTCGCCCAATCAATTCGTAATGGCATATAGTGGAACGGGAGTAAGTAATTGGCGGGTGGGTTTTGCTTCCACATCTGATTTTATAACATGGACCCGTTATGGAAATAACCCTGTTCTGCAGCCCAGTTTTTCATGGGATGTCAACCTTATCCAAGCATCTTTCCTGGTAAAGACAGAAATTGGCTCGACAGGTCTGCTGTATTTTCAGGGATTTGATGCTTCCGGTTCACCTCAGGTCGGACTGGCTACAAACATTCCGGGTGAAGCGGGAAGAGTTCTCCATGGCTATAGTGCGTCAAATACAGATGGCTGGGTTGTTGGAACCAATCTGGATCCGACAGCCACGTTTATCTGGGAATTCCTGACTCAAACACCAAATGCTCCAAGCACTGTCAATCCCGGATTGGATATTGGCCTTATGAATTGGGCGACTGTACCTTCCCCTACTGACAATGGCACGTGGCACTTGCACGACGGTATAAATATTCAACGCCTTGCAGGAAATGCATCCAGTAACCCTGGAAAATTCCAAATAATGTATAAATCAGCAGGTGGGACGACATACTCATGGACTGGAAGTATTTGGTCAACATCCTTGACTTGGTGGTTTGGAGGATTTGGACAATACAAAGTCAGAATTTGGGATGATGGAACAAACTATAAGGTTGATCTAATTAATACTTCAACTGGATTAAGCGTGTTGCCAAATGTTGCTTCAATTGCAAAAACGTCTGTAAGACCTTTTAACCTTGGACGAGTAATTGAAGTATCGGAACCATTTACAAACTATTATGCCATCGATGCAAACCTTGATAACTGGATAGTTCGCAAATATGTTGCCAATGAGCCATCAACTAGTTTAGGTGGTGTGCAATTCCTATCTTGCGAATGGATTGGAGCCGTTAATACAGATTGGAGCAATCCCGCAAACTGGACCGCCGGTGCACCTCTAAGTTTTTCTTTAGTTACAATTCCATCTCTACCTTCAAACCAGCCACATATTACTGCTTCGGTTGCCTCACCTTCGCAATGTGATGATTTAACCATTGAAAACGGCGCTGCTCTTACAATAGATGCCGGTAAAGCTTTGACAATTAATGGTACCTTAACCAACAATGCAGGAGAAACGGGTCTCAGAATTAAATCTGATGTTTCAGGAACAGGTTCATTGATAAGCAGTACGACCGGTATTGATGCAAAAGTAGAAAGGTTTTTAACAAAAATGAAATGGCACTTTATCGGGATGCCAGTCGAAAGCGGAGTTGCGGGAGTGTTTCAATTGCCATCCGGACACTCGGATATTTATTTAAAGACTCATATTGAGGAAACCAACTCCTGGGGTGAATATATAATTCCTGTGAGTACATCGCTCGAATTGGGACGCGGGTATGAGTGCTGGGTGGGAGATGATACTTACAATAGTGATGAAATAATTGTTTTTCCGGGCAAATTAAATGCCGGTGATTTTGTGACCAATAATGTTGGTGGTTTTTATGATTTGACATTTAATGGCTCTGGATATAATTTTATATGCAATCCTTACCCATCGGCACTCCAGGGGAATATCAATTCATGGGCAAGGACCAATGTGGATGCTTCAATTTGGGTGTGGGAGGGAACCGGTACAACGATGGCAGGAGGCGGAAATTATCTTACCTGGAATGGGACAACAGGTTCACTAACTGATGGAATCATTCCATCCATGCAGGGATTTTTTGTACATGCAAATAATACAGGTCCGTCTCTTACAATACCCCAAAGCAGCAGGGTGCACCATAGTCAGCTTTTCTATAAAGATTCTGGCCTTCCTTTAAATACATTGCGTGTGGATGTTGAAGGCAATGGATGCAATGATGCATTGTTTGTATGTTTCAATGAACAATCCACTGAAGGATATGATCCGGATTTTGATGTAAGGAAATTATATGGTACGAATTTAGCCCCACAACTGTATGCAATAATACCAGGAGATGAACTTTCAATCAATGTTTTACCGGCATTGAGTGTAAATCGAATTGTGGATATGGGATTTGAATGTGAAGTTCCTGCTACTTTTACAATAAAGGTTACCGGCTTTGACGGTTTTAATGAAGATACGGACTTCTACCTTGAAGACTTGAAAGTGGACATCGTACAGGATTTAAAGGAAAATCCCGTCTACACATTTACCGGAGAGTTTGGTGATGATCCAAATCGCTTCCTTCTGCACTTTGGAAATCCCAATGGTATCCATGATGTCAATTCTAATCCTGTCAGGATTTATTCAAATAATGATCAGATATACATTCTGAATCCAACATATAAACAAGCATCAGTTATAATATATGATGTAACAGGCCGGCAAATAGTTCAGAGAAATATTTATGGTGAGACGACTGCTAGTATCAATATTAAAACCGGCACCGGATTGTATATTGTAAAACTAAAAACCGATGATCGTTTTTTGACGCAGAAAGTAATCATTAAATAATTCGTATTTTCTTTAGGTTCTATTTGATGATAAATTTCCCCTTGCTTATCGTGTTTTGATCAATAATCCGGTAAAAAAATATTCCATGTAATCCTGTTAAATTTATTGAAAATTTGTTGCCTGTTATATTTTTTTGTTGGTAAACAGTTAATCCCAAATTATTAAAAATGTCTAAGTCGCCTGAATATAACCCATATTTCGAAATATTGAAAACAATTGTACTTTCGGCGGGATTTGGAAATATATTAATGTTACCGGTTTCTTTATTGGAACCAATCCCAGACCCAAGACATCCACCCCAATTATCAAGTAAAGTCTGCAGTGAGTCTATCGGATCAATACCAGGGAATGCCGATGGTACATTCAAATCGAGGTAGAGATCGTTAACCGGGTCATCGGGTTGGGCGACTCTCAAAAAGGCAGATAGTGAAGAAACTCCATCATCGAGGCAACGGGTGTCGGCACCAATTACTTTAGCTCCCTGTAATGCAGCCATAAGCCGGCAAGCCAGTTCACCTTCAGTATTCAGGAAGCGGGCTTCCATTGAGTCAAGGATTTGTTGTCCAAGCAGGATATTACCCTGTATGGTGTAATATTGCCCGATGATATGGTTTTTATAATCATCACAGTTAACACCTGTGTAGGCAGCACGTCTTGATGAATCCTCAAAAAGGTCAACAACACCATACTGTCTTTTAGTTGGATTATTCTGGGCATCATTTGCAACCAGTGAATCAATGATCTGCTGGGGCGGTAAACCCATATTCATTAATTGTCGTGCATAATTCTGATTGGAGGCAAGGTAGTAGGCCTGAGTATGAATTACACCGACTCCGGGATGCACATCGCTTAGAATCCTGCAACCACCTGGCAATTGGGGTTCACCAATACAGGAAGCACCGGCACTGCCAACCTCTCCTGTAACAGTATCAACAGCGCATATTGAAAATGTATCCTGTGAATAATTATGTTGGATCAATAAGAATCCTGCTAATAAAAAATATAAAGTTTTCATATCATAATTTAATTTGATGCTATAAAATTACAGAATAAAAATTAATAATTAATTTTAATTTTCCAGTCATCCCGGTCACTAAAAATCACAAAAAAATCTAACATGCTGATATATTCAACAGATGATGAATAAATATACATAGCTATTAATGTATTGATAGTTAGGACTTAGTGTATCAAATTATATGTTGATGTTGAATAATTCAACACTCGGTCGTGCTTAAAATTTTAACACTTGACCAGCTAACACATTGAATATAAGATATATGCATTTGATTTTTTCTTTGGTATTATAATTGAAAAGGGTATTTGGAAATATGTTACTATTTATAAAATCTGGTTGACAAATATTTTAAAATCATTAACTATGAAAAAGACATTGTTATTAATCATTTGGATTTTTCTAAATTATTCCGGCGATGCTACCACCAGGGAAGCCCGGAATGAAGTCCATTCAACCAGTGAGAAAAAAATAAGTATTGTTTGCTCTCCTGATGTATTTGACCTCGCAAATCAATGGGCCATTGATTATTGTAAATTAAATCCAGGCATGGAAATTAAAGTTGACAAATCCGATCTTAATATATTGGATCCTATGTTAGTTAACGGAAAGAGTTTAGGTCTCTTTTCTCACCAATACTGTCTATCCCTTGAGAACAATTCATTAGTGAATATCGTGGTAGGACGTGAGATTATAGTGCCAATCATTAACTCTGCAAATCCATATATCAATTTAATCAATTCCCAGGGGATTTCGCCTTCAGATATGGCCAGGTTACTACAAAATCCACAATACCGGACATGGGGATCGATCCTTGAGAATGGGGAGAATGTTGCTGTAAATTACTATTCGATTGACAATGAAGCGATCAACTCGGAAATTGCAGGATTCATGGAAATTGATAAAAAGTATTTAAAAGGGATAGAAGTATTGAACGGAAAAGAACTTGTTACTGCCGTTCAAAAAGATCGGTTTGGAATAGGTTTCTGCAAACTGACCGACATTGCCGGTTCGGCCAATCAGGAAATTGTTGACAATATAATACTGTTTCCGATTGATAAAAATGAGAATGGACAAATTGATTCTTTCGAAAAAATATATGATAATCTGAATAATTTCACCAGAGGAGTTTGGATAGGTAAATACCCAAAAACATTAATCAGTGATGTGTATTCGGTTTCAAAAGGGATTCCTAAAAGTGAATCTGAACTGGCATTCCTGAGATGGATCCTTTCCGAAGGTCAGCAATCCCTTGTACAATATGGCTATTGTGATCTGACATACAGCGAAAGGCAATCAAAATTGAATATGTTAAACAATCAAATTATTTACGTCGAAACTTCTGATAACAGCAATGCATATCAAATAATTGGGCTTGCATTATTATTTGTACTGCTGGTAATTGGGATAAGTGGATACTATACCATTAAGCGCAGAAAGGGGTCAAAAGGTTCTTTACTCAAGGAGATTTCCGGTTATAAAACATCTTTCAATGAAAATTCAGTCGAAATTCACAATGGCTTGTATTTCGACAAAACACACACCTGGGCTTTTATGGAAAAGGACGGAATTGTAAAAATAGGAATTGATGATTTCCTGCAACATGTGACCGGGATATTTACACGGATAAAAATGAAAAATCCTGGCGAAAGGATTAAAAAGAATGAACCAATATTAACACTGATCCAGGAAGGTAAACAATTAAATGTTTATGCACCGATTTCAGGAACAATCAAGGATATTAATGAATTGCTTGTTACCAATCCATCCAAAATAAATTCATCGCCTTATTCCGAAGGATGGATCTATATGATAGAGCCATCCAACTGGTCGCGTGAAATACAATTCTTAAAAATAGCTGAACCATACAGGGATTGGTTAAAAAATGAATTTTTACTGCTAAAGGATTTTCTTGCATCTTCGGTAAATTCACAATCATTGGGCTATGCGAATGTTGCATATCAGGAGGGTGGAGAAATTAAAGATCACGTACTCAGAGACCTTGGGCCTGAAGCCTGGGAGGATTTTCAAAAAAAATTCATTGATACATCAGCTTTACACTGAAAATGTTAACCACTTTCTCTAACAATTAATTTAAGCAGTTATGAGGATAGACAGAAGAAATTTTTTCAGGGTAATTGGCGTGACGGGCGCCGCACTTACCATAGGAAAAGATACAATTGCAACACCAAAAAATGAAAATGAAATCGAATTCAATGGAATTCTTTATGATTCAACTCGATGTGTTGGCTGCCAGACATGCGAATACTCGTGCGCTGAAGCCAATCACTTACCTGAACCTGTTGATGCGCCTGAAATAGGTGTCCTGCGTAAAACGGATGAATCAAGGCGTACCGTTATAAATGGCTATAACACTTCCAAGGGTGAAGTATATGTTAAACGCCAGTGTATGCACTGTAACATGCCGGCTTGTACTGCTGCATGTCTGACTCAGGCAATGCATAAGACTAAAGAAGGCCCGGTTATATGGAGGGAAGAAAAGTGTATGGGGTGCAGGTATTGTATGGTTTCCTGTCCTTTTGATGTTCCCAAGTTTGAGTATCACAGCCCGAATCCGAAAATTACAAAATGCGATATGTGTTACGACCGGCAATTAGAGGGAAAATTGCCTGCCTGTGTTGAAAAGTGTGAAGCAGAAGCTTTGGTATTTGGAAAAAGAAGAGATCTGATCAAAGAGGCACGCAGGAGGATACATGAAAATCCGGATCTGTACGTGGATCATATTTACGGCGAAGAGGAAGCCGGAGGAACAGGTTTTCTTTACCTTTCGCCTGTTCCCTTCGAAGAACTGGGCTTCAATACAAAAGTCCAGAAGATTTCTTATCCCGAATTGTCCAAAGGATTTCTGTATAGTGTCCCGACGGTATTTGTTCTGTGGCCGGCACTTTTGCTGGGAATTCAAGAAGCTACTAAAAATAATAAACCTAAGATAGAAGAAAATGAGTAATATGGATAGCTTTACTATTGCTAAGGATCAGGAAAATAAGAACCTTTGGCGGTTTTTGCTTAGTGAATTTAAACCAAAAGGCAAAATATTCACTCCATTCAACATTATTTCTGTACCCATCATGATTTTGGGCCTGGCATTGATTGTAATCCGGTTCTGGAAAGGAATCGGATCTATTACAAATCTTACGCAGGAAGTCCCCTGGGGATTATGGATAGGTTTTGATGTGGTCACAGGAGTTGCGTTTGCAGGAGGAGCATACGTGCTCACTTTTATGGTTTATATCCTGAATATGAAAAACTATCATTCCATAGTCAGGGTGACTGTACTGAATGGATTTCTGGCGTATGTTTTTTATGCAGGAGCATTGCTTCTTGATCTTGGGCGGCCATGGAATGTGATCAATCCGATCATCGGGAACAGCTTTGGTACCAGTTCGGTTTTATTTCTTGTTGCCTGGCATTTCCTGCTCTATATGATCGCACAATTGATTGAATTTTCACCTGCAATAGCTGAATGGCTTGGCGCCCGGCGTGCCCGTAAAATCCTTTCAAGCATGACCATTGCCGCCGTCATTTTCGGGATTACATTATCCACACTTCATCAGTCGGGTTTGGGAGCGCTTTACCTGATGGCAAAGGACAAAATACATCCCCTCTGGTATTCAGAGTTCATTCCGATATTGTTTTTTGTGTCCAGCATCTTTGCCGGACTTTCAATGGTCATCTTTGAGGGATCCATCAGTCATAAGGTATTTTCGGATCAGATCAGTGAAAAAAATCACCAGGCACATACCAAAATTATTCACGGATTATCTAAAATTTGTGCCGGAGCAATGTTTGCTTACTTTTTTCTGCAGGTACTCGTTTTCGTGCATGGAAAGCATTGGACAATGCTGAATACAGCGATGGGTTACTGGTATCTTACCGAGATGATCGGATTTGTAATTTGTCCGATGTTGCTCTTCTTTTTCAGCTACAGGAAAAATAATATTTTACTGATCAAGGTAGCCTCGGTTATCACTATGGTTGGGATCATCATCAACAGGTTAAACGTGTCCGTCATCGGATTCAAATGGGATGCTGCTTCCCATTATTACCCGACATGGATGGAAATTGTTGTAACCCTGGCGGTTATTTTCACAGAAATATGGATATTCAGGTGGGTGATAAATCGCATGCCTGTACTGCGTGATTCACCATCATGGGTAAAAAATATTAAATAGATAAACAAACTTTAATCTGACATTAAAAATTATTTACAATGGACGGTTATTCATTTACTGACATTTTTGAGACAAAAGGAATAGAATATTTGATCATTATCGCGTTCCTGATCATCCTGATCCCATTCTGGATTATCATCAATAAGCAATTACCTGTGGCAAAGAAAATACATAAAATGATGGGTGTAATTACTGCAAGAATATTGCGGTTACCGCAGGGTTTGTTCTATAGTAAAAATCACACCTGGGCATTCATGGAAAAATCAGGGAATGCCAAAGTTGGATTTGATGATTTTCTCCTTCAGGTCGTTGGTGATGTAAATGTCAAACAGCTAAAATCTCCGGGGGAAAAGCTCAGGAAAGGAGAAGTTTTCGCAGAAATTGATCAAAGAGGCAAAAAGCTCCGGATATTATCACCTATATCGGGTGAAATTGTCGCGACAAACCTAACATTAAGTGAAAGTCCGGGACTTATGCAGGAGGATCCATACGGAGAAGGATGGATTTATGCTATTAAGCCGACTCACTGGCTGGCCGAAACTAATAAGTATTATCTTGCTGAAGAGGCTACGTTTTGGCTGACTAAAGAGATTGACAGGCTGAAGGATTTTTTGGCTATGGCCCTTGGTAAGTATTCTTCAGAGCCTTCTATGATCACCTACCAGGAAGGTGGTGAACTGCGAAAAAATATCCTGTCAGATTTAGATGATAAAATCTGGGCAGAATTCCAGGATACATTTCTAAGTTAAATAAAAGAATTGTTTAAAACTGATACCATTACACCGGTTTTTTTAGTATTTTGCAGCCAGATTAATCATTCAGTTTCTGTTAAAACGAATGATACTCAATAAACAAGGGTTATGGCTAATATTAAGCTTACCGGTCTGAAAAACAGCAAAGCATTTCAATTTTATACAAAATATTTGAGGTTCAGGTCATCAATATATGGCCGTGTCATTTACATAATTACCTTATTATCACTCTTTTTGTTTTTATCCTTTGGTTTAATTTTCAAATCAGTATATGAAAAATATTTGAATACGGTAATCCGGCAGAATGGAAATAATATTGGGTCAATGGTTGAAGGTGCGCTGTATTATTCCATGCTTAAAAATGACAAGAGTTCATTGCAAAGCACGCTCGATATCATTAATACGATGCCGGGTATTGATGAGGTAAATATGTACAATAATATTGACAGCCTGGTTTATTCAACGTTTGCTTTCGATACAATCCGCCAGAGCAATCCTGATTGTAAAAGTTGTCATCAGGATATTAAATCAATGTTTCCTGACAAAGATAAATCGTACCGGATCATTGATGAAGTAAGTGCGTGCAGCATGACACTAAGTGGTAATGGGCACAGGCAATTATTGATCAGGTCACCTATTTACAATGAGAAATCCTGTTACCTCAATTCCTGCCATGCTCATGAAGAGTCTGAAGTAGTTCTCGGATCTCTGATCATAAAAGTTCCGTTACAGGACCTTGATATGGCTGTCAGCAAATCCTCCAGAGATTTTTTCCTGCTGGCTGCATTTACTACACTTTTACTTGTTTCTTTTTTAATAATGTTTACCAGGAAAAAAATTAAAAATCCGCTCAATGCCATTATCAGTGCCAGCGAGGCTGTCGCAAACGGTGATAAGAGTATGCGCCTGGAAATAAAACCGGACCTACTTGATGACATGAGGATGGTATCAGTGGCCTTCAATAACATGCTCGATAATCTGAATTTAGCCAATAAGGAACTGGAGAATTGGTCGCACCAGCTTGAATATAAGGTACAAAAAAAATCGGAAGAATTATCTGAAATTCAAAATGAGCTGATCCATGTGGAGAGAATAGCTTCGCTGGGAAAATTATCCTCTTCGGTCGCACACGAAATTAACAATCCTTTATCAGGTGTTCTGACTTATACAAAGCTGGTTCATAAAAATTTAAGTAAGCTGGATATGGATCATAAGGCAAAAGAATCCATGTTAAAGTATTTGAAAGTGATTGAAGCAGAAACCAAACGTTGTGGTGACATCGTGAAGGGCTTGCTTGATTTTTCAAGAAAAGACCAGGAAAATCTTGAAAACAAACAATTGCATAAAATATTGAAAGAGACTTATGATTTGATGGCTCATCAGATGAAAATAGCGAACATAAACTTTTACACTGAATTTAAGGCTCCTTCCGATTTAATCTATTGCAGTGAAAATCAAATCAAACAAGCATGCGTCGCTATTTTGGTAAATGCTTCGGAAGCAGTTACTGAAAATGGAGAAATTATTATAAAAACATCTAATCCTGACCCGGAACATATCAGGATCGAAATATCTGATAACGGTGTTGGCATCGCGGCTGTTGACCTTCCTCACATTTTTGAGCCGTTTTTCTCGGCAAAGCAGAAGGCAAGCGGTATAGGCTTAGGACTGGCTATTGTTCATGGAATAGTCCAAAGTCATAAGGGAAAAATCGAGATAGAATCACTGCCTGGGAGAGGAACTTCACTTTCAATCATTTTACCTTTAGCAAAGAATTAAGAAAAAAATAATGACAAAAAAAATTACACTGTTAATCGTTGATGATGAAGAATCGGTAAGAGATTCTTTGTACAATTGGTTCATCGAGGATGGCTATTATGTTGACTGTGCCCAAAATGCCAAGGAAGCGCTGTCAATGCTCGAATCAAGAAACTATGATATCATCCTTGCCGATATTAAAATGCCCGGGATGGACGGACTGGAAATGCACAGGAGGATCAAATCGCTGAATAAGGATTCTATTGTCATAGTTATGACTGCGTTCGCGTCTGTTGAAACTGCAGTTCAGGCTTTAAAAGACGGAGCTTATGATTATGTGACAAAACCTTTTGACCCCGATGACCTGTCCCATTTAATCCGTAATGCTGCAAGCCAGATTGCGTTGCAGGCCGAAAATGAAGTCCTGAAAAATAAGATCATTTCTCTTGAAAATATTGAAGATATTGTGGGGAACAGTGATGCTATGATGAAGGTACTCAGGGATGTTGAAAGCGTTGCTCAATCTAATTCATCCGTGATCATAACCGGTGAAAGCGGTACCGGTAAAGAACTTATCGCGCGCGCAATTCATTCGAATTCAACACGCAAATATTTTCCGATGGTGAGCGTTCATTGCGGCGCTTTATCTGAAAGTTTACTTGAGAGCGAGCTTTTCGGACACGAAAAAGGAGCATTTACAGGAGCTATGTTCAACCGAAAAGGCAGATTTGAAATGGCCGATGGAGGTACCATCTTCCTTGACGAAATAGCCACCATTTCAGGGAAAATGCAAATAGAATTGTTGCGGGTGCTTGAATCAAAGACCTTTGTGCGCGTAGGAGGCAATAAAGAAATTAAATCGGATTTCAGGGTAATATGTGCTACAAACAGGGATTTGAAAAAACTGGTAGAAAATGGTACTTTCCGCGAGGACCTCTATTACAGGTTAAATGTAGTAAATATTATGATACCGCCGTTGCGGCAGAGACTTGAAGATATCCCAATGCTTGTTGATCATTTTATAAAAAAATATTGTACTTCTATGAGCCGGGACATCATTACTATTGAACAGTCCGTTATAAAACGCCTCGAAGAGTATGATTTTCCGGGAAATGTTCGTGAACTCGAAAACATGATTGAGCGTGCTATTGTAATTGGAAACAGAAAGGAAATCACTCTTAAAGATTTACCACTTGGTAAAGATATCGTAAGCAGCTCATTTGAAAGCCTCGATGACCTTGAAAAAAAATATATCTTCGAAATTCTCACAAAGTACGACTGGAATATTTCCCGTTCGGCAAGAGCATTGAAGGTGGACAGGGTTACCCTTTACAATAAAATCAAAAAATACGGCTTAAAATCGGTAAAATAATCCCGGACTTTATAATAGCTCTGAATTGCATCAACGGACTTGAAAAATTCATGTATTCATTAAGGTTATATTTCATTGAATAAACGTAGCATATTATTAATATCTCATGGGCATTTCGATAATAATTCTCTCGAAATAATTGCTGATGATATAACCCACGAATTTCTTCACCCCGTTGAACTTGGGGAGAGTCATTTGGATTTAAATGAATATTATGATCCGACACGACGGCAGTACGATGGAAATAAATTATTAAAATTTCTTGATTCTGTTTCCAAACCCAATTCTTTAAAGACCATAGGATTATTCGGGGTGGATCTATTTATTCCTATTCTTACCTATATATTCGGACAGGCAATTTTTAATGGCAGAACCGGTATTGCGTCTATTTACAGGCTCAAAAATGAACAATACGGGCTGATAAAAGATGATGACCTTCTGCTTGACCGTTTCAGAAAAGTAGTGATTCATGAGCTCGGACATACATTTGGCCTGGTTCATTGCTATGTTCCCAGTTGTGTGATGAGGTCAAGCACTTACATTGAAGATATTGATCAGAAAAAAATTTTCCTTTGCAATAAATGCCGGACACAGGTGGAATCCTCATCCCACATTTATTAACACGGACTTAGTGTTATTTTATAATCAGGAAATGCAATGCTTCCGGTATTTGACTATTCTTGGGGTATTAAATCTTTATTCTGGATAAGCCAATCCTTGAATGAGCGAACTGTTGGATTCAGTAATCGCGTTAATTCAAGGTCTCTTGATTTGCAGTATTCCTGCTCAAAATCGCGTTTAAACTGGAACATGTTTCCCATATCTTCGGCTCCCGGAAATCCAAAACTTCGATAAACTTCCGGCTCAATTGAATTGTAAATCACTTCTTTGTTAAGTACCTGGCTAAAGGTTTCAGCAATCTCTTTTATTGTTAAATGTTCACCGGCAATACCAATGGTTTTTCCAATGTACTTTTGATTCGCCTTAAATATTCCCAGGGCACATTTTCCAATATCAGCAGCTACTATTCCAGGAAGTTTTTTGTCGCCCATTGGAATTGAAATTGACAGTTTGCCATCTTGTCCTTTCTTTGGCCCCAATCCGAAATATATGAAATTATCCCAGTAAAAAACAGTATTAAGAAAAGTAACAGGTAATCCAAGGTCAGTAAAAAAATGATTGGCTTCACCTTTTGCATCAAAATGTGGAACTTTGTACTTACCAAGCAACGTTGGCATACGATTATCGTTAAGTGGAATCCAATGCCGTGTATCGTCAAGTGTGGACCAAATGACATGTTTTATCCCAGCATATTTAGCAGCTTCAGCTAATGCCCTGGCATTTTCTTTTTCTTTCTCTGGAGAAAAATGGTTCCAGAAAAAAGTTACACAATAAGCTCCGTATGCCCCCTGAAAAGCTTTTTTGAGACTTTCAATATCATCTAAATCGGCCGCAACTACTTCGGCACCTTGTTTTAATAGTTCCTTTGCTTTATCCGAGTTAATATTACGTGTAATTGCACGAACGTTAAATTCATGCGCGTTATCATTCAATATTGCCTGTACTAATCCACCGCCCTGTGCTCCTGTAGCGCCAACAACAACAATTGTTTTTTTAGTATCCATCAAGTTAAAATTTTATAAACTTTTATATTAGTGTTTTTGTAAAGAAGCAATATAACAGATTAAATGGGAATATTGTTCACCCGTGATTTTGCAATAATGCTTTAAAAATTTTCAATATATTCATTATCTTTGACCAAACTATTGGCTTTTAAATGTTCGTTAACAGATGAAAACAAATTATTTTGCCCTGCTTCTTTTTGTTCTGGTTCTTTCCTGCCGCAAAGACTTTAATCCACCTGATGTTATTGCACCCGAACCACCCGATGAACCCTTTGCGGGCGTCCCTGATACCAAAGATATCATCATGTACGAGATCAATGAGAGAGCTTTTAGCCAATCGGGTGATTTTGACGGCATCACTCAAAGGATTGACTCAATAAAAGCGCTTTCAGTTAATGTAATCTGGCTTATGCCAATCCATCCCATAGGCGAAATTAACACCGTTAATTCACCATATTGTGTGAAGGATTATCTCGCGGTTAACCCTGAATATGGCAATCTGGATGACCTGAAAAAGCTGGTGGAAGAAGCTCATAATCGCGACATTGCTGTTATCATGGATTGGGTAGCTAATCATACGGCATGGGATAATCCATGGATTACAAATACTTCCTGGTACACCCAGGTAAACGGCGAAATCGTTCATCCCCCGGGAACCAATTGGCAGGATGTAGCTGATTTAAATTTCAGCAATGCCGAAATGAGGCTGGCTATGATATCGGCAATGAAATACTGGATCACTGATGTTTTAATTGATGGTTTTCGTTGTGATGCAGCGGATATGGTCCCTTTCAGTTTCTGGAAACAAGCCATTGATTCGCTCGAAGCGATCCCTGAAAGAAAACTTATTTTGGTTGCTGAAGGTGCACGTACCGATCATTTTATGGCAGGCTTTCAATTGAATTATGCCTGGGATTTTTACAATCAGTTAAAAAATGTATTTGACGGACAGAGTGCTGGCGGACTCTTTACAACTCATAACACTGAATACAATGGAATTCCTGCCGGAAAACATAAATTGCGCTTCACCACTAACCATGATGAGTCTGCCTGGGATGCAACACCTATGACTTTATTCAACGGTGAAAATGGCGCCATAGCGGCTTCGGTCATTGCTATTAATCTGGGTGGAATCCCTTTGATCTATTCCAGTCAGGAAGTGGGACGGGTTAACACATTACCCTTCTTTTCCAATTCACCCATTGACTGGACTCTTCATCCGG
Source organism: Bacteroidales bacterium (assembly GCA_020052415.1). GTDB lineage: Bacteria > Bacteroidota > Bacteroidia > Bacteroidales > JAADJA01 > JAADJA01. The sequence continues at coordinate 1,494 of JAGVPB010000025.1, read as the reverse complement.
GCATGTTGAGCACTTACAAAAAGTTGCTTGCCTACCATAGCCAATCGGAAACGGTGAAAACAGGAAACCTGACAACCTATCCGAATAACCAGGTTGCAGTATTTAAAAAAAGTTTAGCAGGCGAAGATGTCTTATTTCTGGTGAATGTGCGGAATTCCACTGTCAACTATTCTCCTCCTGCAGATATTCAAGGCAAATCATGGGTGGATGTTTTTTCTAACGAACCTGTTTCGTTGGCAGGGGAATATACATTTGAACCGTATTCTTACCTGATATTGAAAAACCAGTAATTCATCTTTCTGAATTCCAATTGCCGAAATTTTACTTTAGTCTCACCTTTGGATTTCTATGATATTTCCATCAGGATCAGAAATGTAAATGAAAGTAAGCTGTCCGACACATTCTACATGATGGCTTGTTATTTCTCCTATTTTAGAAATTATATTGGTGTGAACGTATTTCATAATGGGATAGTCTGATGTTCGAAGTGGACTCTTTAGTTCTAGTTCATAGTTGTTAATAAATTCCATTAAGCCAATAACAGCCAATATCAAATAATATCAACCACTATCAACTAATATCCATCTGTTTCAAAAAATTTCAATCAATTTCCGCATATTTCATATACCCACCTTCAGCCCCATTGGTTCGAACAATACCTGCTTTTCACATAATTCTTTCAGTTTAGCCAGCCCCTGCCCGAATTCGGCATCCATTGATTTTTCAAAATTCATAAAAAGTTTCATCAGGTTCATGGGGTAAGGCATTTTGCTTTTAAATCCCCACGTAACAATTGTTTCATTGCCGTTAGGAGATAATTTAATGTAAGCATCCGCCTTGCTTTTGAAAGGCTTGATGAAATCGAGCTTTGTTTCAACAAGGTTGGGCTTTACAAGATTGGCAATAGTTTGACTGCCTTCTCCAACATTTTTCACTTTGCTTACCCACGACTGTTTTGCTCCTACGGTACCATCGGTGCCTGTGAGAGTTGTTTTCATGTCGGGATCTTTTGAACTCCAGGGGCTCCAGCGATCCATGGCCGACAATTTATAAATATGAGGCCAGATTTTTTCGCAGTCAGCCTGAATAGTAATGGACTTTTCAAAGTTCATGTCCTTTGAAATAAGCAGCCCTGCAATGAGGATGAGCAGGATAATTCCTAAAATCACATAAAGTATAATCATTGACGTAAATTTTAATTAATTTAATTACAAAACAATTCATATATATTAAGGTTTAACACCAGCATTACATAAAATTACCGCTTTCAATTGTCTTTGTCAATACAAAGTTAAACTTATCCTGACATTTATAGAAAAATATAGAAATTCATTCCTGTTTTTTATTTTTACTGAAGAACACTCATGTCGGACAAGTCATTTAACTGTGATGTGAAAGCATTTCTCCCTGTACTCGGTTACTACAAGGCATCGTCCTTCTTTTCTCAGTTCCCCGATGGTTTCCGAAAGAAGTTTTATAACAGTTGCATCCTCC